>NZ_FNVI01000055.1:0-17199 GCF_900107945.1 Methylobacterium sp. 190mf | reverse complement strand
GGTATCGCATGGCGGCTGATCCCCAAGGATCTACCGCCGCGTTCGACCACGTTCGGCTACTTCAGCCGCTGGCGCGACACAGGGCTGTTCGGCCGGATCAACCACCACCTCGTCATGGCTGATCGCGAGCGTGTCGGACGAGAAGCTTCGCCGTCCGCCGCAGTGCTCGACAGCCAGACCGTCAAAACGATGGAGAGCGGCGGGCCGCGCGGCTACGACGCTGGCAAGAAGGTCAAAGGCCGCAAGCGCCAGGCGTTGGTCGACACGGACGGGCGTGCGCTCGTCCTCGATCCGCAGCCTGCCGACGTACAGGACCGGGACGGAGCCGTTCCGGTGCTGCGCCTGTCGCGCCGAAGCTTCCCGTTCATTACCAAGGCCTTCGCCGACGCCGGCTATGCCGGCGACAAGCCAGCGAGCGCGACGATCATCGCCGTCGAGATCGTGCGCAAGCCGCCGGATCAGGTCGGCTTTGCCGTGCATCCACGCCGGTGGGTCGTTGAACGGTTCTTCGCCTGGATCAGCCGCAACCGACGCCTCTGGAAGGATCCCGAAGCGACCCTCGCCTCCGCCAGAGCCTTCCTCTACGCCGCAGCCGTCATGATCCTCGTCAGACGCCTCGCCCGATCAACCTGACTTCTCGGACAGATGGGGTGATTGGGGTCACGCTGCGGTTCCGCTGAAGGCGGCTGCTCCTATCGAGATGTGAGAGCGTGGTCGATGTCGGATCGCCACAGCATCAGGAAGGAGCAGCCATGACGCACTTTGCCGGACTCGACGTCTCCCTGGAAGAGACCGCGATCTGCGTGGTCGATGAGACGGGACGGCTCATCAAGGAACTGCGAGCCGCCAGCGAGCCGCTCGCCCTCATCGCTGCCCTGACGGGGCTCGGCCTTCCCCTGGAGCGCATCGGCCTGGAGGCGTGCTCGCTGACGGCGTGGCTGCACGACGAGCTTCGGGCGGCGGGTCTACCGGCGGTCTGCATCGAGACGCGGCTCGCCAACGCGGCGATGAAGACGATGCCCAACAAGACCGACCGCAACGATGCCCGCGCGCTTGCTCAGATCATGCGCACGGGCTGGTACCGGCAGGTTCACGTCAAGTCGCGTCAGTCCCGGCTCTGGCGTTCGCTGCTGGTGGCGCGGCGGACCGTGCTCAACGAGATGCGAGCCATCGAGAATGTGGTGCGGGGGATCCTACGCGAGGGCGGGATCAAGCTCGGCACCCCGGCCCGCGCGGCCTTTGCCGAGCGGGTGCGCGAGATGGCGGGCGACGATCCCCTGATCCTACCGCTCGTCACGCCCTTGCTGGCGATCCTGGCCACGATGCTGGAGCAACTCGATCGGCTGACCCGGCAGGTCCTCGCCATCGTGCGCGGCGAGATGGTCTGCCGGCGGCTGATGAGTGTACCGGGCGTCGGCCCGATCACCGCGCTGGCCTTCCGCGCCACCATCGATCAGCCGGAGCGGTTCCGGCATTCCCGGAACGTCGGGGCGCATCTCGGCCTGACACCGTCTCGCTACCAGTCGGGCGAGACCGACATCCAGGGCAAGATCAGCCGCTGCGGCGACGAACTAGCGCGTACCGCGCTCTACGAAGCGGCCCATTCCCTGCTGACGCGCTCGCGCAAATGGTCGAGCCTGCGCGCCTGGGGGATGCAGGTCGCCAAACATCGTGGCATGGCGCGGGCCCGCGTGGCGGTTGCGCGCAAGCTCGCCGTCATCCTCCATCGGATGTGGAGCGACGGGACCGAGTTCCGCTTTGGCAAGGAGCCGGCAGCGGCCGTCGCAGCCGCCTGATCGAGATACGCCTGCTGAAGTGAACTGGACGACGGCAGGCCAGACTTCACCCGCGAGGGTGACCCGGATCGTTCCCGTGGGGACGATGGGTGAGGCGATCTCGTTGAGAGTCCCGAACCGGTCCGCGTCAGCAGACCAGGTCGTGAAACAGATTGAGACGCCTCGCTCTCCTGACCCCATCATGCGGCGGCCTCGCGCCGACCGCGAAGAGAAGCGCGTGACCCGCGGGAGCGATACAGCCGGAACCAGAAAACATCGATCAGGAGAAACTTGCCTCACGAACCCCAATCAGAGAGGACTCTTAGCTCGACTTTGGCCATTTGCGGCGCGTCGAGTGGGCGGAGGTGACGAAGCGGGCGTGACGGATAGGCTGGTGGCGTCCCCGCCAAGAGACACCGCCATGCTGCCCCTGCCTGCCCGCTTCGCCGGGATCATCCTGGCGTTCGCGCCGCTGTTCGTCCACCGCTCCTGGCGCCATGCTCAGCCTCTGCTGATCGGCGCGATCCTGACGCCGGGGCGGCGCACGGTGATGAGCGTCCTGCGCATCATCGGCCGCGCGCAGGAGCGGTGGTTCGTGAACGCCCACCGCATCCTCAACCGCGCTGCGTGGTGCCCGCGCTCCGGCAGCCACATCCTGCTCTGTCTCCTCGTCGATGCGTTCGCGCAACGCGGCCCCGTGGTCCTGGGACTGGACGACACGATCGAGCGCCGCCGCGGCAAGCGGATCGCGGCCAAGGGCATCTACCGTGATCCAGTTCGCTCCTCCGACAGCCATTTCGTCAAGGCGAGCGGGCTGCGCTGGATGAGCCTGATGGTGCTCGCCCCGATCCCCTGGGCGGGGCGCGTCTGGGCGCTGCCGTTCCTGACCGCGCTGGTGCCGTCCGAGCGCGCCTGTCGCGAACGGGGCCGCCGGCACAAGCCTCTGCTCGACTGCGGACGCCAACTCGCTCTCCAGGCGCGCCGCTGGCTGCGCGCACGCGACCTCGTGGTGGTGGGCGACAGCGGCTTCTCGGCCTTGCTGTTCCTCGACGCCATGCGCCGCGCCCGCATCACGGCGATCACCCGCCTGCGGCTGGATGCTGCTCTCTACGAGCCGGCCCCACCGCGGCCGCCCGGCACGATCGGACGCCCGCGGACCAAAGGCGCGCGGCTGCCGACGCTCGCCGCGATCCTTGCGGCCAAGGACACGCGCTGGCACGCGGTCGTGGTGCCCGGCTGGTACGGGGCGGGCGAGCGCACCCTTGAGATCGCCTCCGGGACCGCCGTATGGCGGCACGGCGGTCTGCCGGTCGTGCCGATCCGATGGGTGCTGGTGCGCGATCCCGAGAGCCGCTTTGCACCGCAGGCCCTGCTCTGCACCGAACCGATGCGCGAGCCCGCGCAGATCGTGGGGTGGTTCGTGCGTCGCTGGACCGTTGAGGTCACCTTCCAGGAAGCGCGCGCCCATCTCGGTGTCGAGACGCAGCGGCAGTGGTCGGACAAGGCCATCGCCCGCACCACGCCCTGCCTGCTCGCCCTGTTCTCGATCGTCACGCTGCTGGCTGCACGGCTCCCGGTCCGCCAACGGCAACGGATCGCGGCCGCCGCGTGGTACCCCAAACCGCGCCCGACCTTCGCCGATGCTCTGGCCGCCGTACGCTATGCGATCTGGCGCGAGCGGACTTTGGCAACATCACCGCGCCGACGCGCCCGAACAAAACCCCGCTTCCGTTTGCCAGCGCCCTGGGCCTATGCCCTCTGCCACGCCGCATGAGTGGCCAAAGTCGAGCTTAGGCCTACTCGGGATGCAGGTATGGCCCGGCGGGCCGTAGGGATGCCGATCTAGCTCATGCCAAAGCCACTGGCGGCCGAGCGCCGCGCTCTTGATATCGCCTTTGGGATGACCAGCGGCTACGTCCTCGACTTCACCGACCGCACGATGTCGGAGTGGTTTGAGGAGGGGTTTGGCATCGACATCCAATCGGGCGCCTACGACACGTCCGGCACGTCGAAGGCCAAGCGCCTCCGCGCCTTCATTGAGGCCGAGGACGGGCAGACAGTTGGCGCGGTGCTGCGCGCGCTCTGGAGCTACGCTGAGGGGATGCGGGATCGACGGATCGAACCGCCGGCCGAGGCGGACGCGGCCGCCGTCTTCGCCTTCATTGAGCGTATTGAGAGAGCCGAGGCACGGCCGCGCATGGACGCGCTGGAGCGGTTCAAGCCCGACGAGACCCTCGACGAACTGGTCGCCGCCATCCAGCGCGACATCGCCGCCGACAAGCCAGCCCCCGCGCTGGACCGGTTGCACCTCTACTGTATGAAGAAATTTGCCCACCTGCTCGATGAGCGCAGTATCCCGTATGACCGGACAGAACCGCTTCACAGCCGTGTCGGCAAGTACGTCAAGACATTGGAGCGCGAGCGCGAGCTACGCCGCATCACGGTGCGGATGCTCAAGAGCGCGATCGGCATCTTCGACGACCTCAACGATGTCCGGAACAATGGCTCCTTCGCCCACGATAACGATCTTGTCGACGCGGCTGAGGCGCGGTTCATCTTCGATGCGGTCAGCGCGATCCTCCGCTTCGTGAAGAGCGTAGACACGGCACGGTTCGGTACCTGACGTGTTGTGATTGCACACCGTTACACTAGTATGCTGGCATGCTAATGGATTTTGGGTGAGGCTGTGCGGCTGCAGGACATCGCCCCGACCATCGATACGCTTCTGGCCCTAAGCGCGGAGGAGTTAGGCCTACGCCTTCTGCCCCTACTCCATCGTGTAGCGTCTGGCGGCACTCGCTCCATGAGCCTGCGCGGGCTGCTGAACGTGGTTCTCTACGACGAGATCTCGCCGACTGGCGCGCGGTGGCGCAATGGGCCCTATCCGGGGCGCGAGCGGGAAGCCACGAACGCCGTCGCTGAGGCCTGGGCTTGGCTGGAGGGGCAAGGCCTTTTGGTGCCCATTCTGGACACCGAAAACAGGAGCGAGGCCGAAGGCCGCAGCTTAAGCCGCCGTGCTGCCCAGATGGCCGCCTTGCCGAAGGAGGCCATCGCCTCCCAGCACCTCGGGAAGGCATCTCTACACCCGCGGATCCGAGATGATGTCTGGTCACTCTACCACCGGGGTCGCTACGACATCGCGGTGTTCACTGCGATGAAGACAGTCGAGGTGCAGGTACGGGAGGCGTCGGGTCTCGCTGCCACCGACCTCGGCACCGACCTGATGCGCAAGGCTTTCAACAAGGAGAATGGCCCCCTGACGGACATGGCCGCGCTGCCGGCCGAGCGGGAGGCACGCGCATCCCTCTTCGCCGGCGCCATAGGCTCCTACAAAAACCCACAGTCGCACCGGCTCGTGGACCTCGATGACCCCGGCGAGGCGGCCGAGATCATTATGTTCGCGAGCCACCTACTGCGCATCGTGGATGCCCGGGGTGCCGCTCGCGGCCTGTCCAGGGCGATCAAGTCTTCTTCCGATGTTTCGTCTCAGAGGCCCTGCCAGCCAGCCTCAATCTGAGGCGCGACCTCCTCGAACGAGGCCCGGTGGACGCCGAAGGCTGATCGCACGTGGTTCACGGCGTCGAGGATGAACGCGATCTGTGCCGCCTCATCCCAGTCCCGGGTCGAATGGGTCGCCCGAGCCTGGTCGCGAAGGCCCTCCACGCGGGCGCTTGGTGAAACCGCGTACCAGCGGGTGGTCGTGAGACCAACGACGCCCGCCTCGACAAGGATAGGCCCAAGTGCGCCGACCCTCCGCAGGGCCTCAAGCCCGGACCGTAGGAAGATTGCCCACCGTTGCGTTGTATAGTTGATATCGAACAGGATCTGTCCACCAATCGAGCGGGCTGCTTTGTTGTCGACCCCCCAAATCTCGCCGCTGTCTACAAACCACTGCGTGATGGTCTGTGTCTCGCAGGGGGCGGTGCCCTCGGTCGGCTCGAAGTACAAGACACCATCTGCGTTCAAGCCGCCATCGCCCGTCAACCAACGTCCGAGAGGGCGAAGCCGCGCCTCGTCTCCAAGGTTGTGAAGATCCAGCGCAGCGGGCTGCGGGTCGCCCCACCCGGCCGGGATAATGCGCATGTAGCTGCGTGGCGCTTCAGGTAGGACAACCCTTTGTACGCCCGCACGACCAAACCAGTCCCGAGCCTGAAGCATCGTTCCTGCCGGGAACCACACGGAGGGGTCGCCCGGACGGCTCGGCTGGACGACCGGCTGAAGCACAGCGTCCCGAGTTGTACGGGCGACGCTGAGAGTGGCGGATAAGGCGGCTACCAGATCCTCAACGAGCGGCCCTTGAGCAGCCTCCATGGCGGTCTCGTCAGCGTTGCGGTCGAGCCTGTAGGTGATCGGACCCCGCCGGTTGCGCAGGTCGAAGGGCAGGTCGGCCGGACCGCCGCCATACCGCTCGTTGGCAACCAGGACGATGCGCTCGGGCCCGAGCGCCTTGAGGGCGTACCCCAACTCAATCAGGACATTTGGGTTGGCAACCTTCTTGCCCTGGCCCGTCGTGGCTATCGAAGTTACGTCTGCGACGAAGACGGAGGCTTCCTCAATCTTCCGAAAAATCGTGGCTGCGATATCTACGAGACCGGGCTCGCCTAGGGTGTCATGATCGAGCTCGGGCCGCTCACTCTCCTCAAGGTCAAGTTCCGCCATTAGGCGCGGCAGTGTGGTTGTCAGCGCCGAGCGGACGAATTCACGGCAGATCCTTTGCGCAATATCGCTCTGCCAAGACCAAAATATCTTCATCTTTGTGATACCTAGTCAGAAAACATTATAATTATTTTACTTGATTTGAAACCCATTCGTTAATGCGAACAAGGGTTGCAACGTCACCATCATCGTTCCAAACCGATGTGCCCAACCCCCAATGAAATCGGTGCACTGTGTTTCCGTCATCATTGACGAGTGTTTTATCTTTGCCTTTACCAGTTCGAAGAGACACAAAATCACCTGTTTCGACGTTTTGTGATGGAAACCAAAAAACATGCCTGTTTTTATTTGATACATTGCCATCATCGTCATATGTGCTATCGAATACGGCATAATCCGATAGGTCGCAATCACCGGTAACTTTCATCCAAACACGTTCGTTACCAACGTCGCCATGACTATGAACTCTGATAATCTTAAGCTGCATAACCACTGCTTCACTCCCGCTCAATCTCAACCGCCTGCTCGACCACAGCGCTCTCGACGAAGGTGCCGAGCCGCTGCGTCATGGAGTTGTAGAGGTCGCTCCCGTCTGACCCGTCGCTGAGGGTCAGCACAAAAGCCACGTCTTGCTCGCCGAGGTCGTGATGGCTGGTGACGTCCTCGAACTGGAACAGGTCGCGGGCGTAGATGCGGGCGTGCAGCCGCATGGTGTTGCCGCTGAATGCGATGCCCCCACGCTTCCCGAAATCCCGGATGTGGCGGCGGACAGGGTGCCATTTGGCCAAGTCGGCCCTGGCCTCTCGCTCCGGCGCCCGGTCCTCCCGCATTGAGCCGAGCAGATTACCGGTGCCCCCGACGCGGGTCCCGTACTGTAGGGCGACCTGCAGGCGCGTCGCGAAATAGTTGGGGCCCCCATCCTCCGCGACGAGGGGATTGAGGATTGCCGTGAGCTGCCCCTTACCGGCGAGCTTGCCTGCCTTCACCATCTCGGGCGGGATCGGGATGTCACGCCAGTAGTAGTTGAAGCCTGGACGCATCGTGGCGCGCCACGCGAGGGTCACGGAGCCGGGCGCGCAGGTCCAGGGGAGATGGTCATGCCAGGGCGTACCCCAGCCCAGGGCCGCGTCGTGCCCCTCCAGCTCAGTCGCGTTGATGAGCAACGCCCGCACGAGGTCGGCGGTCGGGTCCCGCAGGTTGGCGAAGGTGTGCGCTGCCAGCGACGATACCAGGGGTGTGGCGAAACTGCTGCCCGTCTGCTGGCCGCCGCCGATCATGCGGAGGCGCGAGAACCACGACAGGTCCGGCTTGAGCATGCCGTCCGGGCCAGGGCCGCGCAGCGAGACGCCGCAGGGGCCGCCAGGAATGCCGTCCCCTGCGTGATCTCGCCCGCCGACCGTCAGGGCCGCCTCGCAATCGGCGGGGGCGCAGAGCTGGTCGGTGCCGCCACGACGCCGGTTGCCGATGGAGATAACCGGCAGGATGCCGTGCTCACGCGCGATCGAGCGGATCTCGTCGCCGAGAAAACTCACGAGGTCGGCTTCGGCCTCCGGCTCGACCGCGTTGAACGACATGTTCCAGACCTTCGTCTCAGGGTGCGCGCGGGCGAGAGCGCGCAGGTAGTCGACGAGACGGGCAGGGTCTGCCGGATAGTTCGAGCCCTCGCGCGGCACGGCGCGCGCCGTGCCCACGCGGCAATCGAGGCGCGGCAGGCCGAGGCGGTTATTCCAGGCATGGGCGTGGACCACGAGGGAGGTCACGCGGTTGCCGTGCACGTGGTCGGCCATGCCTGGCGGCACGAGATCGTGTGCCCGCCAGGCTTCAAGAGCGGCGTAGCTTTGCGCGGTGAGCCCTCCGTCGACCACCGCGACGATCGGCTGGGCGCCGGCGTCTGGCACGGGCGGTGTCGGCTCGGCACCGATGCCGGGCGCTGTCGCCTCGATGCGCGGCACCGGGTCGATGCGAAAGGACGAGCCCGACAGGACGATGGTCCGTAGCGCGTCGCGGCTCGGCACTGTGACGACGCCGCGCGCGTGGCCCGCCCCGCGATACCGGCGGACGGTCCGGGCGAGGTTGGTCTCGTCGCCTCGGATAGTCACGAGTGCGTCCGCCCCGTCCCTGCGCGCCAGGGGGAACTCGACCGCCGAGTAGGTCGGCACCACGGCCCGCTCGGCCTCGAACCGCATGAGGGTCTGGACCACCGACGCACGGGCCCCCTCGTCGCGGAAGGGAAGCAGCCACAGGACGAAGGCTTTGCCACCCTCCACCTCAGTAGCCCGGTCCCAGAGCGCCTCAATCTCCCGCCCACGGAGCAACTCGTCGGCGCCATAGGCCCGGATGTCGCGTACCCGGGAAATGGCGACCCGCGCGTCGACCGCTGAGGCGCTGCGGATGTGCCGGGCGAGGCTCGGCAGGTAGGCGAGTTCGGCTTCGACGAGGTAGCCGTTGCGGGCTGGCGCGACGAGGCGCGCGCGCCGACCGTCCGTGAACAGGGGGCGAGGCGTCCAGCTCGGCGCGAACGAGTCCTCGAACATCTCGACAGCGAGGTGGATGCGCCCGGCGTGCGGGGCGGTGGCGCCGCTGGCCGCGATCGCCTCTAGCCGCGCCGAGAGCGCCCGCCTCTGTGCGGGCAGGCGATCCTGCACGATGTCCTTCTCGCTTGGGCCGCCGCCTTTGGCGGCCTCCGGCACCGGTTCCTTGCGCAGTGTCAGGACCGGGTTGAGGAGCGGGCGCTCGCGGCGGTCATCCGGCGGCATGTCCGAGCTCCTTCAGGTAAGCACCTACGGTCGGCTTGGAGACGCCGAGGAGCCGGGCGATCTCGGCTTGTCGGACGGAGATGTCGTTCAGGCGTAGGGCGAATTCCTTGCGATGCTCGGCCGCGACACCCTGCCGGCTCGGCAGGGTGAGCTGCCCCTCGCGGGTGCGCAGAACGGCCCAGACCACGGCTCCAGTGTCCACGCTGCCGCCGCTGAGTGCGGCGTGGCGCCGGGCCGACAGAGCGATGTTCTGGATGTCTGCCCCACTCAGGCCCTCGGAGACGGTCGCCAGTACCTGGAGAGGCTGCGCCCCGTCCGCGCCCTCGAACAGGAAATGACGCCACATTTCGGCTCGCGTATCTGCGTCCGGCAGACCGAGGTCGATCTTGTAGGGGAAGCGCCGCCAGATGGCGGGGTCGAGAAGCTGTGGGTGGTTTGTCGCCGCAAGAACCACGGCTCGGTCGTCGAGGGAGTCGAGGCCCTGAATGACGGTGTTGACGACGCGCTTCAGCTCGCCCAGCTCATGCCGGTCGTCGCGAACCTTGGCGACCGCGTCCATCTCGTCGATGAACAGCACGGCCTCGCGCGACGGCACGAAGTCGAAGATACTGCGGATGTTCTTGGCGGTGTCGCCGAGAAGCGAGGAGATCACCGAGTCTAGCCGCACCGTGTAGAGAGGACGGCCGAGCTGCGCGGCGATGTGGCCGGCGAGCAGCGTCTTGCCAGTGCCGGGCGGCCCGGAAAGCAGCATCGATAAGCGCGTCGCGAGCCCCTTGGACGATAGGAGGTCCGCGTTGCGCACGTCTTCGATGAAACTCGAGACCACGGGGCCCTTGGCATCGCACAGGAACACCGGCGTGGTCGGCCAAGACAGCTCCTCGATAAGGGGCAAGCGTGACTTGCCGTCGACCGGCAGGCTCTCCGCGTAGCCGGAGGCACGCAGCGGCACGCCCTTGCGGCGGATTAGGGTGCGCAGCGCGCGCGCGACGTTCTCGTCATCGAGGTCGCCGGCAATCTTGCTCCCGACGCGGCGCACACGCGTGTAGTCGGCCGCAAGCGCGGCGTCGACCAGTTCGAGCAGATCGTCATGGGAGACAGGCATCACGCAACCTTGTAAGCCGAATTCCCGATTATGTAAGGCGTAAACGCTGTTCTAGTCAAGAACGAAACGTGAAATGTAATCCAGACTGTATCATTTGTCCGGCAACAATCCGCGCTCGTAAGGTGGGGCGCTCCCCAGGATCCGGTCATGAGGTGCGATGGGTAAAGGCCGGCCGCTGCCATCTATCGTGGGGACCGTCGGCCTAGCCTGTGGCCACGAGGCGCTTGACCCGACGGCCGAAACCTTGAAGAAAGCCATCGTCGCCAGACGTGCGCCCAGTGGGCATAATCTGGTGCAGCCCCCGACAGCTTGAGCCTGCCTCAAATCGCCCGGATCCTCCGCGCGGTGGCTTCGCCATGTCTGTCGCCTTGCGTGCCGTTCCAGCGCCGCAAGGCGCCGGAGGTGCGCCCCACCCGAAGGCACCTGATGACCGCTTCTCAGATCTGCGAACTACTGAATGACTACGCGCCAGCCGTTGGCGACCTCCTGCACCTCCTCCGGATAGGTACGGAGATCGCCGAACCCTTGCTCCGTCGAGTGAGAGGGCGTGGCAAGCGCGGCCCGTCTGCTCGCGGTGAATGCCGCCGGATCGATGGCCCTACGCGGCCACAGCCTCCTCGCTCTCCCACGGGCGCGCCAGCAGGCATGGCAAGGCGACGGCGAGCCTCGGCAGGCCGACGAGCTGCTCAGCCAGCTCCATTAGGGCACGGTGCCACACGGCGTCGGCAGCGCGCTCCCGCCCCACGACGTCGAGGGACGTGATGTACTCTGTCCGAGCCCGATGCGCCGCTTGCTCAGACGGCACCACGCGGTTCGCATCCGGCCGACCTCGACCGGCGAGATGTATGGGGCGAGGTCGGATCGGCCGGCGACGACGATAAGCATGGCGGTTCAGCTTTCACCCAGGTCGCGCAGGTCACCGGCGAGCTGGGATCGAAAGGCAAAATCGCGCGTCGTCCTGGTTGAGGATTTACCCGCCCAACCATGAACAAGGCTAAATTGGCCCAGTGGGCCTGGAAGCCTCCCGAGCCCTAAAGCCTGGGCCGCGCGGGCCTGGAGGCTCACGCCTCCGCCAGAAGCTCGGCCAAGACCTTGGCCGCCTCTATGGGTAGCTCGCGCTCCGTCACGCGGTGGAATGCCGCCAGGGTGGCGCCGCTCGTCATCTCGGCCGGAATGTAGAGGCCCGACTTCACCTTCCGAAGGTGACCGCGCCACTTCCGGCCCTCGGTGTTGACGAAGACGTGGCCGCCGAGCTTCGGCGAGAGGGCCCGACGGCCCGGCGCACCGGAGCGGGTAAACCCACCCGCCACCGCGACCCGATGCCCCTTCACCGTGGCGACAGCCCCCGAATGTAGATAAGCGCCGAACCCGGACCCCTGTCCGAAGGACGGTAATGTCCTCAACAAGCGGACGTTTTTCCATTTAGAGGTGGGGTCCCGATCGGCGCCGGCCGGAACCCCGCTCCTCCCTCGATTTCGCTAGTGATAACAACGCGCTGCCTTGGCTTTGATCTAGGGTCCCGCTTCAACGCCGATCCACAGCTTGACCCCGCGCAGGCCGCGGCGCGCCAGCTTGCGGAGAAAGTCCGTCCAGAACGTCTCGGCCTCGGACGGGCCGACATCCATGCCGAGCACCTCGCGACGGCCGTCACCGTTGAGGCCCACCGCCACGATTACAGCGACAGAGACGATACGGCCGTCCTGGCGCACCTTCACGTAGGTCGCGTCGATCCAGAGATACGGCCACTCACCCTCGATCGGCCGGTCGAGGAACGCGCCCACGCGCTCGTCGATCTCCTGGCAGAGCCGGCTGACCTGGCTCTTCGATACGCCTGCGCCGCCCATCGCTTGGACGAGGTCATCAACCGAGCGGGTCGAGATGCCCTGGATGTAGGCCTCCTGGATCACAGCCGTGAGCGCCTTCTCGGCCATGCGTCGCGGCTCCAGGAAGCCCGGAAAGTAGCTGCCCTTGCGCAGCTTCGGAATGCGCAGCTCGACCGTGCCGGCCCGCGTCTGCCAATCCCGGTCACGGTAGCCGTTGCGCTGGACCAGCCGCTCGGCGCTCTTCTCGCCGTGGGCCGCGCCGGTCAGGCCACCAACCTCCAGCTCCATTAGCCGCTCGGCCGCAAAGCCGATCATCTCGCGCAGCAGATCGGCGTCGGCGCTCTTCTCCATCAGCCCGCGCAGGGCCATCATCTCGTCGGTCATCGGGGGTCTCTCGGGTTCGGGGTTGGTGCTCGCAACCCGACCCTACCCGGCAACCGCCGATGACCACCCCGCGAGAGATCCCGCCTGCTACAGCGCTGTGAACGGCGCGCAGGCGGGCTCTCCCGCTACCAGCGAGCTACACCATCACCCGGGACACGACCTACGCCGACCTACGCCGACCGTCATTCTGCATCTACACGCTCAAATCCAGGATGCATTTGGCAGGCGCTGCGTCGCTCGCGATAAAAGGTGTACGTCATGCTCCTTTTGGGTCAAGGAATGTTCGAAAAGATGCCGATGCGTTGTGCGGGCAGCGTGCGACAGCAGGAGCAGCAGTGCCGCCGCTGCTCGCGCGCCGCCGTGCGGAGCGATCCAGTAGCGGAGGTCCGGTTTGCCCGTCGGGGCCCCCGCTTTGAATGGGCGCTTTCCTATCCAAGCCTTGAAGCCGAAACCGGTGATGCCAACGCTGCTGTCCGCCTCTCCGTCCGCTGCACGAGAGGCATCGTAGCATTTCGTCACTAGGGCGACGAGATCGGCGAAGCTCGAACCTGCAGGCGCAACCTCTGGCATGCTGGTCCAGTATCCGACCACGTCCAAGGTGATCGGGTAGCCTAGCCGGCCTCGGCGAGTGCCGACGATCTCTTCAATTGGCCATGTCATCCGGCTACCGCGCGCAGGACCGGCAGGCGCTACACGGTTCATCTGTGGGATGCCAGCCGACATGCCGGCTGCACGTAGAAGTTCGAACTCCCACGGGCCGCGGACGAAGCGATCGTGCAGAACTGTTCCATTGCCACGCCAACCGACACCAAGCACGTGTGCGCCGGCATCGATGTCGATGAGGTGCTGCATTCCGTCCGTTGTGGGACCCGGCGGCGTGCTCCAGTTGCCCGGCCCTCGGCGTGCGATCACGCCAGGTTCGCTCTTGAAGTAGAAGACTTTGAGCCCCGCGACTGAGGCATAGCGGGCTGGATACGGATCGAAGGAAACGTCGCGGCCGTGTGCTGCAAGAATGCGCAAGGCTGCGTCGCGCAACGATGGGCGAGCGAGCCCGAGAGGCGCTTCGAGATGGCTGGCGTAGGAATTGGACATAAGGGGTCTCCGCACTGGACCCTTCTTCAGATCACCCGGATTTTCGAAAAGGTCAAAGGCCAAGCTGCTCCGGGTACTGTGACCTGACCGGCATTTTGGACCGAGCCGAGTGAGAGGCTACTGCACGGCCGCTGCCATGGGTAGCCGGAAGGCGAGATCTGGGAAGCTGACAGGCGCTGGTGGCCGATAGCCCAGGGACGAGTGCGGCCGGACGCGGTTGTAGGTGTTCTGCCAAAGGGCGATCATGGCCTGGGCTTCCTTGAGCGAGTAGAAGATCTCCTGGCGCAGGCACTCGTCGCGCAGCTTGCCGTTGAAGCTCTCACAGTACCCGTTCTCCCACGGAGAGTCGGGTGCGATATACTGGATCTGCGAGCCAGTTTTGGCGACCCATTTGCGCAGTGCCCTTGAGATCATCTCAGGGCCGTTATCGCAGCGGATGTGTTCCGGGATGCCGTGCAGGCACATGGCGTCGGCCAGCGCCTCGATCACGCCGACGCTGTTGATGCGCCGCGCCACCTTCAGCGCGAGGCACGCCCGGCTGTGCTCGTCGATCAGCGTCAGGATGCGCAAGGTTCGGCCGTCGTGCGTCTGGGCCTGCACGAAGTCGAAGCTCCAGACGTGGTTGCGGTGGAGCGGGCGCAGCCGCACGCACGAGCCGTCGTTCAGCCAAAGCCGGCTGCGCGGCCGGTGCTTCTGCGGGACCTTCAGCCCCTCGCGACGCCAGATGCGCTGAACCCGGTCCTTGCCCACCTGCCACCCTGCCGCCTGCAGCAGCGCGGTGACGCGGCGATAGCCGTAGCGCCCGTACTCGGACGCCAAGGCGACGATGGCGCGGGTCAGCCCATCCTCGTCGGCCGGCAGTCTGGGCACGTAGCGCTGCGTGCCCCGGTGCTGGCCGACGATCCGGCAGGCGTGACGTTCCGAGAGGCCGTACTTCTCCCGGATGCCAGCCACCGCCTGCCGGCGTCGTTCGGGGGCTATACGTTTCCCGAGGCGACGTCCGCCAGCACCTGCTTTTCCAAAGACAGGTCCGCCACAAGCCGCCGCAACCGAGCGTTCTCGCGCTCGAGCTCCTTCATCTTCCTGGCCTGATCGACTTGGAGCCCGCCGTACTCCTTGCGCCAGCGGTAGTAGCTCTGCTCGGAGATCTCCGCCTCCTTGCACGCCAGGGCCAAGCTCTTGCACTGGGCCGTCTGCACCTCGATCTGGCGCAACTTCAGCACGACCTGCTCCGCACTCGTCTTCTGACCTCGCCGCATGTCCGAGTCCTCCGGTCCTGGCCGATCCTCTCAATCAGCCCGGTCCAAAGCCAGCCGGTTAGGTCAGCCTAAGCACGTCGACCGAGTTTCAGACCCATCCGGTAACCAAGTCGATGAAGCCACGAGATCTAGGCAACTACGCCAGCTCCGCCTCGGCCGCGATCGCCTCCGACACCTTGCGAGCCAGCGTGAGGCCGGTAAGGGTCGGATTGACCGATCCGACGGTCACGAAGAGCGCCTGGTCTGCGCAATAGGCGTTCGCGATGTGGTGGAAGCGTCCGTCCGGATCGGTGATCGATGTCCCGGGGTCTGTGCCCATCCAGAGAGTACCGCTCTCGTGGTAGGTCGAGCCGAGCGGATCTCGCTGAGGATCATGCAGATCGATGTCTGCTGCGGCACCATTGGCGAGTGCCTTGGCGAGCGCGACCATGCAGCTCTCCATAGCCTGCGCGAGCCGCTCATCTGCAGCATTCGGTGCGAAATGGACGTAGGCGCGTGGTTGTCCGAACTCGTCGGACTCGAATGGACTGAGATTGATCCAGCTGCTCTCGGTGTTCGGTACCGGCAGATCCTGTCGCCCTTTCAGTTCGGAGGCGCCGCGAAAAGCAAAGGCGATCCAATCCGACTCCTGCATCTCAAGGAGCCCAACTAACTGATCGATGTCCGGTATCATCGTATAGAGCATTGCGTCGGAGTTGCCGGCCAGGTCCGAAGACGCCGTCACCTGCACCTGGAATTTCCCGTCCGGAGTCGATCCTCGAACGAGAAGCGCCGCGGTCTGCAGACGCTTTGGGAGAGTGTTCTGCGGATCCAGGGCGCTCCGCTTGACTCTGAAGTACATGTTGCTCCGGACATGCGACGTCAGGTTTCTTCCGATCCGTTCCGTTCTCGCATCGTTGCTGGTCGGGAACGAGCGCAAAGCCAAGCGCGTCGACTCCACCATGCCCGCCGCCAGAACGATCCTCGTACCCGGCCCCAGCCCGAGATACCGATCGGCTCCGTTGACGCAAGCGCGGATGCCGGACACGTGCCCGTCTGCCGTCTCTAGCTTGGTGACGTGAGTATTAGGCACGATGAAGAGGCGTCGCGCGGCATCGCTATTGCCGGCGGCTTCACGCACGGCATCGATCAGGAGGGTCACGCTGCTGTATTTGTCGAAGGCGAAGAGGCCCGAGGCAGGTGACTGTCCCTGGACGGCCAAAGGCGCGTTTTCGACCTTGGTCACGTCGGCGATCATGCCGGGGAACTTCGCGAACCGGCTCGACAGTAGCTCGAAGAGTGGTCCCTGGATGAAATCCGTCGTTTCCGAAACGCCGACCTGACGTTCGATCCGGGCGTAGTTCCTCCGTAGGTAGTCAGCGACCTCGGGAGGCCAGGACGCAAGATCGTCCTCCTCCAAGCGCGGGCACCACCCTCCCCAGTAGAGCGACTTCCCGCCTAGGCAGTACGCTTGACCCACCCAGTCCACGTTGCTCCGCCATGGCATCCCCCAGACGAGTTCCCGCGGCCTTCCGTCGTCCTGAGTCGGCGGACGAGGGCCCGGTACATTCAGACCCATCCGGGGTAGGTTCTGCAGGTGCGTCGGCAGAAGGAACGGTCCCGCCTCGAGCAGCAGAACCCTTAAGGGCCGCCGGCCGCTTGCCCGCGCAAGCTTGTCCGCGCAGTAGCCGCCGAACATGCCGGCCCCGATGATGACGACGTCGAAGGGAGCCCCGCCATTGTTGATGGCTTCATCCCAGGTGCTGCATACGAAGCGGCCTAGGACGTCCAACGACAGCGTCGTGCGCTGGATATCCGGTGGCTGGATCAGCTGCCCGGTATCGTCAAGGCGGTTGAGCGGCACGGCATGCCCTCCTCCCCCGGTTCCCGGAACTCACACGTGCCGTGGCGAACCGGCCGGCCGTGAGTTTGGCCGATCGCTCGCAACGGCGCCAGTGCCAAGCGTCATCGAAAATCCGTTACGCATCGGCCGTTAGGCGAGAGCACTATGTCCACTCTCATGCCTATTTCACTCAAAAGCAGATGGGGTCGTCTAATCGCGGGGCGAAACGCAAGCTTTTTCTGCGGTGATCGTGACCATATGCCGGGTGCAGGGTCGTCTTCGCGGTCGGCAGGAGCCGCCGCATGATGGAGCTTCGCGGGAGGAGCCTTCCAATGTGGATGCCGCACTTCGCTGAGTCAGCGGGTGCACCCCATCAGGCGGAATGGCTCTGCCCACGTCCCGGCAAGGACAGACCTGTGTGCTCGCCGCGCGAACGCGATCCGCTCGTCAGATCAGGCGACCGCTCCGGCGGTGCGGTCAAATCTCTCGCCAGACTTCAGCATGGCGTGCATCGTAACCGCCAACTTGCG
>NZ_FNVI01000006.1:0-294221 GCF_900107945.1 Methylobacterium sp. 190mf | reverse complement strand
ACCTCCCTTGAGGGCCGTGGAAGACGACCACGTCGATAGGCCGGGGGTGCAAGCGCGGCGACGCGTTGAGCCGACCGGTACTAATCGCCCGATTGGCTTGATCGCTCTCGTGATCCGTGTCCGCGAGGCACGGTTGCAGAAAGACCCGCAGCGCCAGACGCTGCATGCTTGCCGAACTGAGCACTCGCCGTCGCAGCACCCTGCGCCGCCCAGTGCCAAACGAGTTGCGATGCGCCGGTCTGGTGGCCTGAGCGGCGTGCCCAGAACCCGATCCCATCTCGAACTCGGCCGTTAAACACGCCAGCGCCTATGGTACTGTGTCTCAAGACACGGGAGAGTCGGTCGCCGCCAGACCTGCCCATCGCAATGCACACACCTTCCCTCAGCACGAACACCGATCCGGCCCCCGGACACGGCGCACGCTCACACAGAGCCCGCGTCGACCCGGACCAGCCGTACAGACTTGGCGCGGGGTGGAGCAGCCCGGTAGCTCGTCAGGCTCATAACCTGAAGGTCACAGGTTCAAATCCTGTCCCCGCAACCAAATCCGACACGCAGAACCCGCCGCGCTTAACAGCGCGGCGGGTTCTGCGTTTGTCCAGCCACAGACTGGGCCCGAACGCCCGGGCGAGTTCGCGATCAGGTTGCGCCACTGGCGCACCGTCGGTCCGCTTCCAGACCCTCCGTCGCTCACCGCCGAGGTGCGACCGCCACAAAGCGTCGCTGAGGTTGTCCTATCGGCTTTGAGGTATCGGCCAGCGACGCTCTGCGAATGCACAATCGATGGGCAGAAACGGCCTCGTAAGCTCTATAGCCGGCACCGCATCGCACCTTCGGCTGTAGAGTGCAGGCCGCGTCAGGTCGCAGGGATAATTCGGCAATATCGATTGCGCACAAGCGAGACCCTGACAGGCATTACTCCTTGAGGTTGAGCGATCAAGATCGCTCTTATTACGCTATTTGGGACCGTATACCCCAGTTCCGAATTTAAGACTTGACGCTTCTTGCGAATGCGATTGTATCAGGCGTCCGAATCGCGACGCAGTGCTTGCGTTCTGGCGAGTTTCGTCATCACGAGAAGGCAACGCACGAGACATGGCCCAGTCGAACGGCGGCTCTCTCCGCCTCGTCACGCTCGCCTCCGAGATCGTCTCGGCCTATGTGAGCCACAATCACGTGCAGAGCGCGGATCTGCCCGGCCTCCTCAACGAGGTGCACGCGGCGATTCGGGGGGTCTGCGACGCCGGCCAGAGCCCGCCGATCGCCAAGGCGACCGCGCAGGAGATCCGGCGCTCGATCAATCCGGACTTCCTGATCTCGTTCGAGGACGGGAAGCCCTACAAGACGCTGCGCCGGCACCTCACCCTGCGCGGCCTGACGCCGGAGGCCTACCGCGCCAAGTGGGGCCTCGCCTCGGACTACCCGATGACGGCCCAGAGCTATTCCGAGCAGCGCTCGCAGCTCGCCCGCTCCCTGGGCCTCGGGCAGCCGCGCGCCGCGGCGCCGGAACCCGAAGCCGAGCCCGCGCCGCAGCCCGCCGGGAAGCGGCGGGCGCGCAGCAAGGAAGCCGTCTGACGGCGACACGCCCCGCCTGCGGCGAAGGTGTCGTCGACCTGCCGCAATCGGCCTCGATAGCGTGGGGCCGCACGGTGCGCCTGCCTTGTCTCGGCCTGGACGGCGCGCCCGCCCAGACGCCGGAGCCCTGCATGCTGACCCGCCTCACCCTGCCCGCCCTCGTCGCAGCCCTGCTGGCCGCCAGCCCGGCCGCGGCGCAGATGGCGCGGACGGAGACCCGGGAGCCCGCGAAGGACGGCACCGCGAAGGTCGTGCCGCTCAGCAAGGCCGACGTGCAGCTCTCCTTCGCCCCCGTGGTGAAGCGGGCCGCGCCCTCGGTGGTGAACGTCTACGCCTCCCACGTGGACAAGCGCTCCAGCGCGCGCACCAGCGCCATGGAGGAGTTCATGCGCCGCTTCTTCGGTGAGCCGGAGGGCGGCCGCGGCCCCCGGGGTGACCGGGCGCAGCGCTCCCTGGGCTCGGGCGTGCTGGTCGATGCCGACGGGCTCGTGATCACCAACAACCACGTCATCGACAACATGAACGAGGTGCGGATCGCCCTGGCGGATCGCCGCGAGTTCGAGGCCACGATCGTGATGCGCGACACCCGCACCGACCTCGCGGTGCTCAAGATCAAGGAACCGCCGAAGGGCCTCGTGCCGATGCCGTTCGGCGATGCCGACGCCCTGGAGGTCGGCGACTTCGTGATGGCGATCGGCAACCCGTTCGGCGTCGGCCAGACGGTGACGCAGGGCATCGTCTCGGCGCTGGCGCGCACGCAGGTCGGCTCGGCGGACTATCAGTACTTCATCCAGACCGACGCGGCGATCAACCCGGGCAATTCCGGCGGCGCGCTGGTCGATCTGCGCGGCCAACTCGTCGGCATCAACACCGCGATCTACTCGCAATCCGGCGGGAGCCACGGCATCGGCTTCGCGATCCCGGTGGGCATGGTCAAGGCGGTGGTCGACGCCGCCCGGGACGGGGCGAACGTCGTGCGCCGGCCCTGGCTCGGGGCGCGCATCCAGAGCGTGACGCCCGACATCGCCGACAGCATGGGCCTCGACCACCCGACCGGCGTGCTGGTGGCGAGCCTCCAGCCCAAGAGCCCGGCCGAGGAGGCGGGCCTGAAGCGCGGCGACCTGATCCTCACGGTCGACGGCCAGGAGGTCGCCGATCCGGAGGCCTTCGGCTACCGCTTCGCCCTGAAGGGCGTGCAGGGCCACGCCCGGTTCGGGATCCTGCGCGGCACGACCCGTCAGACGGTCCCGGTCAAGCTCGCCCCGGCTCCCGAGACGCGTCCCCGGGACGCGCTCAAGGTGAAGACCCGCTCGCCGTTCGTCGGCGCGACCCTCGTCAACACCTCGCCGGCGGTGGCCGAGGAGATGCAGGTGGACTTCCCGGCCGAGGGCGTGGCCGTGCAGGCGGTGGACGAGAACTCCATCGCGGCTCGGGTCGGGCTGCAGAAGGGCGACGTGATCGTAGCGGTCAACGGCGTGCCGATGGCGACCACGAAGGACCTCGACCGGGTCACCCGCAACAGCCTCAATTCCTGGGAGGTCGCGATCAACCGCAACGGCGAGATCCTGACCTCGGTGTTCGGCGGCTGATCCCGTCGCGGGGCGCCGAGCCCGTGGCCGTGGGCAAGCCCCGGCTCCCGGCTTGCGCCCCCGGCCGCGCCCGGTGTTGATGCGCGGATGTCCGACCTGTTCGCCTCCGCGGAGACACCCGCCGCGCCGGATCCCGGCCGCCCCCCCGGCGCCGAGGCCGCCCGCCCGCTGGCGGACCGGCTGCGCCCGCAGACCCTCGCCGAGGTCGTCGGCCAGGAACACCTGACCGGGGAGGGCGGGGCGCTCACGCGCCTGCTGCGGGGACGGACGCTCGGCTCGCTGATCTTCTGGGGGCCGCCCGGCACCGGCAAGACCACGGTTGCGCGGCTGCTCGCCCAGGGCACCGACCTGCATTTCGAGCAGATCTCGGCGATCTTCTCCGGCGTGCCCGACCTGCGGAAGGTGTTCGAGGCGGCGCGCAAGCGGCGGGCGACCGGGCAGGGGACCCTGCTGTTCGTCGACGAGATCCACCGGTTCAACCGGGCCCAGCTCGACGCCTTCCTGCCGGTGATGGAGGACGGGACCGTCACGCTGGTGGGCGCGACGACGGAGAACCCGTCCTTCGAGCTGAACGCCGCGCTCCTGTCCCGCGCCCGGGTGCTGCTGTTCCGGGCCCTCGATCCGGGCGCCGTCGCGCGGCTGCTGGTCCGGGCCGAGGCGCTGACGGGCCAGGCCCTGCCGCTTACCGAGGAGGCGCGCGGCGTTCTGGTCCGCATGGCCGACGGCGACGGCCGCGCGGCCCTGACCCTGGCGGAAGAGGTCTGGCGCTCGGCCCGCCCCGGCGAGACCCTCGACGCCGAGGCGCTGCAAGCGATCGTGCAGCGGCGCGCGCCCATCTACGACAAGGCGCAGGAGGGCCACTACAACCTAATCTCGGCGCTCCACAAGACCGTGCGCGGCTCGGATCCGGACGCGGCGCTCTACTATCTCTGCCGGATGCTCGATGCCGGGGAGGACCGGCTGTTCATCGCCCGCCGGCTCGTGCGCATGGCGGTGGAGGATATCGGGCTCGCCGACCCGCAGGCGCTGGTGGTGGCCAACGCCGCCAAGGACGCGTTCGACTTCCTCGGCAGCCCCGAGGGCGAGCTGGCCCTCGCCCAGGCGGCGATCTACCTCGCCTGCGCGCCGAAATCGAACGCCGTCTACGAGGCCTACAAGGCCGCGACGCGGCTGGCCAAGGAGGCGGGCTCCCTGCCGCCGCCGCGGACCATCCTCAACGCGCCGACCAAGCTGATGAAGCGGATCGGCTACGGCGAGGGCTACCGCTACGACCACGACGAGCCCGACGCCTTCTCGGGCCAGGATTACTGGCCCGACGCGCTCGGGCGCCAGCACCTCTACCAGCCGACCGAGCGGGGCTACGAGACCCGGCTCGCCGAGCGCCTCGACCGGTGGGAGGCGCTGCGCAAGGCGCGGCGCGGGGAGGGGTAGAGGGCCCTCACAGATCGAGCGGCGCGTTGTCGATCACCTCCTTCATCACGAAGAAGGTCCGGGTCTGGCGCACCCCCGGCAGGCCGATCAGCGTGGCGCTGTGGAGGCGGTTGAAGTCGGCCATGTCGGAGACCCGGATCTTCAGCATGTAGTCGAAGTCTCCGGCCACGAGGTGGCAGTCGAGGAGCGCGGGGATCGCGCGCACGGCCGCCTCGAACTCCGAGAAGCTCTCGGGCGTCGAGCGGTCGAGCACGACGCCGACGAAGACCAGGGTGCCGCGCCCGACCCGCATCGGATCGATCAGCGCCCGGACCGCCCGCACGAACCCGTCCGCGAACAGGCGCTGGATCCGGCGATGGCAGGTGGCCGCGCTAGTGCCGACCCGCTCGGCGATCTCGGCATTCGCCATGCGCCCGTCCGTCTGGAGGAGGCGGAGGATCTTCTGGTCGATCCGGTCGAGCCCTGCGGACATGGATGATTCTTCCGGATGCGACGCGAAATCCGGAATACTCCGTAGCCAGCCTGGTCAGCAGCGCAAGTCAAGATCTGTTCGCGCTCGAAGATCGAGAGCACCTTTCATCCCGGATCGAGTAGTTTCTCCCCGCGCCTCGAAGACGGAGCCGGGCCTCGCGCCGGGCCGTCGCCGAGGCCTCGCTTCGACGCGCCCGGGCGGACCGAGACCGCTGCTGCCCCGGGGGCGCCCCGAGACCCGGAGAGACCCGATGCTGGACAAGTTCGAGCGCTATCCCCTGACCTTCGGCCCGACGCCGATCGAGCCGCTCAAGCGCCTGACGGCCCATCTCGGCGGCGAGGTCGAGTTGTACGCCAAGCGCGAGGATTGCAATTCCGGGCTCGCCTACGGCGGCAACAAGCTGCGCAAGCTCGAGTACATCGTGCCGGACGCGATCAAGAGCGGCGCCGACACGCTTGTGTCGATCGGCGGCGTGCAGTCGAACCACACCCGTATGGTCGCGGCGGTGGCCGCCAAGATCGGGATGAAGTGCCGGCTGATCCAGGAGGCCTGGGTGCCCCACGAGGATGCCGTCTACGACCGGGTCGGCAACATCCTCCTGTCGCGGATCATGGGCGCGCAGACGCAGCTCGTGGATGACGGGTTCGACATCGGCATCCGCGATTCGTGGAAGCGGGCGCTCGCCGAGGTCGAGGCCGAGGGCGGCAAGCCCTACGCGATCCCGGCCGGCGCCTCCGTGCACAAGTACGGCGGGCTCGGCTACGTCGGCTTCGCGGAGGAGGTGCGCAAGCAGGAGGCCGAGATGGGCCTGCGCTTCGACTACGTGGTGGTCTGCACGGTGACGGGCTCGACCCATGCCGGCATGCTGGTGGGCTTCTCGGCCGACGGGCGCGCCCGCAACGTCATCGGCATCGACGCCTCCTGCACCCCGGCCCAGACCAAGGCCCAGGTCCTCGACATCGCCCAGAACACCGCCGCCCTGGTCGGCGCGGGCGACATCGTGGCCGACGACGTGGTGCTCAACGAGGATTACGCCTACCCGGTCTACGGCGTGCCCTCCAAGGAGACCGTGGAGGCGATCCGCCTCTCGGCCCGGCTCGAGGGGATGATCACCGACCCGGTCTACGAGGGGAAGTCGATGCAGGGCATGATCGACCTCGTGAAGAAGGGCTTCTTCCCGAAGGGCTCGAAGGTGCTCTACGCCCATCTCGGCGGCGCGCCGGCGCTGAACGGCTACAGCTACACGTTCCGCAACGGCTGAGGCCTTCGGCGGCGCCGTCCTTGCGAGCGGAGCGAAGCAATCCAGCAGCGCCACGCTTCCTGACGTGGCGCGACCCTGGGTCACTTCGCTGCGCTCGTGATGACGGAGAGGGGCACCTCAACCGAACCGTTCCAGCGAAACCGAGTGAGGCGGATCGGCCCGATCCCTCACCGCCCTTCGCCCCTCTCATCCTGCGGTGCTGTGCAGCGGGCTCGGAGGGGCTCGGAGGGGCTCCGGAAGTCTCGCGAGCCCTCGGAGGCTCCTTCGCGGCGGCTTCGCCGCCCCTCGGGATGCGG
Source organism: Methylobacterium sp. 190mf (assembly GCF_900107945.1). Classification (NCBI taxonomy): domain Bacteria; kingdom Pseudomonadati; phylum Pseudomonadota; class Alphaproteobacteria; order Hyphomicrobiales; family Methylobacteriaceae; genus Methylobacterium; species Methylobacterium sp. 190mf. The sequence goes on along the minus strand of NZ_FNVI01000006.1, from coordinate 287,597 downwards.
TGATCGGACGGGTCCAGCGACTCCAGCGCGCGGTCCCCTATATGACGGCGCGGGACCCGCACCGGAGAGGGCAGGGATGATCGCACCGGCACGCGCGCTGCTCCTCACGGCCCTGCTCGCCCTGGGCGCGCCCGCCGCGCGCTCCGCCTCGGGACCGGCCGTCGAGGCCGAGAACGGGATGGTGGTCTCGTCCCAGCGCCTCGCCTCGCAGGTGGGCGCCGACATCCTGAGGGCCGGCGGCAACGCCGTCGACGCCGCGGTGGCAGTCGCTTACGCCGAGGCGGTGGTGAACCCCTGCTGCGGCAACATCGGCGGCGGCGGTTTCCTGGTGCTCCACAGCGCCGACGGGCGCAGCCGCTTCATCAATTTCCGCGAGACCGCCCCGGCGGCCGCCACCCGGGACATGTATCTCGACGCTGCCGGCAACGTCGTGAAGGGCGCGAGCCTGCGCGGCTGGAAGGCGGCCGGCGTGCCCGGGACGGTGCTCGGACTCAACACCGCCCTCGCCGCGTACGGGACCCTGCCGCTGGCGCGGGTGATGGCGCCGGCGATCGCGCTCGCCCGGGACGGGTTCGTGCTGACCCGGGGCGACACCGACATCCTCGAATCCGGCACGAAGCTGTTCGCGGGCCAAGCGAACGTCGCCCGGATCTTCCTGCGCCCGGACGGCAGCCCCTGGCGGCCCGGGGACCGGCTGGTCCAGGCCGACCTCGCCCGCACCCTCCAGGCCATCGCGGAGCGCGGTGCGGACGCGTTCTACAAGGGCGCGATCCCGGAGGCCGTGGAGGCGGCCTCCCGGGCGGGCGGCGGCCTGCTGACGGCCTCCGACTTCGCCGCCTACACGGTGACGCAGTCCGAGCCGCTCACCTGCCGCTACCGGGGCGCCACGATCCTGTCGGCGCCCCCGCCCTCGTCCGGCGGCACCACGCTCTGCGAGATCCTCAGCATCCTCGACGGCTACGACCTGCGGGCCGCCGGATTCAACGCGGCCCGGACCGTGCACCTGATGGTCGAGGCGATGCGGCGCGCCTACGCGGACCGCAACCTGCTGCTCGGCGACCCGGCCTTCGTGGAGAACCCGGTCGACCGGCTGCTGTCGCCGGCCTACGCGGAGACGCTCCGGGCCTCGATCCGCCCGGACCGGGCGACCCCGTCGGCGGAGATCCGCCCGGACCCCGGCCCGGAGCCGCGGGAACGGCCCGAGACCACACACATCTCGGTGATGGACAAGGCCGGCAACGCGGTCGCGCTGACCTACACGATCAACGGCTATTTCGGCGCCGGGGTGATCGCCGGCGACACGGGGTTCTTCCTCAACGACGAGATGGACGACTTCACGGTCAAGACCGGGGTGCCGAACCTGTTCGGGCTCGTGCAGGGGACGAAGAACGCGATCCAGCCGGGCAAGCGCCCGCTCTCCTCCATGGCGCCCACGATCGTGCTGCGCGACGGCAAGGTCGCGCTGGTGGCGGGCTCGCCGGGGGGCTCGCGGATCATCACGATCAACGCGCAGACGCTGATCAACGTGCTCGATTTCGGCATGGAGCCGCAGGAGGCGGTGGACGCTCCGCGCATCCATCACCAGTGGCTGCCCGACACGGTCTACGCCGAGCCCTTCGCGCTCTCGGCGGACACCCAGGCCATCCTCAGGGGCATGGGCCACACGATCGTCGAGCAGAGGCCCTGGGGGGCGCAGGAGCTCATCGCGGTCCGGGCCGCGGCGCCCGCCCTGCCGGAGGCCGCGTCGTCGGGCAACGACGCCTCGCGCACGGGGCGGATGCGGCCGGGCCTGCTCTACGGTGCCAACGACAACCGCCGGCCGGCCGGCGCGGCGGTGGGGGAGTAGGGGGCGGGCGGCTTGACGCGGACAACCCCGTCATTCCGGGCACGCCGGCCTCGTCCTGGAGGGCAGGGTGGGGCCCGGAGGCACCCGCCACGAGCGAGACCGGGGGTTCAGCCCTCTTCCGCCTCCCGCGCCACGGCGCGGAACCCGATGTCGCGCCGGCAGAAACCCTCCGGCCAGTCGATCCGGGCCACCGCCGCGTAGGCGCGGGCCTTGGCGTCCGTGACGCTGTCGCCGAGGGCCGTCACCGCCAGGACCCGGCCGCCATCGGCGAGCAGCTGCCCGCCCTCGGCGCGGGTGCCGGCCTGGAACACGTGAACCCCGTCGCCCTCGGCGGCGTCGACGCCCCGGATCACCGAGCCCCGGACCACGGCGCCCGGATAGCCGGCCGCCGCCATCACCACGGTGAGGGCCGCCCGGTGCGGATCGAATTCCAGGCTCACGCCGGAGAGGTCGCCCTCGCAGGCCGAGAGCAGGGCCGGCACGAGGTCGGAGGCGAGGCGCGGCATCAGCACCTGCGCCTCGGGGTCGCCGAAGCGGGTGTTGTACTCGATCAGCTTGGGGCCGTCGGCGGTGAGCATCAGGCCGGCGTACAGGATGCCGGTGAACGGGCAGCCGCGGGCCCGCATGCCGGCAAGCGTCGGCGCGATGATCTCGGCCATGACCCGGGCCTCGATCTCCGGGGTGACCACCCGGGCCGGGGAATAGGCGCCCATGCCGCCGGTATTGGGCCCCCGGTCCCCGTCGAAGACCCGCTTATGGTCCTGGGCGGTGCCGAGGGAGATCGCCCGCGTGCCGTCGCACAGGGCGAAGAAACTCGCCTCCTCGCCGAACAGGCACTCCTCGACCACGACCTCGGCGCCGGGCTCGGCGAAGAGGCCGGTCAGCGCGTCCTCGGCCTGGTCGACGGTCTCGGCCACGGTGACGCCCTTGCCGGCGGCGAGGCCGTCGGCCTTCACGACGATCGGGGCGCCCTGCTGGCGGACATAGGCCAGCGCCGGCTCCAGGTCGGAGAAGCGCGCGAAGGCGGCCGTCGGGATGTTGCAGGCGGCGCAGAGATCCTTGGTGAAACCCTTCGAGCCCTCGAGCCGGGCGGCGTCGCGGGTCGGCCCGAAGGCGCGGATCCCGGCGGCCTTCAGGTCGTCCACCAGGCCGGCGACGAGGGGCGCCTCGGGCCCGACCACCACGAGGCCGATCGCCTCCGCCGCGCAGAAGGCGGCGACGGCCGCGTGGTCCGTGACCTTGAGGTCCGGCCGGTTGGTTCCGTGGCGGGCCGTGCCGGGATTGCCCGGCGCCGTGAACAGGCGGGTGCAGAGCGGGCTCTGGGCCAGTCGCCAGGCCAGAGCGTGCTCGCGGCCGCCGGAGCCGATCAGCAGGATATTCATGCGCACGCCACCATGGGCCCAGCTTCTGGGGGAAGCGTGCCCGCGGGAAAAGGTTTTTTTCGGGCTTTCCCCGCTCTGCGCGGATATCCCGGCGGCGCGGAGGCCGATGTCAGCAGCCGGTGCAGACGCTCGTGTTGAGGCCGCCGCCCCGCCGCACGATCCCGTTGCGACCGATATGGCGGCCCCGGTACACATCCCCGCGGACGCCCCGATAGGGCAGGTAGGGCCCGAAGGAATCGGCCTGAACGTTGCGCTGGAACGTCTGGTTCAGCGTGTTGAAGTCCGAGACCCGCTGCTGGTTGAGCGACCGGATCTGGCCCTGCAGGGCGAATGAGGCGTTGGCGGCATTCGGGTCGTTCTGCTGCACCTGCGCCGAGGCGGAGCCCGCCGGGAGGGCGAGCGCCAGGGCGAGGAGCGCGCGGGACGCGGCACGCATGGGTCCCTCCGTGCGAGAGTCGAGCGGGTTTCGGAAACGCTTGTGCGAGTCGACGCGCCAGGATCGGTCCGGGTTCCCGGGCGCGTCAACCCGGCACAACGGGGGACTTCGTCTCCGGCAGGGCCTCAAGGCGCTCGGGATCCAGCCCGGTATGGGCCTGAACCAGGGGGTGCGGGGTCAGGGCCAGCCACTGCGTCAGGGAGATGTCGGCGTAGCGCGGGCTCTTGAACATCTCCAGGAATGTCAGGGTCGTGTCGCCGGTATTCTCGATGTAGTGCCCCATGGCGAAGGGCACGTAGCCGACGTCGCCGGCCCGGTAGTCGAAGGTGCGGGCCTTCGATTCCGAGCCGAACACCGTCATCCGGCCCTGGCCGGAGAGGTAGTACTGCCACTCGTCGCTGTTCGGGTGCCAGTGCAGCTCGCGCAGCCCCCCGGGCTCGACCTCGACCAGGGCCGCCGCGATCGTCACGGAAGCCGGGAACACCGTGGAATCGGTGATGCGCACGCTGCCGCCCCGGGTGCGGACCGGCTCCTGTGCCAGCATACGGTGGCTGAAGGTCTTCGGCACCGGCCCGGAGCCGCCCATCCTGTCGGCCGCGAGCGGGCCGGGTTTCGGGCCGGGGAAGATGTAGAGCTCCTTCTCGGGGATCCTGGCGAAGGCGCTCTCGGGCAGGCCGAAATTCTTGGCGAGCACGTCCCGGGGCGTGTGGGCCAGCCAGTCGGTCAGCAGGAAGGTGGAATCCTCCGAGAAACCGCCGTCGTCGAAGACGAGCAGGAACTCGCACCCGTCGATCCCGTCGGCGGCGAGTCCCTGGATGGAGTGCGGGATGCCGCCCGGGAAGTACCAGAGGTCGCCCGCGCCGACATCGTCCGCGAAGGTGCGCCCGTCCTGGTCGACCGCGGTGATCCGGGCCTTGCCCTTGATCATGTAGGCCCACTCGGATTCCTTGTGCCAGTGCATCTCGCGGACCGCGCCGGCCTTGAGCCGCATGTTGACCCCGGCCATGGCCTTGGAGACCGGCAGCTCGCGGATCGTGGTCTGGCGCGCCCAGCCGCCCTCCTCCAGCCGCATGTGGCTGTCCGCGAAGGACCACTTCAGGTTCGGCATGGTGCCGTGGTCGGTGGCGGGCGGCGCCAGGGTGAACGGCTCCTCGGCGGCGCGGGGCCGGTTCTGCGGGCCCAGGATGTCGGCGCCTTTGCCGCCGCGCTCGGGGAGGCGCGGGGCCGGCCCGGCGGATTGCGCCGCGGCGGAGGACGCGGCCATCGCGCCGCCGGCGGCTGCGATGACGGCGCGCCTGGAGATCTCGGTCATCGTGGATGGGTCCCTGAGTCCGTGGCAGGGAAACCGGTCGCGTGCTCGGAGGATCCGCGGGCGGGCCGCGCTGTGCGCTGCGGCATCTCGCCCGGAGCCCGCGCGCGGTCTATGCATTGAAGACGGCGCATTGAATACGGCGGCGCACGCGTCCCGGCCGGGCGCCGAGGCGGCGGTTCAGGCGCGGCGCGACCCGAGGGCGAGGATGGCGGACCGAGACAGTTCAGCCACGGACGGAACCGTCCCGCCCGCCCGCGGCGGCCGCCGGTGGCTCGCCCTGCTGGCGCTGGCGGGCCTCGGCGTCCTCGGATACCGCCTGTGGCCGGACGCGTCGCGCGCAGCGAGTCCGCCGGCCGCCGAGGCGAAGCCGCCGACCGTGCGGGTCGCCGCCGCGGCCCGGGCCTCCGACACCCTGAGCCTGACCCAGACGGGCACCACCCAGGCGTTCGACATCGCGAACCTCTACCCGCGGGCGACCGGCTACATCGTCGAGCGCAAGGTCGATATCGGCTCGCACGTGAAGGCGGGCGACCTGCTGTTCCGGATCAGCGCGCCCGACCTCGACCAGCAGCTGGTCCAGGCCCAGTCGCAGGTGCTGCAGCTCCAGGCGGCGCTGATCCAGGCGCGGGCGATGGTGGACCAGGCCGAGGCCAACCGCCACCTCGCCGACGTGACCAACCGGCGGACCTCGACGCTGGCCGGCACCGGGGTCGAGACCCGGCAGAACGCCGACACCTCCCAGGCCGGGGTGCTGGCGCAGACCGCCAACGTCGACGCCGCCAGGGCCGCCGTGAAAGTCGCGGAGGCCAACATCGCCGCCCAGGAGGCGCAGGTCGCCCGGCTCAAGGTCCTGACCGGCTTCGAGGAGATCCGCGCGCCCTTCGACGGGGTGGTGACGGCCCGCAACAACGACGTCGGCGACGCGGTCACGGCGGACACGAATACGGGGGCGCCGCTCCTCACGCTGAACCGGGACGACGTACTGCGCATGGCGGTGAACGTGCCGCTCTACGCCGCCGACGGCGTCCGCGACGGGCTGGCCGCCTCGGTCGAGGTGGCGCAGATCCCGGGTCGGATCTTCCCCGGCACGGTCTCGCGCTCGTCGACGACGCTGCTCTCGGCCGCGCGCACGCTGGTCACGCAGGTCGACATCCCCAACCCCGACGGGGCGCTGCGGCCGGGACTCTACATCACGATCACGCTGGAGATCCCGCGGGTCTCGCCCGCCGTGACGGTGCCGAACGACGCGCTGATCTTCGACCAGCACGGGACCCGCGTGGCCGTGGTCGAGGCGGCCGGGGACGGGGGCGGCGTGGTGCGGATGCACCCCGTCACGATCTTCCGCCAGACCCGCACGCTCCTGGAGCTGCGCGACGGTCTGAACGGCGGCGAGCGCGTCGTCGTGGGCCCGCCGGCCTCGCTGCGCGACGGCGACAGGGTCACCCTGCGTCCGGAGGACCGGGCCGGGGCGTGAGCGGCGGCGCCCGGCAGCCTTGTCCAGCCTTGGGACAGCTACGGCGGCGATAAGCCGTCGGGCATGCGGCGGCGCCGTGGGGGCTCAGCTTCCGGCGCCGCCGTGACCGGCCGGCTCAGGAAGCGGATACCACCGCCGTGGCACTCGGAACGATAGCGCTGTCGATCGCGCTGCTCGGGCTCGCCCTCGCGAGCTTCGGTCTGACACTGGCCCTCGCGGGCGGGTCCTGGTTCTACGTCGCCCTGGGCTTGGGCGTGCTGGTCTCCGGCGTCGAGCTGGTCCGGCGACGCCAGAACGGCCTCCGGATCTACGCCCTGGTGCTGGCGGCGGCCTTCGTGTGGACGCTCGGCGAGGTCGGATTCGACAAGTGGCAATGGATCCCGCGCGGGGGCCTGCTCCTCCTCGTCGGGCTCGTGCTCTGCCTGCCCTCCGTGGTGCGGCGCCTGTGCGACGCGCCCGAACGGCCCTGGACGCCCGGCCTCGGGAACGGTCCGCTCGCCCTCCGGGTCGTCGTCCTGCTGATCGCGGCCTCGGGCGCCGCGTCCTGGTTCGTCGACCCGGTCGAGACGCGGGGCAGCCTGCCGAAGGTCGCGGGGGCGGGGCCGGCCGCCGTCGATCCGAGCGGCGTTCCCTATCCGGCCGACGACTGGGTCGCCTATGGCGGCACCAATCTCGGCCAGCGCTACTCGGCGCTGGCGGATATCGGCACCGCCAATGTCCGGGGCCTCGCCGTGGCCTGGGAGCACCATACCGGCGACCTGCGCGGCGACAGCCGGGCGGATCCGAAGGAATTCACCTTCGAGGCCACGCCGATCAAGGTGAACGGGCTGCTCTACCTCTGCACGCCGCACAACATCGTCCAGGCCCTGGAGCCCGAGACCGGCCGGCTGGTCTGGGCCTTCGACCCGAAGATGGCGCGGGACGGCCAGTACCAGCACCAGACCTGCCGCGGCGTGTCCTACAACGACTCGGCCGGCTACGCGCCACCCGCCGAGACCGACGCCGACCGGGCCGCCGCCGTCGCGGCCGCGGTCGCCGAGTGCCCGCGCCGGATCATCGCGGCCTCGGTCGACGCCCGCCTCTACGCGCTGAACGCCGAGACCGGCGCCCCGTGCAGGACCTTCGGGGCGGACGGGTTCGTCGACCTGAAGTCGCAGATGCCGAACCTCCGGCGCGCCGCCTATCAGCAGACCTCGGCGCCGCTGGTGACCCGGAACCTCATCGTCCTCGGCAGCGCGATCGCCGACAACTACTACGCGGACAACCCCTCGGGCGTGATCCGCGCCTTCGACGTGCGCACCGGCGCGATCGTCTGGAAGTTCGACGCCGGCAAGCCCGACGCGACCGCGCCGCTGCGGCCCGGCGAGTCGTACGAGCCCAACTCGGCGGTGGCCTGGACGCAGTTCTCGGCCGACGAGGCGCTGGGGCTCGTCTACGTGCCATTCGGCAACCGGGCGCCCGATCAGGTGGGCGTGGCCCGGTCGAAGGCGGACGAGGCCCTCATCGACGCCCTGGCGGCGCTGGATCTGGAGACGGGCGCGCTGCGCTGGGCGTTCCGGACCGCGTATCACGACCTGTGGGACCGCGATAACCCGTCCCAGCCGGTCCTCCTCACCCTGCCGCAGGGCGAGGGGACGGTGCCGGCGATCCTGATCCCCACCAAGGTCGGCAACGTCTGGGTCCTCGACCGCCGCACCGGCGCCCCGGTCCGGCCGGTCTCCGCGGTTCCGGTCTCGACCCGGACCGACATCCCGGGGGAGACGCCGTCCCCGGTCCAGCCGATGTCGTCCCTCCGCCTCACGCCGGCGCCGCTGACGGAGGCCGGCATGTGGGGCGTCACGCCCTTCGACCAGATCCAGTGCCGCCTCGCCTTCCGGTCGAACCGCTACGACGGCAACCCGTTCACGCCGCCCCAGACGTCGGAGGGCGCGATCGTCTGGCCCGGCAATATCGGGGTGTTCAACTGGGGGTCGGTGGCGGTCGATCCGGTCCATCACTGGATGATCGCGACGCCGCAATACCTGCCCTACATCTACCGCCTGCTCCCGCGCCCGCCGGGCGAGCCGGAGAGGCGCCTCCTCGGTGCCGATCCCGAGGCGAGCCCGGTCAACGAGAATCTCGGCGGCCGCTACGCGATCTCGATCGCGCACATGCGCTCCGCCCTCGGCATCCCGTGCAGCGCGCCGCCCTGGGGCGTGCGGGTCGGCGTGAATCTCGCCGACGGCACCGTTGCCTGGAAGCGCCGCAACGGCACGGTCGCGGGGCAGAAGGTCGGCGGTCTGGCCGTCCCGCTTCCCCTGGAGATGGGCATGCTGGCCCACGGCGGCACCCTGACCACGGCGGGCGGCGTCGCGTTCACGGCCGCCACGCTCGATGACCGCATCCGCGGCTACGACATGCAGACCGGGGAGATCCTGTGGTCCACGACGTTGCCGGCCGGCGGCCAGGCCACCCCGATGACCTATCGCGGCAGGGACGGCCGGCAGTACGTGGTGATCGCAGCGGGCGGGCACGGCTCGCTCGGAACCACGCCGGGGGACTCGGTCATCGCCTTCAGGCTCGAGTGAGCCGTGGCGCCCCGCCCGCCGGAGCGGGCGAGGCGGCTTCGGCGAAGCCCCGGCCTTCCGGCCAGGGCAGGCCAGGGCAGGGCAGGGCGTTCTAGGCCGCGAGCCGGGCCCGCGCGTCGGTGCGGGCGAGGCGGCCCAGCAGGTACTCGACCTCGGCCTTCGCCTGCGCGGTCAGCGCCTGCGACGGCTTGCGCTGCGCGTCGGACGCGAAGATCCCCCGGCGCATGAAAACGTATTTGCGGACCGCGAGCCCCAGCGGGCCCTGCTGCTGCTCGTAGCGGAGATAGGGGAGGTGGGCGTCGAACAGGTCGTGGGCGGCGTCGCGCTCGCCGGCCCGGCCGAGGCGGACCACGTCGACCAGCATCTCCGGGAAGGCGTAGCCGGTATTGGCCCCGTCGGCGCCGCGCTCGGTCTCGAAATCGAGGAACAGACCGCCGTTGCCGACCAGGATCGAGATGTGGCGCATCGAGCCGTCCGCCTCGAAGCCGCGCAGCGTCGAGATCTTCTCCAGTCCCGGCCAGTCCTCGTGCTTGAGCATCACGCAGGAGGGGTTTTCCGACACGATCCGGCGGATCACGCCGGGGGTCATCTGGACCGAGAAGGTGAGGGGATAGTCCTGAAGCACGAAGGGCACGTCCGGGCCTACGGCCTCGGCGGCATTCCGAAAATAGCCGACCACCTGGTCATCGGTGCGGAGCGTGTTGGGCGGCGCGATCATCACCCCGGCCGCGCCCAGCTCCATCACCTCCCGGGCGAGCGACCGCATGGCCGCGAAGCCCGGCGCCGTGACACCGACGATCACCGGCAGCCGGGTGCGCCCGAGAACGCGCCGCGCCACAGCGATTCCCTCCGCGTGGTCGAGCTTGCCGGCCTCGCCGAGCTGGCCGAGGATCGTCAGGCCGTCGACGCCGGCCGCCCCGAAGAAGTCGGTCATCCGGTCGAGGGAGACCTCGTCGATCCGGCCGTCCGGATGGAACGGGGTCGGCGCGATCGGGACGACGCCGCCGATGTCGCTGGTGAGGGGCATGCCGGTCTCCGCGCTGCTGCGGCGGCCGCCGGCCGCCGGGTGGCATGCCCCATACTAAAAAAACCCGGGCGGCGCGACGCGCCCGGGACCGGTTCCACGCGACCGGCGCGCTGGATCAGCCCAGCAGCTTGTCGAGGGTGATCGGCATCTCGCGGACCCGCACGCCGGTGGCGTGCCAGACCGCGTTGGCGATGGCGCCCACCGTGCCGGTGATGCCGATCTCGCCGACCCCCTTCACGCCCAGGTTGTTCACCACCGCGTCGTCCTCGTGGACCAGGATCGCCTCCATGGCGGGCACGTCGGCGTTCACCGGCACGTGGTACTCGGCCAGATTGTCGTTGAGGAAGCGGCCGGTGCGCGGGTCCATCTCGGCCCGCTCGTGTAGGGCGAAGGACAGGCCCCAGATCATCCCGCCGTAATACTGGCTCTGGACGAGGCGCGGGTTGATCACCCGGCCCGCCGCGAAGGCGCCGACGAGGCGGCTCACGCGGATCTGGCCGAGATCGGGATCGACCTTCACCTCGGCGAAGACCGCGCCGTGGGCGTGCATGGCGTAGGAGGCCTGCGCGGCCGGGTCGGCGCCGGCCTTGCCCTGGCCCTCGATGCGCGACCGGCCGGCCCGCCGGAGGATGTCGGTGAAGGACTCGCTCCGGCCCGGGTCGTCGCGCCGGGTCAGCCGCCCGCCCGCGGCGGTCACGCCGGCATTGCCGGCGCCGTAGAGCGGGGAGGCGAGGTCGTTGGTGGCGAGCTCCGCGAGTTGCCGGATCACGTCGCCGGCCGCCGCGTGGACCGCGCCGCCCGCCGTGGCGGTGTGGCCCGAGCCGCCCGCGATGCCGGCATTCGGCAGGTCTGACGAGCCCATCCGGAAGGTGAGGGCGTCCATCCCGATCCCGAGGCCGTCGGCGGCGATCTGGGCGAGCGCCGTCCACGAGCCCTGGCCCATGTCGATCGCCCCGAGCTCCACCGTGCCGGTGCCGTCGGCGCGGATCTCGGCCCGGGCCATCCCCTCGAAGATCAGCGCCGGGAAGGTGGCGGTGCCCATGCCGGTGCCGACCAGGAACCCGTCCCGGTCGCGGGTCTGGCGGGGCTGCAGCGGGCGACCGGCCCAGCCGAAGGCCTCGGCGCCGCGCCGGTAGCAGTCCCGCAGGGCCTTCGAGGAGAACGGCTTGCCGGTGATCGGCTCGACCTCGGCGTAGTTGGCGAGCCGGAACTCCAGCGGGTCCATGCCGAGCTCGTGGGCCATCTCGTCCAGCGCGCTCTCCAGGGCGACGCTGCCCGTCGCCTCGCCGGGCGCGCGCATGAACAGCGGCGTGCCGGTGTCGAGCCGCACGGCCTCGTGCCGGATGGCGATGGCCGGGCTCGCGTACAGGGTGCTGGTCGCCCGGCCCGCCGGCTCGAAGAAGTCGTCGAAGCTCGACGAGGCGGTGCGGATGTGGTGGTCGAGGGCCGTCAGCTTGCCGGAGGCGTCGGCGCCGAGCCGGAGGGTCTGCCGGGTCGGTCCGCGATGGCCCATCGGGCCGTACATCTGGGTGCGGGTCGGGACGAGCTTCACCGGCCGGCCGACGAGCTTCGCCGCCATGCAGGCGAGCACCTGCGGCCCGGCGGGGACGCCCTTCGAGCCGAAGCCGCCGCCGAGATAGGGGCTCTCGATGTGGATGTCGTCGGGGCCGATGCCGAACAGCCCGGCGAGCCTTGCCTGCGACATGGCGAGCGCCTGGGTCGGCATGAACAGCGTCAGCCGGTCCCCGTCCCAGCTCGCCACCGCCGCGTGGGGCTCCATGGCGTTGTGATACTGGGCCGGCGTCTCGTAGGTGGCGGCGATCGCCTTGGACGCGGCCGCGAGTCCGGCCTCGACGTCGCCGTCCGTCTCGACGGGCGGCGCGCCGACGCCGACCGAATCCGGCGTGAAGGCCTCGCCGGAATCGAGCCCGATCCGCGGCGTCTCGGCCGCGTAGGTCGGGGCGAGCAGCCGGGCGCCCTCGGTGGCCGCCTCCAGGGTCTCGGCGATCACCACGGCGATGGGCTGGTTGGCGTAGCGGACGCGGTCGTTCTGCAGGAGGTCGAGGCGGAACGTGAACGGCCCGTCCTTGGCGTCCGGGTCCTTGGCGAGCGTCGGGGCGTGCCCCGGCCGCATCACCGCGACGACGCCGGGATGCGCCTCCGCGGCGGCCACGTCGAGGCCGGTGACGCGTCCGCGGGCGATCCGGGCGACGCAGAGCGCCGCGTGGAGGGTTCCGGGGGGCAGGTTGTCGGCGGAGAAGCGGGCCTGGCCCGTCACCTTGAGCGGGCCGTCGCGCCGGGTCAGCGGCTGGCCGATGCTGGAGCCGTGCCGGATCGCGCCGGCGGGAAGGTTCGATGCAGGCGTGGAGGTCGCGGTCATGCGGGTCTCCTCAAAGGGTTCCGGTTGAAGCCTTCGGTTGCGGTGACCCGCTCCGTCATCACGAGCGCAGCGAAGTGACCCAGGGCAGCGCGACGCCGGGCATCGTGGCGCCGCCTGGGTTGCTTCGCTCCGCTCGCAAAGACGGCCCTGGAGCCGCCGACCGGGGGCAGGGTCAGACGATGCCGAACGGGGAAGCGGGGAGGGCCGGGATCCGGGCGGGCGTGCCCGCGGCGGCCTGGGTCAGCGCGCGGATCGCCACCCGGCGGGCGAGCTCGACCTTGAAAGCGTTGGCCTCACCGGTGGGCTTGGCGCCGGCGAGCGCGGCCTCGGCGGCCTTCGCGAAGGCCTCGGGGGAGGGTGCCTGCCCGGCGAGCGCGGCTTCAGCCTCCGCCACCCGCCAGGGCTTGAGCGCCAGCCCGCCCAGGGCGAGCCGGGCCTGTCCGATCCGGCCGCCGGCCTCCAGGGTGAGGGCGGCCGCCGCCGAGACCACCGCGAAGGCGTAGGAGGTGCGGTCGCGGACCTTGAGGTAGCGGGCATTGCCCCGGAACGCGGCCGCCTCGGGGGGCAGGCGCAGGGCGGTGATCAGCTCGCCGGGCCGCAGAGCGGTCTCCCGCTCCGGGTGGTCGCCGGGAAGGTGGTGGAACGCGGTGAGCGGCACCTCCCGGGCACCGTCCGGCCCGGCGATCTCGACCACCGCGTCGAGGGCGGCGAGCGGCACGCAGAAGTCGGACGGGTGGGTGGCGATGCAGTGCTCGCTCCAGCCCTGGACCGCGTGGATGCGGGTGGCGTGCCCCAGGGCCGCGCAGCCGGAGCCGGGCGCGCGCTTGTTGCAGGGCGAGACCGCGTCGGTGAAGTACTGGCAGCGGGTGCGCTGCATCAGGTTGCCGCCGACCGTGGCGGCGTTGCGCAGCTGCGCCGAGGCGCCGGCCAGCAGGGCCTCGGCCACCATCGGGTAGGCCTTGGCGAAGGCCGGGTCGTGGGCGAGGTCGCTGTTGCGGACCAGGGCCCCGACCCGGGCGGTGCCGTCCGGCAGCCGCTCGATGGCCGAGAGGCCGGGGAGGCGGGTGATGTCGACGACCCGCTCCGGGGTGGCGACACCGCCCTTCATCAGGTCGACGAGGTTGGTGCCGGCGGCGAGGAAGGCGGTGCCCGGCTGCTGGCCGGCCGCCACGGCCTCGGGCACGCTCGCGGGGCGGATGTAGTCGAAGGTCCTCACGCCGCGTCCTCCCGCTGCTCCGAGGTCCGGGCGGCCGCGTCCTGCACGGCGTCCAGGATCCCCGCGTAGGCGCCGCAGCGGCAGAGATTGCCGCTCATGCCCTCGCGGATGCGCTCCGGATCGGTGCCGGCCTGGCCCTCGCGGATCAGGCCGACCGCGCTCATGATCTGGCCCGGCGTGCAGAAGCCGCACTGGAAGCCGTCATGGGCGATGAAGGCCGCCTGGACCGGGTGCAGCCGGTCACCCTCGGCGAGCCCCTCGATGGTCAGGATCTCGGCGCCGTCGAGGCTCGCGGCGAGGGTCAGGCAGCTGTTGATCCGGCGCCCGTCCACCAGGACCGTGCAGGCGCCGCACTGGCCGCGGTCGCAGCCCTTCTTGGCGCCCGTCAGACCGAGGCGCTCGCGCAGGAGATCGAGGAGGGTGACGCGCGGATCGTCGAGGGCGATCTCGCGCGGCTGCCCGTTCAGGGTGAGCCTGAGGGGAATGGTCATGCGGGGGTCCCGGCTACCGAGGCTGGAACCGTTACAGATAGCCGCCGCCCCGCTTCCGGCGAGACCTTAAGCAGAAAGCGATGTGCGCAAGATCACGGCACGCGAAGGTTGCGCGCTTACGCCGACTTGACCCGAACCTCAGAGGCCGATTTCAGCACGGTCTTGCCCTTGGCGGTCTTGATCTCGAGGGCGGGCTCGGCCTTCGAGGCTTCGCGCTTCACCGTGTTGCCCTTGATGGTCTTCTCCACGTCCCGCGTGTGGACCTTGGTCACCGCGCCCGAGACGGTGCCCTTGCCCCATTTGTAGGTGACATCGTCCCCGGTCTTCACCTTCGCCTTGGCGGTCATGCGCGTCTCCATCGTGGATGCGGGGAAAGGCGCCCGGCGGCGGGCGCGTTCCCGGGTTTCCACGGCCGGGATGCCGCACTCAGCGGCCGACCTCCCGCCGCAGGGCTGCGACCATCGTCTCGACCGCCGCCTGCGCGGTCTCGCCGAGGTCGATGGCGCTCTCGCCGGCGGTGACGAGGCCGCGCCCCTCCAGCTCCTTCACGCCCTCCGGGTCGGCCTCGTGGCCGGCGCCGTCACGGCGGATCACCGAGGTGACCGTCTCGCCGCTGACGAGCCGGTGATAGGCCGCGAAGGCGAGGATCGAGAGGGCCTTGTCGGAGAGTCCGTTCAGGTCGTCGGCCATGCGTGCGTTCCTCCGCGCGTTTCTCCACGCGTTCGTCGAAGCGTGCTCGACGGACGAACGCCGTACGGGGCCAGGGGGTCCGGGCGGCCGCCGGGGTGCGACGACACGTGCGACGACACGTGCGACGACACGTACGACGACACTCGCGGCGACGGGTGCGAGGACGGGTGCGCTCCTCCGGGCGACGACGCTTCGCGCCGGGGCCACCTTCCTGCTACCCTGCCGCCCTCCATGACTCCGCAGACCGACCAGACCGAAGTGGAACCGAGCCCCGAGCCGCGCCGCGCGCCCGCGCCGCCCGATCTCGACTATCGCCTGCGCCAGCAGGCGATCCTGTCGGAGTTCGGTGTCGAGGCCCTGCGCGGCACCGATGTCGACCACCTGCTGCAGCGGGCCGCGGAACTGTGCGCGCAGGGCATGGGCGCCGAGTTCTGCAAGGCCCTGGAATATCGGCGCGGCGCCGACACCCTGCTGGTCCGGGCCGGTGTCGGCTGGGGGCCCGACGTGATCGGCAAGGCCCGGATCGGGGCCGATCTCGCCTCCCCGGCCGGATTCGCCCTCAAGACCGGCCGGCCTGTGATCTCCAACCACCTCGCCGACGAGACCCGGTTCCGCACGCCGCAGCTCATGGCCGAGCACGGCATCCGCCGGGCGATCAACGTGCTGATCGAGAACCGAGACGGCGCCTTCGGGGTGCTGGAGGTGGACGATACCCGCGAGGGCATGTTCGCGGAGGCCGACATCGCCTTCATGCAGGGCTTCGCCAACCTGCTCGGCGGCGCCATCGAGCGCCAGCGCACCGAGAGCCTGCTGCGGGCCGCCCTCGCCCGGCAGGACCTGCTCGCCCGCGAGATGAGCCACCGGGTCAAGAACAGCCTCGCCATCGTGGCGAGCCTCCTGGCCCTGCAGGCCCGGGCCGCCGAGGAACCCGCCGTTCAGGCGGCTCTGTCGGACGCGCGCAGCCGCGTCGAGGCGATCGCGGGCGTGCACGACCAGCTCTGGCGGCAAGGTGACAAGGTAGAGGGTGAAGGGGAGGGGGTGCCGGGCGAGCTCGACCTCGCGCCCTTCCTGGAGAAGCTGGTGGCCAACCTCGCCAGCGGCGTGCCGGGTCAGCGGCTTACCTGCACGGCCTGCCCGCAGCGGATCTCGGCCGACCGGGCGATTCCCATCGGCCTCCTGGTCAACGAACTCGTCACCAACGCGCTGAAATACGCCTACCCGACCGAGACGCACCCGGCGGGCGGCGAGATCCGGGTCCGCGCCGAGCGGCGGCCGGAGGGGCTCGTGGTCGAGGTTGCCGACGACGGGATCGGCCTTCCGGCGGGGTTCGAGATCGGGCGCAGCTCGAAGAGCTTGGGCATGCGGGTGGTCGGCAGCCTCACGCGCCAGCTCGGCGGCAGCCTGACGATCCCGGCCCGAGAGAAGGGCGCCTGCTTCCGCCTGGAAGTGCCCCTGGAGGTAACCCCGGAGGCGCCCCCGGCCGGCTGAGCGTGGGGCGCGCCCCGACGAGGGGGCGGGGACTGGACAATGGCCCTACCCCGCCGCGATCGGGGTGCGACGGGCGCGGCGAGACAGAGCGGATGCAGTGACCGAGAACAGGACGACGGCGGCGCTCCTCGCCGAACGGCTCCACGCCTTTCGGAGCCTCGGCGACAATTGCGAGTTCGGGTTCGTGCAGCGCTACGGCGGGGTCGAGCCTTCCGGCCTGCTGCGCTTCTCCTACACGCCCATGGAGGACCTGATCCGCGGCCTGCGCTGCGGCTTCGCGGATTTCGGCGTGCCGGGCGACCTGCGGCTCTCCGTGAGTTCCGGCGGCACCTATTACTGCCACAGCGTCGCCTACAACATCTGGGCGAATACCGGGCACCCGGCCGGCTCGATCGAGCCGGAGGTGCTGCTGGAGCGGGAGTACGGCCGGCTGGCCCATCTCAAGCGCAAGCTGCTGGACGAGCTCGCCGACGGGTCGAAGATCCTGGTGCGCAAGGTCGGCCGCGACGAGCCCGAGGCCGATTTCGCCCGCCTGGCCGAGGCGGTCCGTGCGCACGGGCCCGCGACGCTGCTCCGCGTGACCGAGGCCGGGCCGGACTGGGTTCCCGAGCCCGCCCGGCGCGTCGCCGACCGGCTGATCGAGGGACGGGTCCGCCGGTTCGCGCCGGTGGAGCAGGCCTGGGAGGTCGATCTCGAACCCTGGATGCACCTCGTGGACAGCGTCTACGCGCTGGAGCGCGGCGCGGCACCGACCCGCTTCGACGCCGCCGCCTTCCCGGAGGCGCTGGCGCTGCCGGGGCGCCTGCGCCGGCATGTCGGCCGGCACCGAGCGACGGCTCTGAGCGCCTACACGCGGGCGGTGGATCCGGCCAGCTTCCGCGCCGACACGGTCCACGTGTTCTCGAGCTGGGTTTGGATTCCGGAGGACTTCGCCGGGGACCGGGTCTTCGCGGCGGCCGGCTACGCGCGGCTGGGCTGGCGGGACGCCGACCTGTCGCGGCGCCGGTGCTGGCAGCGCGTCTGGGCGGCGGGACGGCTGCGCCCCGACGCGACGCGGGAGCCCGTCGGGCTCGGCATGATCGGCACGCGGCGGGACGGGTTCTGGTCCGCCGGGGCCCGCTTCGCCGAGGGGCCGATCCCCGGCGATGAGCCGGCGCCGGACCTGCGGATGCCGCCGGTCCGGTTCCCGGGGCGGGATCTCCTCGGCCGGTTGCTGCCGCGGGTCCTGTAGCCCCGGACCGGCGCCCGACCGGGAACCGATCCGGCACGGCGGTCTTGCCTACCGGGCCGCACGGGACCGCGCCCGTCGCGAGGGGGCCCATGCCCGGTTTCGTGCCCGACCGCCGCTCTCTGCTCCTCACCCTGGCCGCGGGTTCGGCCGTCCTGTCGGCGCGGGGGGCCGACGCCGTCGGGGCGCCGGAGCGGATCCCGCTCTGGCCGGGCGAGCCGCCGGGCGGCGGCGGTCCGCAGGGTCCGCCGGTCCGCGACGACAGCGGCGCCGTGAAGAACGTCGCCGTGCCGGTCCTGGAGGTGTACGCCCCGGAGACGCCGACCGGCGTGGCGGTCCTCGTCGCCGGCGGCGGCGGCTACGCCCGGATCGGGATGGTCAAGGAGGCGCTCCCCGCCGCGCTCTGGCTCGCCGCGCAGGGCATCACGGCCTTCGTGCTCACCTACCGCCTGCCGGGTGAGGGCTGGGCGGCGGGCCCCCTGGCGCCGCTCCAGGACGGGCAGCGGGCCCTGCGCCTGATCCGCGCCGCGGCCGCGCGCTTCCGGATCGACCCGGCCCGCGTCGGCGTGCTCGGCTTCTCCGCCGGCGGGCACCTCGGCGGCCTCATCGCCGCGCGCTCCGCGTTCCAGGCCTACGACCCCGTCGACGCGGCCGACGACCTGTCGGCGCGGCCCGACTTCGCGACGCTGATCTACCCCGTGGTGAGCCTGGAGCCGCCCTACGACCGCACGACCACCCGGCGGTCCCTCGTCGGCGAGACCCCGAGCCCGGCGGCGAGCCGGGACTGGTCGCTCCAGACCCATATCCGGTCCGGTTGCCCGACACTGTTCCTCGTGCAGGCGGACGACGACGCGGTCATCAGCCCGGAGCACAGCCGCATCCTGGACGCGGCCTGCCGCGAAGCGGGCGTACCGGTCGAGTACCACCGCTTCGCGGTCGGCGGCCACGGTTTCGGGATCGGCCGGTCGGAGGCGCCGGTCGCCCTCTGGCCGCGGCTCTGCCGGCTCTGGCTGACCAGCGTGTCGGTGATGCGCTGACGCGGTGCGCGCACCGCCGGCCTGGGTGGGCCCGCCGGGTTGGCCATCCGGCTCGGGAGCCGTCAGACAGGCAGGTCAGACAGGCAGGGCAGGGGACCGGTGAGCCCGGCCGGACGCGCAGGTGCCCTCGCCCGCGCGGACAGGACCGCGCGGGCGCGTCGGAGATCGCCGCCGCCGGGTTCGCGGGCGGCCACGCCCGAAGAGCCGGGCAGCCACCGCGCGCGACGCTGAGCTAGCCGGAGCGCCGCGGCAGCGCTCGGCCGTGCGTCGTTCCAGTCCGTCCGCCGCGGGGAGGGGCCTCCGGCCCCTGACCCGACCGCCCTGCCCGGGAGCGTCGGACTTCGGCGCCCGTCGGCCCCTTCGTCCCCGCGCCCGCCGCGGCGATCACGCCGCGTCGCGCGCGACGACGGGCGCGTAGCGGCCCGGGTCGGAGCCGAACATGCCCGGCGGCGGCGCGCGGCCTTTCAACCCTGCGGCCTCGATCTGACGTCCGATCAGCAGCCCTGATCCAACCGCGCGGCCTCCAGGCCGAGGCGCCCAGCACCCGACAACCCAGCCCCCACACCTGCCCCATTGTTCGCATAAGATATATTATGGAATGTAACGAGCAAATCGGGCTGGGTGAGGGGTGGTCCGCCGGCTGAGCCGCTGTGAGTGGCCGGCTGCGAGCCCGGATGGGATCTCGTCTCCGGCCGCCTCCGGATCCGGGCGGTGCGGCCCGGCGTCAAGGCCCGCTCGGCTCGGCGGCATCCGGATCGGGCGAGGGCGGTCCGAGCCCCCTCCCCGCCGCGACTCGCGCCGCCTCACGCGGCGCGCCCGCCCAAGCGGCGCACGTCGCCGAGGATCCGGCCATCCCGGGTCCGACAGTCGATATGCTCCGACAGCCGGCCCGGCCGGATCCGGATCGAGGCCGGCCGGGCCAGGAGCGCGGCGCGCTCCAGGAATTCCGCGGCGCTCATTGGCGCGTCCCGGCCGCCGCCGAGGCCGCGCCACCAGGACACCGCCTTCTCCCGCTCGTAGCCGCTGCGTTCGGGCCGCAGGCGGACGCGCCACGCCGCCTCGGCGGGGCCGTCCCGCCAGCCGAGGACGAGGTCGAGCCCGTCGGGTGCGGCCTCGAGCTTCAGGGCCGTGACCGGATGCCAGGCAACCTCCTGCCGAGCAGCCTCCTGCCCGCCGACCTCCGCCACCGGGGCAGGGCCCGCCGGCTCGGGACCGGGCAGCCCGGGATCCGCCGAGAGGATCGCCAGCTCGTCGTCGGCGGCGGCCTCGTGCGGGGCCTCGGCGTCCGGGTCCGCCTCCGGCTCGGTCCAGCACGCCTCGCAGGTGGAGGCGTTCAGCGCGATCAGGGCGCCGCAGCCGGGGCAGGGCTTGGCGCGCGGGGCCCCTGCCCCGCCCAGTCCCTGGGTGGCGCTCCGGACCGTCACGGCGTCCACGGGCCCGTGCATCCGCACCAGACCGGCGTAATCGAGGATCAGCGCGTCGGCCTTGCCGGGCGCGCAGCGCAGCGCCCGGCCGACCTGCTGCACGTAGAGGCCGGTGCTGCGGGTCGGGCGCAGCAGCGCCACGAGATCGACCTCGGGCACGTTGAAACCGGTCCCGAGCACGCCCACCGAGGTCAGGCAGCGGATTTTTCCCGCCCGGAACGCCGCCACGATCCGGTCGCGCTCCCGGCGGGGTGTCTCGCCCGAGACGCTCTCGCAGGAATACCCTTCCGCCCGCACCGCGTCGCGCACGGCCTCCGCGTGGGCGAGGCCGGCGCAGAAGGCGAGCCAGGCCCGGCGGGCACGCCCGTACTCCGCGAGCTCCGCGACCGCCGCCCGGGTGATCCAGTCGCGGTTGACCGCCGCCTCCAGCTCGCCCGGGATGTAGTCGCCCCCGCGCCGGCCGACCCCCGAGACGTCGAGCTGGGTGAGGGTCGCCTTGGAGACGAGGGGCGCCAGGAAGCCGCGCCGGATCAGCGTGAACGTGTCGGCCTCGTAGGCGATGCCGGAGAACAGCCGGTGCTCGCCTTCGTCGAGCCGGCCCGAATCGAGCCGATAGGGCGTGGCCGTGAAGCCCGCCACCCGCAGCCCGGGGGTCCGCGCGCGCAGGCCAGCCAGGAAGCGGCCGTATCGGGTATCGGCGGCGCGGGGGATCAGGTGGGCCTCGTCGACGATCACGAGGTCGCGCGGGCCCACCGTGTCGAGCCGGTCGGCCACCGACTGGATGCCGCAGACCAGCACCTGCGCCCCGGCCTCCCGCCGCCGGAGCCCGGCCGAGAAGATCCCGGCCGGCGCCCCCGGCCAGGACCGGGTCAGCTCGGAGAAATTCTGGGCGACCAGCTCGCGGCTGTGGGTGACGATCGCCACCCGGGCGAGGGGGTTCTCCTCAAGGGTTTCCCGGGCCAGCGCCGCGATCACGAGCGCCTTGCCCGCCCCGGTGGGCAGCACGATCAGGTGGCCGGGCGCCGCGTCGTCCGCCCCTCCCCGCGCCCAGGTGGCCGAGAGCGCGTCGAGGCTGGCGCGCTGGTAGTCCCGCAGGCGCAGCATGGCGGCGGTCTAGCCGGCCGCGCCGGCCCTGTCCGTGGCGGCGCGGTCACGGCGCAGCAGGTAGATGTCCATGATCCAGCCGTGCCGGGCCCGGGCCTCGGCGCGGACCCGGCGGATCTCCTCGCCCGCGTCGCCCAGCCGGCCCGAGACCAGGATCTCGTCCGGGCTGCCGAGATAGGCGCCCCAGTGGATCGTCAGGTCCGGGTCGAGATGCGCGAAGGCCGGGTCGCCGTCGAGCATCACCACGACGCTCTCCGCCTCCGCCGGCCACCCCGCGGCGAGGCGCCGGCCGGTGGTGATCAGCACCGACCCGCCGATGCCGTTCAGCGGGACGCCGTGGCGGGCGGCGAGGACCTGCACGCTGGACAGCCCGGGCACGACGAGCCGCCGGAACGGCACGCGCCCGCGGGCGAGGATGTGGTCGAGGATGCGCAGGACGCTGTCGTAGAGGGCCGGGTCCCCCCAGGCCAGGATCGCCCCCACCTCCCCGGCCCCGAGATGGGCCGCGAAGGCCGCCTCCAGCCGCTCGGCCCGGGCCGCGTGCCAGGCCTCGACCGTGCGCCCGTAATCGGCCGGGCGGCGCTCCCGGGGCGGGTCCTCGACGGTGACGAACCGGTGTGGCTTGGCGATATGGGTCGCGCAGATCCGGCGGCGGATCTCGACGAGGTCGGCGGTCTCGGCGCGCTTGTCGAGGACGAACACCGCGTCGACGTCGGCGAGCGCCCGCACCGCCTGGAGGGTCAGGTGCTCGGGATCGCCCGTGCCGATGCCGATGACCCGGATCTGCCTGTCCTGCATGCCGTCCTCCGCCGGGGCGGGGAGGGCCGGCGCCGGCCTCCCCCTACAGGCGCGCGTCGGCTTTGGCGAGGATCGCCCGGGCGATGGTCAGGTCCTGCAGGGCGATGCCGGAGGAATCGAACACGGTGATCGCCTCCGGATCCGTCCGGCCCCCCTCCCCGCTCCGGAGCACGTCGCCGAGCGCCCGCATTCCGGCCTGGGCGTCCGCGGAGGCGTGCTGGAACTCGCCGATGGTGCGCGACTGCTCCGGCAGGTCGCAGAACAGGGCGGCTCGTTCCAGCAGGGCGGGGGGCAGCTCCTGCTTGCCCTTCGCGTCCGCGCCCATGGCGGCGACGTGCGTGCCGGGGCGGACCCAGTCGGCCTCGAACAGCGGCGCGCGGGCCGGCGTCGCCGTGACGATCACGTCGGCCGCCGCGCAGGCCTCCCGGGGCGCGGCCGCCCGCACGTCGATCCCCGAGGCCCCCTGCCCCGCCAGGCGCTCGGCAAAGCCCGCGACCTTGGCGGCGTCCCGGGCGACGACCAGCACCGTCCGGATCGGCAGGATCCGGGCGAGCGCCGCGCACTCGAACTCGGCCTGGTTGCCGGCCCCGAACACCGCCAGCACCGCCGAGTCCGGCCGCGCCAGGACGCTCGCCGCCACCGCGTCGGCGGCGGCGGTCCGGTAGGCGTTCACCCGCCCGGCCTCGATCACCGTGTCGACCCGGCCGACGGCCTGGTCGAACAGCAGGATCACCGAATTGTGCCGGGGCAGGCCCCGGTCCGGGTTGCCGGGCCAGAACGAGCCGACCTTCAGGCCGGCATAGTCCGCCGTGGAGCCCGACTTGATCGAGAACCGGTTGGTCGGCTCCGAGCCGTGGCCGAGCACCGCCGGGAACAGGGTGGTCCCCGGCGCCACCGCGGCGATCAGCGCCGCGCGGGCCGCGTCGAACGCCATGGCGTGATCGACCAGGGCGGCGGAGTCCTCCTCGGAGATGAAGCGCATGGATTCAGGGACCTCCCGAGTCATGGTTTCGAAAGGTCGAGACCTTTCGCGGGTATCGGGCGGAGCCCGATGTCGGGGCGCCGCCCCGACGCCCCGCCGAAGGGCCTCGGCCCTTCGGAATCCCGTTACAACGTCATGCCGCGGGCGGTGACCGGCCAGATCGCCTCGACCCGGCCGTTCCGCACGCCCACGTACCAGTCGTAGACGTTGACCGTCGGGTCGCAATGGCCGGGGATCAGTTTCAGGCGCTCGTTGAGCTTCAGCACGTTGCCGGGATCGCTGATCACCCCGTGCTCGTCCGAGCACTTGACGTACTCGACGTCGTCCCGGCCGAAGACCACCGGCAGGCCGCTGTCGATGCTCTGCGCCTTCAGGCCGGCATCGCAGATCGCGACGTCCGCCTTCGCCTTGCTCATGATCGCCGTGTAGATGAACAGGCTGTTCTCGAACTCCGCGATCGGTCGCCCGTCCGCGTCCTTCACCCGCTGGTAGTCCGCGTCCATGAAGACGTAGGAGCCGCATTGCAGCTCGTTGTAGACGCCGCTGCCGCCCTCCATGGCGAAGCTGCCGGTGCCGGCCCCCGCCACGATGGCGCAGTCGAGCCCTTCGGCCTTGAGCAGGTCGACGGTGCGCTTCGTCTCGTCGATCGCCGTCTGGATCAGGGCCTTCCGCTCGCCGAAATCGCGCACGTGCTGGGCCTTGCCCTGGTAGGCCTGCAGGCCCGCGAAGCGCAGGCCCGGCGCCGCCGCGATCTTCTTCGCGATCGCCACGGCGGGCTCGCCCGGCGCGACGCCGCAGCGGCCGGCGCCGACGTCGATCTCCACGAGGCACTCGAGGGTGACGCCGTACCGGACCGCCGCCGCCGAGAGGTCGTCGACATTGCCGAGGTCGTCGACGCAGACCAGCACCCGCGCGCGGGTGGCGAGCGCCGCGAGGCGCTCGATCTTCTTCGGCGCCACCACCTGGTTGGAGACCAGCA
The DNA here is from genome assembly GCF_900107945.1 of Methylobacterium sp. 190mf. Lineage (NCBI taxonomy): Bacteria > Pseudomonadati > Pseudomonadota > Alphaproteobacteria > Hyphomicrobiales > Methylobacteriaceae > Methylobacterium > Methylobacterium sp. 190mf. The sequence continues at coordinate 263,736 of NZ_FNVI01000006.1, read as the reverse complement.
CGTCGCGGATGCCGGCGCTCACCAGCGCCTCGGCCTCGCTGACCTTCTGGCAGCAGACGCCGCAGGCGCCGCCCCGCTCCATCTGCAGGACCGTGATGTCGGACGACTTGTGGGTCTTGGCGTGCGCCCGGTGGCGCAGGCCGTGCGCCTTCATGAAGCGTCCGAGCGTGTCGACGTTGCGCTCGAGGGCGTCGAGGTCGACCAGCAGGCAGGGGGTGTCCACCTCCTCGACCGGCATCCCGACGGTGGCGGGGATGTTGTTGCGCATGGTGTGTCCTCCTGAACGCGTGCGGATCTCGTGGGGGCCGGGATTACGGGGCGAGGCCCAGAAGCTCGGCGATGCGCGGCGTCGCCTTGATGCCGGTGCCGGTGAGCACCACCACGGTGGTCTCCCCGGGCCGGATCGCGCCGCGCGCGGTGAGGTCGGTGAGCGCCGCCGCCGCCATGGCGCAGGTCGGCTCGACGTAGAGGCCCGAGCGGGCGAGCTCCATCAGGGCGGCCTCGATGGCCTCCTCGGAGACCGCCACGGTGCCGCCGCCGGACCGGCGGAGCGCCGCCAGCACCTCCCGGCCGCGGACCGGCTGGGCGATCGAGGCGCCCTCGGCCAGCGTCGGGCGCGGGGTGACCGGCACGAAATCCGCGGCGCCGGCCTCGAAACCCGCGTGCAGGGGGGCGCAATGGGCCGGCTGGACCGCGTAGAGCCGCGGCAGGCGGGCGATCGCCCCCCGGCGCAGCAGCTCCGAGAAGCCGATATCGCAGCCGAGGATGTTGCTGCCGGCCCCGCACGGGATGATCACGGCGTCGGGCGCGGTGAAACCCAGATCCTCCCACAGCTCGTAGGCCAGCGTCTTGGTGCCCTGGAGGAAATGGGCCTGCCAGTTGTGGCTGGCGTAGAAGATCGACTCCGCTTGGGCGACGGCCGCGTCGGCGGTGTCCTGGCGGGTGCCGGGCACCAGCTCGACCTCGGCGCCGGCGGCCCGCATCTGGACGGTCTTGGCCGGCGAGGTCGAGGCCGGGACCAGGATCTTGGCCCGCATCCCGGCGGCCGCCGCGTAGGTCGCCACCGCGGCGCCGCCGTTCCCGGAGGAATCCTCCAGCACCGCGTCGATCCCCTGCTGGCGCAGGATCGACAGCATCACGGCGGCGCCCCGGTCCTTGAAGCTGCCGGAGGGCGCGAACCACTCGAGCTTGAAATGGGCGTGGCCGCCCCGCCAGGGCCGGCGCACCAGCGGGGTGCAGCCCTCGCCCAGCGTGACCGGGTCGGCCACCGCCACCGGCAGGGCGGCGGCGTAGCGCCAGAGGGAGCGCCGGCCCGTGTCGATCTCCGCCCGCCCGATTCCCGGCAGGTCGGTGATCATCAGCGGACCGCCCGTCTCGGAGCGCCAGCGCGGCGTCTCGATCGGGTAGGTCGCTCCGGTCGCGGGGTCGAGATAGGCGGGAGACGAGGGCATCGCGGCTCGGGTTCCGGGGTGGTTCGGAAAGAGAATACAAAATAATCTTCGACGGCGCGCCCCCTGTTCGAGGATGGGACGGCGCGCCGCGCTGCGCGTCAGGGCTCTGCCCTGACAACCTGCCGAAGGGCCTCGGGCCCTTCGGAGACCCGGGTCAGGCCGCGAGCGGCAGGATCGTCGGCTCCGGGGCGTGCTCGGCGGCGACCGCCCCGGCGACGAGCTCGGCGGTGGCGCCCGAGAGGGTCCATCCGAGATGGCCGTGCCCGGTGTTGTAGAAGATTCCGGGCAGTCGGCCGCGGCCGACCTTGGGCAGCATGGTCGGCAGCATCGGTCGCAGCCCGCTCCAGGCCACCACCCGGTCGGTGTCGACGCGCGGGAACTGCTCGCGGGTCCAGTCGACCAGCGGCTCGATCCGGTCGTGGCGGATGTCGCGGTTGAAGCCGTTGAACTCGGCGGTGCCGGCGACCCGCAGGCGCTCGTCGCCGAGGCGGCTGGTGACGATCTTGGCCGCCTCGTCGAGGATGCTCACCTCCGGGGCCGCCGCCTGCGCCTCCGGGGTCAGCAGGTTCACGGTGATCGAGTAGCCCTTCACCGGGTAGACGTTGACCCGGTCGCCCAGCATCGCCGCGAAGTGCCGGCTGGCGCAGCCCGCGCAGACCACCACCGCGTCGGCCCGCAGGACCCGCGCGTCGCCGGCCGGCCGGCCCGCTTCGCGCCAGCCGACGGCGTAGCCCCCCTCCCCGGGCGCGATCGTCTCGACGCTGGCGTCCTGGACGAAGCGGACGCCCTTGCGCGCGCAGGCGGCCGCGAGGCCGCGGGTGAATTTGTGGATGTCGCCGGTGGCGTCCGAGGGCGTGAAGAAGCCGCCGTGGTAGCGCCCGGCCAGCGTCGGCTCGATCGCCCGGATCTCCTCGGGGGTCACGGCGTAGCGCTCCAGGCCGCCCTCCCGCAGCAGGGCGTTGACGGCGGTCGCCTTCTCGAAGCTCGCCCGGTCCCGGTAGAAGTGCAGGATGCCGCGGGTCTTCAGGTCGAAGTCGATCCCCTCGGCCTCGGCCATGGCGAACAGGGCCTCCCGGGCCTTCAGGGCCAGCCGCACCGTCTCCACGGTGTTCTCCCGGTAATGGGCGATCTCGCGGACGAACTCGGCCATCCACGACAGCTTGTGCCAGGAGGGCTTGGGATTCATCAGCAGCGGCGCGTCCCGGCGCAGCATCCAGCGCAGGCCCTGCATCACCGTGGAGAGCTTGTTCCAGACCTCGGCGTTGCAGGCCGAGAGCTGGCCGCCATTGGCGAAGGAGGTCTCCATGGCGGCGTAGCGCTGCCGGTCGAGGACGGTGACGCGGTAGCCGCGCTGGGCGAGCGCGTAGGCGGTCGTCACGCCGGTGATGCCGGCGCCGATCACGGCGATGTGGGTCATGAGCTTGGACTCCGGGACTGGACGCGTGGAGGCCGCCCTCGAGCGGTCGGCCGGTTGCGCGCCCCATCTGTCCCGGTGCCTGAGAGCTTGATCCGACCCGCCCTGGCGAGGCGAGGCACGGACGTCCCCTTCGGCGGGTGCCCACGGTTTCAGCCCGCTGCACCACTCTCCAGATCGCCCTGACGACACGGTTCCGGTGCCTGAGAGTTTCCGGGGCGGTTGCTCCGTCGGCGCCGGGTCCCCTCTGCTGGGAAGATCCCGGTCTCTCCCGCATCGTCACGATGGGCTGTCCCTGGATACGCCGACCGGCCGCGGGGGAGAAGCCCGTCCGTCCCGCCGGCGGCCAATTCCGCCGACAGCCGGTGCGCGTTGTCACCGCCGGAGCGCTGCCGGAGCGCTGCCGGAGCGCTGCCGGAGCGCTGCCGGATCATCGCGGGGAGCGATCCCCGCCGCCGGCGGTTGACCCGGGGGTTTGACGGGGACTTCCGGGGGACGGCCGATGCTGACCAGGACCGCGATCTACGAGGGCACGGTGCGCGACGGGCGGGAGGAGGAGTTCTTCCGCCGGGTCCGGGACGAGCTGGAGCCGTTCTGGCGGCGGTTCCCGGGCGTCACCGCCGTGCGGGTCCAGCGCCTCGTCTCCAAGGACGACGACGCGCGGCCGATCGCCATGATCCTGGAGATGGACTTCCCCGACCAGGCGGCCCTGGACGCCTGCCTCGCCTCGTCGATCCGCCCGGAATCGCACGCCGCCACCGAGGCGGTGATGCAGATGTTCGACGGCCGCTTCTACCATCTGGTCAGCGCCGGACGGACCTTGTCGCTGGTGGATTGAGATCAGGTCCCGGGACGCCGATGACCGACCATATTCACCGCCGTATTTACCGTACATAAACCGAGACTGACAGATTCATATCTTCTAGAGACAAAACTATTCGCCTACACACCAGTCGAACCAACCCTCTTAAGGGTCTCGGTGCAGCTTGTGCCCGAGCGACACCCTTGGTTCAGGCGGACGGCGCGATGGCGAAGTGGATACCTGGCGCGGCCGTCTTCGGTCTCCTGTGCCTGATGATCATCCCGGCCCCCGGGATCTGGGGCGTCCTGATCGGGGCCGCCTGCGTGCTCGCCATCGTCGGCAGCCTGTGCATGCTCGTCCTCGATCGGGTGGCGAGCGCCATCCTCGTCTGGCGCCAGCGGATGCGGGTGCGACGCCCGAGCCCGGGCCGGAGCCGCAGCCGGGTGGTCCATGCCGGCGCCAGGATGACCCGGAAGGTCTGAGCCTCCGGCGGGGCGCCGGGGACTGGATTCCCCGCGGTATCGGTGCAAGGTCCCGGCGCCGCGATCACGGCGCCTGAGACCAAACCGGGACGGTCCGATGAAGCTCCTCTACTCCCCCGCCTCTCCCTACGCCCGCAAGGTGCTGGTCCTCGCCCACGAGACGGGACTGATCGACCGGATCGCCGTCACCGTCGCGGGGGCCTCGCCGACCGGCCCCTCCGCGGAGGTCGCCGCCCACAATCCGCTGGGCAAGATCCCCGCCCTGGTGCTGGAGGACGGCACAGCCCTCTACGACAGCCGGGTGATCTGCGAGTATCTCGACAACCTCTCCGCCGGCCCGCGCCTGTTCCCCGAGGGCGCCGCCCGCTGGGACGCGCTGACCCGGCAGGCGCTCGCCGACGGCCTGCTCGATGCGGCGCTGCTCACCCGCTACGAGCGGGTGCTGCGTCCCGAGCCCCACCGCTGGGACGCCTGGGAGGCCGGTCAGGTCGGCAAGATCCGCGCGGCGCTGGACCGGTTCGAGAGCCTGGTCGGCGGGATGCCGGCGCTGGATATCGGCACGGTCGCGCTGGGCTGCGCGCTCGGCTACCTGGACCTGCGCTTCCCCGATCTCGCGTGGCGCGAGGGCCGCCCGGCGGTCGCCGCCTGGTACGCGGAGTTCGAGCGCCGCCCGTCCATGGAAGCCACCGTGCCGAAGGGCTGAGGACCTCGCCGCGCCGAGCCCCGCAGACCGCGCCCCGCTACGGCCGGGCCCGGTCGGCGATCGCGTAGGGATGGGTCGATCCGAGCGGATCGGCGAGGAAGTCCTGGACCGTCCCGGCGCCGGTGCCGAAGGTGATGAGCAGGAAGCCGCCCGCCAGCGCGAAGTTCTTCAGGAAGTCCCAGAACAGCTCGCGGCCCCTGCCCCCGGCCCAGAAATCCCCCGGCACCCAGAACTGCTTCCACAGCAGCGCCGTCACCCCGCAATAGCCGGCGAGCACGAAGGCGGCGGCCCGGTCGGCGGTCCCGGTCAGGATGCACAGCGACATCCCGATCTCGACGCAGAGCCCGATCAGGATCAGCGCCGCCGCGGGCGCGGTGGCGTGCACGGCCTGCCGCGCCTGCCCGACCGCGCCCCTGAAGTTCAGGATCTTGTCGAGGGCGCTGAACGGCAGGAACAGCAGCACGAGGAGCAGGCGGACGCCGAACGCGATCGCGACGCTGAGGCTGGCCATGCTCTGAAGGGTCTCCCTCAACCCGGCCCGGTGCGGACCGCTGATCCAAGGCGGTGATCCAAGGCGCTGATCCAAGCCGCGAGCGGCGCGAAGGTTTCCTCGGCGACGGGCCGGTGCCGGCCGGGAGGAGCTCCGCCGCCCGACATGCCGCGCTTCTTCGAGCGAGGGTGGCATCGCGGCAACAATGATTCAAGCCGTTTCGCGAAAATAATGGAACACCGGAAATTTCCGGAATTTCGGATCGATTCTCGGCCGATCGATCGATCTCGATGTATACAGTAGCTCGAAATTTTTTCGATCATTATTGAACTCTACCCGAACCGATCGTCCGAGACTTGACAGGCACGGTCCCGTCTCGGCTCCAGTTCTGCAAGTCTCTCTCGGTCGACGCGCGGTGATCACGCGTGACGGCGCGCGGATCGGGGGAACCGGACCGCAAACCGTATCCGCAGAACCGGCGAGCCTTGACCATGCGAATCGCGATCATCACGCCGTCGCGGCTCAAACCCTCGACCCTGGCCGGAGAGGCCGGCCCGTACTTCCTGGAGCACGCGATCGCGAGCGCCAACGCCCAGGAGCTCGACCGGCCGGCGACGATCCACTTCTTCGTCGGGACCGATCCCGGGACCGAGATCCCGGCACGGCTCGCCGCGCACCCGCAGGTCACCTTCGCGCGCGGCGCGCGCAAGGGCCAGATCCCCGCGCTGAACGCCGCCATCGCCGCCGTCGACGACAGCTGGGACCTCGTCGGCTTCCTCGAGGACGACGATCGCTGGCTGCCGCCCTATCTGGGCGTCGCCGTCCGCGCCCTGGACCGCTTCGATTTCGTCTCCTCGACGCAGCTCGAGACCGACGAGGCCGGCGAGGTGGTGCGGATCAACGACTTCGCGACGCCGTCGGGCTGGCTGATGCGGCGGGCCACTTTCGCGCAGGTCGGCGCGATCAGCCCGGCCGCGAAGTGGCACTACGACAACGAGTGGCTCGGCCGCCTCGCCGAGACCGGCCTGCGCCGCGCCCACCTCGTCGAGGCGACGGCGCCCGTCACGCTGCAGCACGCTTCCCTGGTCCGCCCGTGGCTCGCCAACGTCCTCCAGCTCGGCGGCCCCAACGTGCAGCTCGTGCGGCACGGCTTCGTCCTGCCGCTGGTGTGCCGCCTCGTGCATCCGGGCTCCGGAAGCTCGGATGTCGGCCAGGGCGGGACGTCGAGGGCCGAGAGCGAGGCCGAGTACCGGCGGCTGGTCGACCGCTTCGGCCGCATCCCCTGGTGAGATCGCCCTGGTGAGATCGCGCCGCGCGGCGGAGGCTCCGCGGACCGGCGGCGCGCCCGACCGGCGCGGAGGCCGGTTCAGCCCGGGAGCGCACCCTGGGACGCCGCCGCGGAGCCGGTCACGCAGGCGCCGATCAGCCGCCGCACGAAGCCCGCGCAGGCCGCGAGTTCGTCCCGGGTGACGTACTCGTCCGCCCGGTGGGCGCGCGCGATCGAGCCCGGCCCGATCACCACGGCCGGCACGCCGCCGAGCCGCTCGAACAGCCCGCCCTCCGTGCCGTACGAGACCTTGGCGTGGCCGTTGCGGCCCGCGAGGCGCTTGGCCAGGGTCACGATCGCCGCCTCCGGATCGGTGTCGAGGCCCGGATAATCGATCAGCGGCTCGACCGCGACGCCGCAGGCCGGATCGCCGGCCCGCATCAGCGGCGCCAGCGTCCCGGTGGCGTAGGCGATCGCGGACGCCGCCAGCGCGGCGGCATCGTCCGCGCCGATCGCCCGGTACTCGAACTCGACGCTGCAGCTGTCGGGCACGATGTTGAGCGCCGATCCGCCCCGGACCACGCTCGACAGGCCGGTGGTGTGGGGCACGTCGTAGAGCGCGTCGCGGGCGCCGTCCCGGGCGATGGCCTCCGCCGACAGGCGGACATGCTCGATGAAGCGGGCGGCGTACTCGACCGCGTTGACCCCCTGGGGCGCCAGGGCCGAGTGGCTGGCCTTGCCGCGGAAGGTGAGGCGGGCGGCCGATTTGCCCTTGTGGCCGACCACCACGTCCATTCCGGTCGGCTCGCCCACGAAGCAGCCGAGCGGCCGCGGCACGCGCTCGAGCATCCGGGCGATCAGCGGGCGCACGCCGAGGCACCCGATCTCCTCGTCGTACGAGATCGCGATGTGGATCGGGGTGGCGAGTTCCGCCGCGACCATCTCGGGCAGGAGCGCGAGGCAGACCGCGAGGAACCCCTTCATGTCGGAGGTGCCGCGCCCGTAGAGCCGCCCGCCCTCCTCCCGCAGGACGAACGGGTCCGACGACCAGGGCTGGCCGTCGGTCGGCACCACGTCGCTGTGGCCGGAGAGCACGTAGCCGGGGCGCGTCTCGAAAGGCCCGACGCTGACCAGCAGCGCCGCCTTCCGGCCCGTCGGATCCGGCACCCGCTCGACCGCGGCGCCGAGGTCGCGGCAATAGGCCTCCGCCCAGTCGATCAGAGGCAGGTTCGAGCGGGCGCTCACCGTGTCGAAGGCGACGAGCGCGGCGAGCAGCGCCGCCGGATCGGGCGTGCCGGGGCGCGGCGTGGCGGTCTGTGCGGACTCTGTCATGGATCCCATGTCGTGGGGAGGCCTTGGGGAGGTCTTGGCTGGGTCTTGGCTGGGTCTTGGCTAGGTCTTGGCCGGGCCGCGGCCGGCACACCGCCCCTCCCGAATCGGTTTCGGAGGGGCGCGGCGTCCGCCGGAGTTCTCGGCCTTCCGGGGATCCAGGGCAATGCCCGGCGCCCGGCGGCGCAGACCCGGAACCGGGACGACGTTCGGGCGTAGCCGCCGGGTAGGGCCCCTTCGGCCCGCTCGTCCCGGAGCCCCGACCATGCGTCCCGGTCCCGCCCCGATCCTCGCCGTCCTCCTGTCGACGCTCCTCTTGTCGACGCTCCTCTTGCCGACGCTCCTCCTGCCGACGGCCCCGCTGCTGGCCGCCCCGGCCGAGGCCCGCCGGCAGGCCGCGCCCCCCGCCGGGCGACCGCATCACCGCGCGGCCTCCGACATGGACCTGACCCTCGCCCGCATGGCGGCGCGCGACCGTCCGCTCTGGCGGGTCTGGCAGCGGCCCCGGCCCCTCGCCCGCACGGTCGCGCCGGCGACGCGCGAGCGGGTCGCGGCGCCGCCGCTCACGGGCTGGGGCTACGGCGGCACCGTCCCGGGTGCCGCGCCCGGCTTCTGAACCGCCTCGACCCGGGCCCGGCCGCCTGCCATGGTGCGGGCGACCGCAGCGGCCCGAGACGGACACGATGGTGCTGGAGTTCCGCCTGGACGATCCGACCCCCGCGGATCCGCGCCGCCGCTGGGACATCCTCGCGCAGGAGGCGCGGGACGCCTGCTACGACAACACCCGCGCGGTGGCCGACAGCGCCGCCCAGGTGGCCGCCCGGGACGCGGCCTCGGCCGCCTATCGGGCGGCGCATCCGGCCGGCCTCGACGTGCCCTACGGCCCCGGCGCCCGCAACGCCCTCGACCTCTACCCGGCGCGGGACGCGGCGGCGCCCTGCCTGGTCTTCATCCACGGGGGCTACTGGCAGCGGGGCGCCCGGGAGCTGTTCGCCTGCTTCGCGGAGGGCCCGAACGCCGCCGGCTGGTCGGTGGCGATGGTCGGCTACACCCTGGCGCCGGAGGCGGGCCTTTCCCGGATCGTGGCGGAGATCGGCGCGGCCCTCGACTGGCTGGCCGCCCACGGGGCCGCGCGCGGGATCCGCGGTCCCCTGATCCTGTCGGGCTGGTCGGCGGGCGGGCTGCTCACCGCGATGCAGCTCGGCCATCCGGCGGTGGCGGCGGGTCTGGCGATCTCCGGCGTCTACGACCTCGCGCCGATCCGCCAGACCTCCCTGGACGCCAAGCTGAGCCTCACCGACGGCGAGATCGAGACCCTGTCGCCCCTGCGGCTCCCGGTGATCGCGAAGCCGCTCTGCATCGCCTACGGCTCCCGCGAACTGCCGGCGCTGATCCACGACGCCCGCAACCTGCACGCCCTGCGGGCGGCGGCCCACGCCCCCGGCTCCCTGCTGCCGGTCCCCGGGGCCGAGCACTTCTCGGTGCTCGACGCCCTGCGCCGGCCGGGCGGGCTCCTGGTCCGGGCAGCCCACGCCCTTCTCGAGGACTGAGGCCCCGGCCGGCAGCCCGGACCGCACCCGGACGAGGCGGGGGGACGACGGCGTGCAGATTTGCAACTCCCGATAGAAATTCTGCATCGCCGAGGCCCGTTTCCGCCTTGCTGAGGCCTGCCCCGCGTGCTGAGACGGGATCGCGGGCACGATCTCCCTCCACCGGGAGCCGGCCGATCCCAGGGAGATCGGATGCAAGCGGTCGCGCGATCGGAATCCCTTGCGGCGCCCTGCGCCGGCCCCGCGGACCGGACCGGCCGCCGCGGCGGATGGCGTGACCGGTGGCGCGCGCCGCGGCTGCGCGTCGTGCTGGCCCTGGGTTTCGGCACGCTCGGCTTCCTGACGACCCTGACGCTCGCCGCCCTGGTGAGCCGCGAGGCGACCCGACGGCTCGAGGCGGAGGTCGGCGGCCAGCTCGCCGAGATCGCCGGTCAGATGGCCCGGGGCCTCGATATCGGGATGTTCGAGCGCTGGCGCGACATCCAGATCGCCGCCGCCTCGGACAGTCTGCGCGATCCCGGGACCGGAACGGCCGCCAAGCGCGCCGTGATGGAGCGGCTCCAGGCGACCTACCCGGCCTACTCGATCATCGGGCTGATCGACGCCGACGGGCGCTTCTCCGTCACCAGCACCGGCGCCCTGGAGGGCGCCGACGTCTCCGGCCGCGACTATTTCCGCGGCGGCCGCGCGGGCCCCTACGTGGGCGACGTGCACCCGGCCAAGCTCCTCGAGGCGCTGATGCCCCCGGACGAGGCCGCCGCGCGCGCGGCGTCGCGCGAGCCCCTGCGGCTCCTCGACGTCGCGGCGCCGGTGCGGGCGCCGAACGGCCGCGTCCTCGGGGTGCTGGCCGCCCATCTCGACTGGACCTGGGCGCGCGACATGGCCCGCATCCTCGAGGCTGGCCTCCGGGGCCACCGCCAGGGCGCCGAGATCCTGATCCTGTCCCGCGACGGCACCGTGCTCCTCGGGCCGCCCGCCCTGCAGGGCGCCCCCCTGCCCCGCTCGGTCCTGGCGGGCGGCCGGCCCCTCGATCCGGAGGGCACGAGCCGGGTCGGCCCCTGGCCGGACGACGCCGCGTATCTCAGCGCCCGCGCGTCCACGGCCGGCCACCGCGACTATCCGGGCCTCGGCTGGCAGGTGGTGGTGCGGCAGACGGCCGACCGGGCCCTGACCTCGGTGGCGGCCCTGCGCGGGGGCATCCTGGCGACGGGCAGCGCGGTGGCCCTCGCGGCGGCGCTGCTCGCGTGGCTGCTCGCCGGCCTGATCGCCCGCCCCCTGCTGGATCTGGCGGCCGCCGCCGAGACCCTGGGCCGCGACCAGCCCCTGCCGACGCTGCCCCGCTCCCTCGTGCGCGAGGGCGCGACGATCGCCGACGCCCTCGCGGCGGCGGCGGACGAGCGGGCCCGGCGCGCCGAGACCCACCGGCTGCTGATCGACGAACTCAATCACCGGGTGAAGAATACCCTCGCCACCGTGCAGGCGATGGCGGCGCAGAGCCTGAAGAATCTGGGCGCCGGCGCGGCGGCCGGGCGCGACGCCTTCGAGGCGCGGCTCCTCGCCCTGTCGCGCGCCCACGACATCCTGACCCGCGAGAGCTGGGCGAGCGCGGATCTGCGCGGCATCGCCGCCCAGGCGGTGCGGCCCTTCCTGGGTCCGGACCCCGCGGGCGGCGATCCCTCGAACCGGGATTCCTCCGGTCGGGAGACTTCGGATCGTGACCCTGCGGACCGGGACGCTCCGGGTGCGAACACCCCGCGCATCACCCTGGACGGCCCCGACCTGCGGCTGCCGCCCGAGGGCGCCCTCGCGCTCACGATGATCCTGCACGAATTGTGCACCAACGCGGTCAAGCACGGCGCCCTGTCGGTTCCGGGCGGGCGGGCCGCGCTGGCCTGGACGGTGGAGGCGGGTCCGGACACCGAGACCCTGCGGCTGACCTGGCGCGAGTGCGGCGGCCCGCCGGTCGTCTCGCCGTCGCGGAAGGGGTTCGGCACCCGCCTGCTCGAGCGGGGCCTCGCCGGAGGCAGGACCGCCAGCCTCACCTACGAGGCCGGCGGCCTCGTCTACGTGGCGGCCAATCCCCTGCCCGCGGCGCGTCTCCACACCGGACGGGCCTGACCCCGCTCCGGCCCGGGCGGCCGTCGTCCCGACCGCACCCGACAGCGCGCGCGTCCGCGATGCGAGGGCGGCCGCGCGGCCCTGCGCGCCGCGGACTCGCGCCGGAAGGACACGCTCCTGAAGGACACGCTCCGCGCCGTCGGCGCCAGATCTGTCCTTAATCCCGGCCGCTCTCTCAAGATGGACAAAGACGTGCGCGGACGCACACGATAGTACTTACGCCACGGATTAAAGCTTTCGTCGATACAATGTGCCGATGCGCACACGCTATTCCGAAAATGTAGACTAGGGTCGACTTATCGGCAGGGATGCGGTGTCCCTCGCCACAAGTCGAACAGCGAGGAAACGTCATGATCCAGTCCCGCACCCAGTCCCGACATCTCCCGGTTCGCGGCCGCGCGGCCGGTCCCGCCTTCGGCCTCGCCCTCGGCCTCGTGGTCGGAATCCTCGGAGCGCCCCTGGCGGCGCAGGCGGGCGAAGGCGGCGGCGGGAGCCGGCAGGCTGCCGGCGGCGGCCACATGAGCTCCTACATCAACGACCCGCACCACGACCCGCGCTCGCTGCACTCGCAGCGCTCCGGGTCCGGGCAGCTCCTCGGGGCGCCGATGGTTCACGACAGGGCCGGGGCCACCGTGGCGCGCGGCCAGGTCGTCGACCCGCACTGGGCCTCCGGAACCGCGGAGCGCCGCCGGGTCCGTCGCTGAGACGTCGGAGGCCGGGCCTCCGACGCGACACCCGACACCGACACCCGGCACCGACACCCGCCGCCCGGCACCTCCGGCCGGGCGGAGCCGACCGAACACCGCTGCGCGCTCCGGCGCATCGCCCTTCCCCGTTCTCGCCTTCCGGTTCTCCCGGCCTCAGGGACCCTTCATGAACAACCTCATCCAGGGCATCGCCAGCTTCCAGGGCAGCGTCTTCCCCGGCCAGCGGCAGATGTACCAGCAGCTGGTGCGCGACGGTCAGCACCCGAGCGCGCTGATCATCGCCTGCGCGGATTCCAGGGTCTCGCCCGAGCACATCACCCAGGCGGGACCCGGAGACCTGTTCGTCTGCCGCAACGCCGGCAACATCGTGCCCCCGGCCTCCGACGTGGTCGGCGGCGTCTCCTCGGCGATCGAGTACGCCGTGGTGGCCCTCGGCGTGCGCGACATCGTGGTCTGCGGCCACTCGGATTGCGGCGCCATGAAGGGGCTGATGAACCGGGACCTGCTCAAGCGGATGCCCAGCGTCGCGGCCTGGCTGCGCCACGCCGAGGCCGCCGAGCGGATCGTCTGCGAGGCCTATCCCGAGGGGATGGACGCCCAGGCCCGCCACCACGCCCTGGCCCTGGAGAACGTGGTGGTCCAGCTCGCCAACCTGCGCACCCATCCGAGCGTCGCCGCCGCCCTGGCCAAGGGCTCCCTGCGGCTGCACGGCTGGTTCTTCGAGATCGAGACCGGTGCCCTCCTGGCCTACGACGGCGCGAGCGGGCAATTCCGGCCGATCGCCGGGGCCGACATGCCCGTGGCGCAGGATTCCTCCGCCAGCAGCCGCCTGCAGGCGGCCTGACCATGCGCGCCCCCGGCCGCCTGACCACGAGCCTGCAGAGCGCCCTCGCCCCGGACGGCGCCGTCCGGGCGAGCCTCGCCCGGGACCTGCCCGCCTCCGTGGTGGTCTTCCTGGTGGCGCTGCCCCTGTGCATGGGCATCGCCATCGCGTCCGGCGTGCCGCCGGAGCGCGGCCTCATCACCGGCATCGTCGGCGGCATCGTGGTCGGCCTCCTCGCCGGCTCGCCGCTCCAGGTCAGCGGGCCCGCCGCCGGGCTCGCCGTGATCGTCTACGGGTTCGTGCAGGCGCACGGTCTCGACGCCCTGGGTCCCGTTCTGGTGGTGGCGGGCCTCGTCCAGCTCGTCGCCGGCGCCCTGCGGGTCGGCGGCTGGTTCCGGGCGATCTCGCCGGCCGTGGTGCACGGCATGCTGGCCGGCATCGGGATCCTGATCGTGCTGGCCCAGATCCACGTCCTGACCGACGCCCTCCCCCGGGCGAGCGGCCTCGACAACCTCGTGGCGATCCCGGCCGCGTTCTTCAACTTCGTCAGCGGCACGGGCGACCGCACCGGGGCCGTGATCGTCGGCGGGATCACCATCGCGGCGATGATCGCCTGGGAGCGGCTGCGCCCGGCGCGGCTCCGGCTCCTGCCCGGGGCGCTCGTCGGCGTGCTGGCGGGCAGCCTCGTGGCGGGATTCGGGGATCTCGCCGTCAAGCGCGTGGCGGTGCCGGAGGCCCTGTTCTCCGGCCTCGCCCTGCCGGCGGCCGAAGCCTGGGCGCGCCTCGCCGAGGCCGAGATCCTGATCATGGCCCTGGTGATCGCGGTGATCGCCAGCGCCGAGAGCCTGCTATCGGCGGCCGCCGTCGACCGGATGCACGACGGTCCCCGCACCCAGTTCAACCGCGAACTCGGCGCGCAGGGCATCGGCAACCTGATCTGCGGGCTCGCCGGCGCGCTGCCGATGACCGGGGTGATCGTGCGCTCGTCGGCCAACGTGCAGGCGGGCGCCGTCAGCCGCGCCGCCACGGTGATGCACGGGACCTGGATCCTGGCGTTCCTGCTCGCGCTGCCCTGGCTGCTGGCCCTGGTGCCGACCGCGAGCCTCGCCGGCATCCTGGTGGTCACCGGCTGGCGGCTGGCGAGCCCGGCCCACGCCCTGCACCTGCAGGCCCGCTACGGCTGGCTGACCGCGGCGATCTGGCTCGCCACGATGGCCACCGTGGTGGCGGTGGACCTGCTCACCGGGGTGCTCACTGGCCTCGCCCTGAGCCTGATCCAGGCCCTGCCGAGCCTGCGCAAGGGACGGCTCCGGATCGAGCACGCGGCGGCCCCCGAAGTGCCCGGCGTGCCGGAGCTGCGCCTGTCGGGGGCGGCGACCTTCCTGCAGCTGCCGAGCCTCACGGCGGCCCTGGAGCGGACCCCCGCGGGCGGCGAGGTCCGCCTCGCCACCGACAACCTCGCGGCCATCGACCACACCTGCCTGGAGATGATCGGCGACTGGGCGAGCCGGCGCAGCGCCGGCGGCAGCCGGATCGCGGTGGTGGGCGGGTCGGGTGTCCCGCACGACCGGCTCGCCGCCGCGGTGGCGGCCCCGGCGCACTGAGGACCCTGGCGCCCTCCGCCGGCGGCGAGACCCGTCGGGCGGAGGGCGCGCCGCCCACCCGGGGCGGTTCGCGGCGACACGGCCCGAACCGACGGCCCGAAACGACGGCGCGGAGCCGTTCCCGGCGCGATCGGGAGCGGCTCCGCGCCGCGTCCGCACCCGGTCGCCGGGCCTCCATTCCCGGACGACGGCGGCCCGCCGCGCGGGCCGTCAAGGCTGTCCGCCTCCGGGGAGACGGCGATCTTCAAAACCGGTTAATCCTGAATCTTCGCGCCCCTTTAACGAGCGGGAGGCCAGACTCAGCCTCACGGCAGGTCCGGCCCGCGGGACCGGCCGGCGGAATGGTTCTCGTCAGGAGCTTCGTCGATGATCAGGTTCCTCGCGGCCTCGGCCGCCTGCCTGGTCCTGTGCGGCGCCGCGGCGGCGCAGGACATGCCCGGCCTCGCGACCCTGAGCCCGCCCGACCCGGTGCAACCGGTGGCGGCGAGCCCCGCGCTCCCGGCACCGGACGGCGCGGTCGCGCCGGGATCGCGAGCGGAGGCCGGCTCCGATCCGGTCGCGCTCCGGCCCGCGCCCGGCCGGGTGCCCGTCGGCAGCCTCACCCTCCGCGGCACCGCCGCCGACCCCGCGCAGACGACCGCCAGCCTGAAGGTTCCGGCGACCGGCCCCGGCGCGTCCAAGCCCTGGTGCGCGCAGGAGCGCCGGATTGGCACCGGTCAGGGCTTCTGCCTGGTCAACTGAGCGGCCCCTGATGGGCCAAGCGGCCGGATCGGGCGGCCCGGATCAGGAGGCCGCGTAGACGGTGACCTCGTCGAAGGTTCCGCCTTCCGGCGCGTAGTCGAGGGAAGCGACGAGAAGCACCAGCACGGCCGCGCCGACCGCCGTGACGGCGAGGAGCCGCGTGATCAGATCGGCGTGGCCGCGGGCGACGTGGATCAGCGCGCAGCCGAGCATGAAGGCGCAGACCTGCGTGGCCGGCGCGGCGAGCGCCGCGGTCATCGCGCCCGCCCGATCATCCGATCACGGCCGATCCTGTTCATGCACGTCCTCCCCGGCCGGGACGCCGTCTGCCGGCGCGCAGCCAAGCAGATCGCCCGTCGCGGCGCCCCCCCAATATGGGGGAGCCGGCGGGGTCCGGCCTCACGTCTTCGTGACCGGCGCCCCTCAGGCGGGCTCCGGCCCCGGCCATGCCGGGGCGGATCCCGGGATGGATGCCAGGGCGTAGGTGGCCTCGGCGACCCGGTTCAGGGGGCCGCCCGGCCCGGACCGCTTCCACAGGCGCGTGTTCAGGGCCGCCACCGGATCCCGGCCGGGAAGGGTGAAGCCCTGCCCGGCGAGCACCTCCAGGATCTCGGCCGCGTGCAGCGGCCGGCCCGCCCGCGCGATCGCCGCGCAGGCCGCCTGCACCACGGCCCGGCCGTAGCGGCGGGCGCCGGCGGCGTCCTCCGTGAAGGCGATCGCCGGCGGGATCGGTCCGGCGGCGCCGACGGGACCGGGCGCCCCCGCGGACCGCGCCGCCGGACCGGCCCGCGCGCCCCAGTGCCCGGGGGCCGCGCCCGCCGCGTCGGCAAGCGATCCGGACCGGGCCTCTAGGACGTCCCGTACGTCCCGCCCCCGCGGCGGCTCGTCGGCCGGGTCTCGGCGTGGCCCTGCCGGCGGTTCGGGCTTCGGGGCCGGGTCCGGCCGCGCGTCCGCTCCACCGGCCGCCAACCGGCGACCGAGCTCCTGGTAGAGGACGAGATCGGCGATCTCCCGGTCGAGCGCCTCGCGCTGGCGTCGCAGCGCGGCGAGCCGCGCCGCGATCTCGGAATCCGACAGGGCCACGTGATGTTCCTTCCAGGCGGACGGAACACATATCTCATTCCGCGCCATTCAAGGAATAGCCGCCCTCACATATTCCGTCCGGCAGACATTCCCTGAGGGAATGAGAGTCAGCGATCCCTGTTCTATTCCTTGAGGCGTTTCCGTATTCCCTTAGCCGCAGGGCGAGGCGGCACGAGCAGCGTGCTGGGATCGGCCGGGTGCAGGGTCAGCCCGCCGTCGTCGAGCACCAGCGGCAGCCGCGGAAACACCTCGCGCAGATGCGCGAGATCGGCCTTGAACGCCTGGCGGAAGCTGCGGATCGAGGCGTTCTCGGCCCCGAACTGCGCGTGGAGGTTGGCCCAGGTCAGGCGGAGCGGCCGCTGCAGGGACCGCAGGCGGTAGCCGGTCCAGAACAGCAGGTCGAGCTTGCGCGCCGAGCCCGAGAAGGCCCGGGCCGCCCGCAGGTCCACCGGCAGGGCGTGCCGGATCAGGGTTTCGTAGAATTCGGGATCGAAGCGCACCGTGCGGCCGGCCTCGTCGTCCCCCTCCCCGGCGCGGGGGCGCCACAGTTCCAGGCTGCGGAACGGCGGGACGTTGAGGGTGGTCGCGCTGTCGCGCCCGTCCCAGAGGCCGATCTGCATGGAGCAGGCGGCCAGCCGGTTCAGCTGCTCCTTGAACTGGCGGATGGTGCCCCGCTCGCCCCCCGTGACCGCGAAGCCCATCTCCCGCATGAAGCCCGACAGGGTCTCGGCCACCTTCACGGTGGGGCTGCGCTGGCGCACGGCCTCGGTGCAGAGGTGCAGCAGCACCAGCCGGGCCTTCGGGCCGTAGGGCAGCCCCTGGGGCTCGAAGGCGCCGGTCTCCGGGTCCTTGATCCGGCCGGCGATCAGGTTGAGCGAGTTGCGGCCGTAGCTGCGGGAGAATTCCCGCACCGGCCCGGGGTCCCGGTAGGGCAGGCCGCACAGCGCCAGGACCGAGTGGATGTGCTGGAGGCTCGACGGGACGGCCGGCTCGTTCTCGATCACGAGGCGCACCGCGTCGCGGCGGCGCTGGTCGCGGGACAGCCCGGCCCGGCGGCTCTCCTCCTCCCCCAGGAGGGCGGCCTGGGCGTCGCGCTCGCGCTGACGGTGCAGCACGTGCTCGACGATCTGCGCGAACAGGAAGCCGCCGCGCGCCGCCTCGATCTCGGCCCGCAGGTCCGGGTCGTGGATCCCGGCGATCTTCTCCTCGATGCTCATCGCCCCTCGGCCCGCGGTACACGGGCCGTCGATCCGCCAGGCGGACGGACGGCCCGATCCTGCCATGCCACGATTCGCCCGCCGCGGCCCCCGTCCGATCGGCCTTGTCCCGGCTATCCACGCTTCCCCGGTCGCGGGGACGCGCCCGAAAGCGGGCCGACACTGCTCCCTTCACGGCCGGCTCCCGGGCCGGCACGCGCAGAGTTCGATACGGGCCCCGCTCCCCCGGCGATCCCACGCAGAGTCCGATACGCGGGACCGCTCGGTGTCCGTCCCCGTTATTCACCGCTCCGGGCCCGGATTCGCGCCGAATCGGATACGCCGCCGCGCAGATTCCGATACGCCGACCGGCCGTCCGGGCGCAGAATCGGATACGCCGCGACGCAGAGTCCGATGCGGGCCGGCGCAGAGTCGAATGCGCGAATGCAGGCCAAGGCCCTGGCACAGATGCGGAATTCGCAACCCCATATAACTTGCTGAACTGACTCTCTGAGAGATTCGTCCAGATAATCTTCCTACTGCGGACCAGGCCGTTCGTTCTGACGAACGACCGTGTCGCGCCCGCACATGCACAGGTCACAAAGGGAATATGAGTTCGTTTTCCACATTCCTACGCGGGAAGACCGTCCCGACTTGACGGGTCGGCGACGGAATCCGGGGCCGTGCCGGCGCGCTCCGTCGATCGTCCTGGCCCTGGATCCCCGAGGGCTGCCGGCAGTTCCCGGTGTGATGCCGGCTTGACGCGCGCGATGCCGCCCGGTTTCTCGGCTCCTTCCGACAGGGCCCTCAGAGAAGAGCGCGCCGATGCCCCCCTTGCCCGAATTCGTCTGGCCCAGCCTCGCCCGACCCAGCCTCGCCCGACCCAGGGCCCCTTCGCCGATCGCGGCCCGATGACGGATCGCCGCGACGACGCCCGGCCGCCCGGCGGACGCCCCGCCCGGCCCCGCCCGCACGGGCCCCGGCGCCCCGCCCCCCGGTCCGGAGGTCGCCCGGGCGGGGCGTCCCGCCCGTGGGAGGAGGGCGGCGACGGGCCGACCGTGCTCTACGGGTGGCATCCCGTGGTGCAGGCCCTGGGCAACGCCCAGCGCGGCCTGCACCGGCTGCTCGCCACCGAGAACGCGGCCGCGCGGCTGGAGGCCGAGTTCGGCGGCGCCGTGCGGATCACCCCGGAGCTGGTGCGGCCGAGCGACATCGGCCGCCTGCTCGGCCCGGACGCCGTCCACCAGGGCCTGTACCTGGAGGCCGAGCCCCTGCCCGCGCCCGGCCTCGACGACCTGCCCGCCGACGCGCTGCTGCTGGCGCTCGACCAGATCACGGACCCGCACAATGTCGGGGCGATCGTGCGCACCGCCGCGGCCTTCGGGGTCGCCGGGATCGTCACCACGGCGCGCCACGCGCCGGGCGCCACCGGGGTCCTGGCGAAGTCCGCCTCCGGCGGCCTGGAGCACGTGCCCTTCGTGACCGTCCGGAACCTCGCCGAGGCCCTGATCGCCCTGGGCGAGCGCGGCTTCACCCGGGTCGGCCTCGATTCGGACGCGCCCGAGAGCCTCGACGCGCTGACGATCGCGCGGCCGCTGGTGATCGTGCTGGGTGCCGAGGGCAAGGGCCTGCGCGAGCGGACCCGGGGCTGCTGCGACGTCCTGGCCCGGATCCCCTTCTCGGGCGCGATCCGCAGCCTCAACGTCTCGAACGCCGCCGCCATCACCCTCTACGCCCTCGGCCGCGCGAGAGACTGACAGGGGAGCGACAGGAACCCGCCGGGGCCGTGACGGACGCGCGACGGGGACGCGGCCGGACCGGCACCCGATCGGTCCCGGCGAGACACGTTCGGAAACACGGAACCGCCACCGGAAGCCCTTCTTCCGCCTAGGCAATCTTCGCAACTTCCCGTAGAATAAGTCGCGAGGGGGGCGTCGTCTCGAGGGCTGCGCCGGATGTTGGACGATGCGTTTACCTACGGCGGTTGGGTCCTCGGCCTGATCGCCGTCGGCGTGTGGATCTGGCTCGCGCGGCGCGCCTTCCCGAGTTTCGAATCCTTCGTGACGGGCTTCGACGACGAGCTCCAGCTCGGCGCCAGCCCGGAGGAGCGCGCGCGCAGCGCGCGCTGGCGTCAGGTCCGTCAGGCCGCCATGGCCCTGACGGCCGTCGCGGCCCTGTGTCTGTCGATCGGTTTCGCGATTCCCGACTGATTCCCGACCGAGCCGGAAACCCGGAGGCGATCCGGCCCGGATCCCGCGCTGAAGCCCCGGGGTTCCGGGCGTGCACCGTCCCCGTGCCCTCTCGCGGCCGGCGCGGAGCCTTCGTGGCGGTCGGCGCGTTCGGCCTCGAAGCCCTGGATCGCCGTGCCGCCCAGGGAGCGCGGCGTGTCGTGGCGGCCGCAAGCCCGTCATCGGATCCCCGGGCCGCCTCGCGCCGAGACGGTTCCCGACGCCGCCAGGGGGCTCGACCCGCCGGAAGCCTCTCTTCAGGCCGCGCGGACCCGGGCCAGGAAGCCTTCGACGGCGCCGCGCAGGTCGCCCGCCTGCCGGGACAGGTCGGCTGCCGCCCGCAGCACCTGGGCGGAGCCCTGGCTCGCCGTGCCGGCCGCCGCGCCGACACCCGCCATGTGGCCCGAGACGCCGCGTGTGTCCTGCGAGGTCTGCGCGGTGGTCCGGGCGATCTCCGCGGTGGCCGCGCCCTGCTGCTCGACCATGGCGGCGATCTCGGCGCCGATCCGCGCGAGGTTGCGGATCACCGCCGTGATGCCGCCGATCGACCGGACCGAGGCCTCGGTCGATCCGGTGATCTCCGCGACCTTGCCGGCGATCTCCTCGGTGGCCCTGGCGGTCTGCTCCGCGAGCGTCTTGACCTCGGCGGCCACCACCGCGAAGCCGCGGCCGGCCTCCCCGGCGCGGGCCGCCTCGATGGTGGCGTTGAGCGCCAGCAGGTTGGTCTGGCCGGCGATCTGCGAGATGATCGCGACGATCTCCCCGATGCTGCCGGCCGCCTGGGCGAGGCGGTGGACTTCCCCGGCCATGCCGTCGGCGCTCCGCGTGGCGTTCGCCGCGAGGTCCGCCGAGGACCCGACCTGCACGCCGATCTCCCGGACCGAGGCGGTGAGCTCCTCGGTGGCCGCCGCCACCGTGTCGGCCGAGCGGGCGGCCGAATCGGCCGACACCGCCACCGCCCGACTCAGATCGGTCGTGTCCTGGGCGGCCCGCGCCATCCCGTGCGCGGAGGCCTCCAGCTGGGCCGCCGCCGCCGAGATGGCCTCGACGATCCCGCCGACCTGGCGCTCGAAGCTGTCGGCGAGGCCGAGGGCGGCCGCGCGCTGAACCGCCGCGGTCTCGGCGGCGAGCCGCTCCTGCGCGGCCCGGGCCGCCCGGCGCTCGGCGACGCTGTCGCGGAACGCCAGGGCGGCCGCGGCGATCGCCCGGACCTCGCGCGGCCCGCCGGTCGGGATGGTCAGGTCGGCCGTGCCCGCGTCCCGGCCGATCGCGGTCAGCACCCCGGCCATCCGGGAGAGCGGCCGGGCGATGGCCGTGCCGAGCCAGACCGCGAGGCCGGCCGAGAGGGCGAACAGGGCGAGCCCGCCGGCGGCCCAGAGGGCCAGCATCCGCTCGGCGCGGGCGTGCGCCGCCCCCGCGGCCGCCACCAGGTCGGCGGTGAGCCGATCCTCCACGCCCTTGAGGGCGTCGATCCGCTGCGTGGCGAGGCGGAACCACCCCGGCGCGTCGCGGAAGGCCGGGGGCGTCCCCGGCATCGTCTCCTGCACGCCCGCGCGCAGGCGGGCGACCGCGCGGGACGGCTCGGTCGCCTCCGCGGCGTCGAGCAGGCTCGCCTGCCCCGCTTCGGCGCCGGCCCGGAACAGGCCGGCATAGGTCGCCTGGTCGGCCGCGAGGGTCGCGAGGCGGCGGGCGGCCGCGAGGTCGAGGGTGCCGGAGGCGAAGACCGCCGAGGCGGCGGCCCGCTCCTGGCCGGCGGCCTCCTTCAGCGCCAGGAAGGCCGCGTAGGCGTTCGCCCGGGCGGCGAGGCCGGCCTCGTCGATCGCGCCGCCCATGGCCCGCACCAGGCCGAGCCCCTCCCCGATCAGGCCCGTGTAGTAGGCCACGGCCTGCGGCGGGGCCGCCGTCAGGGCGTCGACCGCCCGGCGCTGCGCGGCCAGCCCGGTCAGCGCCCGCGCGAAGCCCTCACCGCGCGCCTGGAAGACCGGCCCGAAGCCCGTCGCGGCCTTCATGGCCTCGGGAAGCCCGGCGAGGGCCGCGTCGGTGCGTTCGCGTTGGGCCGCCAGTTCCGGGCCGAACTGCGCGCCCTTCGCGCCCAGGAACAGGCTCGAGGCGCCGCGCTCCCGCTGGGCCTCGTGCACGAAGGCGCTGATCCGGGAGGCGAGGCCGACCAGGCCCTCCACCCGGCCCATCTCGGCGCGGCGCGCCCACTGGTCCGACACGGCGAGGCCAGCCGCCCCCGCGAAGGCGAGGCACGGGGCGAGCGCCACCGCCAGGATGCGGGCGCGGAGCGAGGCGAGGATCGGCATCGGAAGTTCTGGAACCGTCCGGCGGGAGATGCGCCACCTTCCGGCCAAGTCATAAAGATCCGGTTATGTGGTCGCGCCCATATTCGGCACCGGTTTGCCCAATCAGGCGGCGTTTTGAGTGGTATCTGCCAATTCCGCGTGCAGATCACCCCAGGTCTTCAGTGCGCGGATGACCGGGTCGAGGGACCGCCCCCGCTCGGTCAGGCTGTATTCCACCTTCGGAGGAACCTCGGCGTAGACCGTCCGGGTGATCAGGCCGTCGGCTTCCATTTCGCGCAGCTGGTTGGTGAGCATGCGCTGGGTCACGCTGGCGAGGCGCCGCCGGATCTCGTTGAAGCGCAGGGTCCCCTCCAGCAGGTGGTAGAGGATCACGCCCTTCCACTTGCCGTCGATGAGCCGGAGCGTCGCCTCGACGGCGCAGCCGGGGCTGCAGGCGCCCGTGTGGCGGCGGGTGCGGGGCATGGGCTGTCTCCGACGGTATCATTTCCGGCACTAGTGGCGTTTTATGTGCGTACTTGCGGCCCGTGAAGGCGGGCGGCATCTCCTGCGGCGACACTCCGAGGAGATCACCATGCGCGCCGTCGGCTACCGCAAGTCCCTGCCGATCACCGATCCCGAGGCCCTGGTCGACTTCGACCTGCCCCAGCCCGAGCCCGGCCCGCGCGACCTGCTGGTGAAGGTCGAGGCGGTCTCGGTGAACCCGGTCGACACCAAGGTTCGGCGGCGGGCCGAGCCGGAGGAAGGCGGCACCAAGGTGCTCGGCTGGGACGCGGCCGGCACCGTCGTCGCCGCCGGCGCGGAGGTCCAGGGTTTCGCCGCGGGCGACGCGGTGTTCTACGCGGGCGACCTCACCCGGCCGGGGACGAACGCCGAATACCATTGCGTCGATGCCCGCATCGTCGGGCACAAGCCGAAGAGCCTCGACTGGGCGCAGGCCGCCGCCCTGCCGCTCACCGCGATCACCGCCTGGGAGACCCTGTTCGACCGGCTCGACGTGGACAAGCCGGTGCCGGGCGCGGCCCCGGCGATCCTGATCGTCGGCGGCGCGGGGGGCGTCGGCTCGGTGGCGATCCAGCTCGCCCGGGAACTCACCGACCTCACCGTGATCGCCACCGCGTCGCGGCCTGAGACGGCGGCCTGGTGCCGGGACCTCGGCGCCCACCACGTGGTCGACCATTCCAGATCCCTGGCGGCGGAAGTGGCGGCCCTGGGGATCGGCGCGCCGGGCCTCGTCTTCTCCACGACCAGCACCGACGCCCACCTCGCCGCGATCGTGGAGCTGATCGCCCCGCAGGGCCGCCTCGCCCTGATCGACGATCCGGAGCGCCTCGACGTCGGGCTCCTCAAGCGCAAGAGCCTGTCGCTGCACTGGGAGTTCATGTTCACCCGCTCGATGTTCGCCACCGCCGACATCGCCGCCCAGGGGGCGCTCCTCGACGAGATATCCCGCCTCGTTGATTCCGGGCGCCTGCGCACCACCCTGGGGGAGCATTACGGGCGGATCGACGCCGCGAACCTGCGGCGCGCCCACGCGCTGGTCGAGAGCGGGCGCGCCAGGGGGAAGATCGTGCTCGAAGGGTTTTCCGATTGAGGAGGACGTGATGGCGGACGCGGCGGGGACCGGCCTCTTCGACGTGACGGCGCTGGCGGCGGGTCTGCCCGACAGCGCCGAGACCCTCCTGGTCGACACCTACCTGACCGACCGGGAGGCGGCGAGCGCCCGGGTGTTCCGGATCTACCGGCCGACCCCGCCGCACTATCACGCCACCTGCGACGAGTACCTCTACTGCCTCTCGGGCCGGGGCCGGGTCTGGCTGGGCGATCCGGCCGCCGAGACGGCGTTCGGCCCGGGCCAGCTCCTGTTCTTCGAGAAAGGCACGGTCCACGCGATGCCGGCGCTCGAGCCCGGGGACCCGGTGGTGTTCCTGTCGATCGACACGCCCCGGCGGGCGCCGACCGACATCGTCTTCGTGAACCCGGAGGACGGGACGCCCGCCACCTTCATGGCGCGCAACGCCGAGGCGTGAGGGGTCACACCCGCAGGGACCGGCCGGCCGCCGCCACGCCGAGGAGCAGCGCCGCCACGATCAGCAGGGACGCGGGCAGGCCGAGCGCCTGCGCGGCGAAGCCGATCAGCGCGGGCCCCGCCAGCACCCCGGCATAGCCCAGCGTCGTCATCGCCGGCACCGCCACGCGCGCGGGCATCGCGGTCTGGCGCCCCGCCGCCGTGAACAGGACCGGGACGATGTTGGCGCAGCCCGCCCCGACCAGGGCGTAGCCGGCGAGCGCCGCCTCCCAGGCCGGGATGACGACCGAGAGCGCGAGGCCGGCCGCCGCCAGCAGGCCGCCGAGGATCACCACGGGCCGCCGGCCGAGGCGGGCCACGATCGCATCCCCGCCGAGCCGGCCGGCCGTCATGGTGACCGAGAAGGAAGCGTAGCCGAGCGCCGCCCAGGCCGGATCGAGCCCGCGCTGCTGGATCAGGAACACCGCGCTCCAGTCGAGGGCCGAGCCCTCGGTCAGGAACACCACGAAGCAGAGCAGGCCCAGCACCAGCACCGGGCCGCGGGGCAGCGCGAAGGCGGGCCCGCCGCTTCCCCCTGTCCCGCCGGCCGGAAGGATGCCCGGCCAGGCGGCCGCGAACAGGGCCACGATGCCGGCGACCAGGATCAGCACGCTCCAGCCGGCGCCCAGGCCAGTGCCCATCAGGACGCTGGCCAGCAGCGCCCCCAGGATGCAGCCGAGGCTGTAGAGGCCGTGGAAGCCCGACATCATCGGGCGCCCGGCGGCGCGCTCCACCGCGACGGCCTGCAGGTTCATGACGCAGTCCACCGCCCCCATCCCGGCCCCGAACAGCAGCAGCGCCCCGGTGAGCGGCACGAGCCCGGAGCCCACGGCCAGCACCGGCAGGGCGAGGCCGATCGCGAGCGTGCCGGCGAGCAGGACCGGCCGGAAGCCGAGCCGCGCGGCCGCGGCCCCGGCGCTCGGCATCGCCAGGATCGAGCCGACGCCGAAGGTGAGGAGCAGCAGGCCGAGCCCCGCCGCGTCGAGGCCGGCGCGGTCCTTCACCAGCGGCACCAGGGGCGCCCAGGTGGCGTTGGCGAGGCCGACGATCAGGAACAGCAGCCGGGTGGACAGCCTCTGCCGGGCCGCGGTCCGGTCGTCGGCCCCGGGGATGGCGACCGGAGCGGTCAGGTCGAGCGCTGGCATCGATACGGGTCGGGATGTGGATCTGAGGGCGGGATTCGGCGACGTGGATCTCAGCCCCCGCGGTGCAACACCGAAGGTGGGCCAAGGTTTGGCGAAACCCGAGGTTTGGCGGATCCCGAAATTTGGCGAATCAAGGTACGGCGAACCTGGGGCCGCCGGACTCTGATCGCGGCCGTTGGCTGCACCGCGTCGTCCCGCGCAGCGGAGGGAGCCCGGCGCGCGCCTCGTCCGTGTGGCGCCATCGGGGCCGCCGCGCTGCGGCCGCGGAGACGGCGGCGCGTTCACCGAGCGGTTGCCGACGTACGCGTTTCGTTCTAGCAAGGGCGGCGCATGACGGGCCTGCGTCCCGCCGGCCGCATCTTGCCGCGGGCCCCCTCGGGCTCGACATGAGCCGGAGCGGCGGCTGGCCCGCGCGCGAATCCGTCCGACTTCGTCGATGCCTCGGTCGACGCCTCGAAAGACCGCCGCCCTCATGGCCAAAGCCCAAGCTGGAAGTCGTGCCGCAAGCCGCGTCGGTGCTGCCCAAGCCGCACCGAAAGCTGCCGCCAAAGCGCCTTCCAAGACGGCTCCGAAAGCCCCGGCGACGGCCAAGGCGCCCCAGTCCAAGGTGCCCGAGTCCAAGCCGGTTCGCGCGAAATCCAGCTCCCCCGGCGCGCGGACCGAAGCCGCCATCGACGCCAAGCTGGAGGCCCTGTTCGACGCCGCGCCGGCCCCCGTCGAGGACCGGCGGGTCATCGCGATCCGCGGCGCCCGGGAGCACAATCTCAAGAACGTCGACCTGACCATCCCGCGGGACAAGCTCGTGGTCTTCACCGGGCTCTCGGGCTCGGGCAAGTCGTCGCTCGCCTTCGACACGATCTACGCCGAGGGGCAGCGCCGCTACGTCGAGTCGCTCTCGGCCTACGCCCGCCAGTTCCTGGAGATGATGTCCAAGCCCGACGTCGACCAGATCGACGGGCTGTCGCCGGCGATCTCGATCGAGCAGAAGACCACCTCGAAGAACCCCCGCTCGACCGTGGGGACGGTGACCGAGATCTACGACTACATGCGCCTGCTCTGGGCGCGGGTCGGCATCCCCTACTCGCCGGCCACCGGCCTGCCGATCGAGAGCCAGACCGTCCAGCAGATGGTCGACCGGGTGCTGGAGCTGCCGGAGAAGACCCGGCTCTACCTGCTCGCGCCCGTGGTCCGCGGGCGGAAGGGCGAGTACCGCAAGGAGATCGCCGAATATCAGAAGAAAGGCTTCCAGCGGCTGCGCGTGAACGGCGAATACTACGCCATCGACGATGTGCCCAAGCTCGACAAGAAGTTCAAGCACGACATCGACGTGGTGGTGGACCGGATCGTGGTCCGGGCCGATATCGGCTCGCGGCTGGCCGAGTCCTTCGAGACCGCGCTGGAACTCGCCGACGGCGTCGCCGAGATCGTGTTCGCCGACGCCCCCGAGGGCGAGGCGCCGCGGACCGTCACCTTCTCGTCGCGCTTCGCCTGCCCGGTCTCGGGCTTCACCATCGCGGAGATCGAGCCGCGGCTGTTCTCGTTCAACAACCCGTTCGGCGCCTGCCCGACCTGCAGCGGCATCGGCCACGAGATGCGGATCGATCCCGAGCTGGTGATCTCCGACCCTGGCTTAAGCCTGAAGCGCGGCGCGGTCGGCCCCTGGGCGAAGTCGACCTCGCCCTATTACGGCCAGACGCTCGAGGCGCTCGCCGAGCATTTCGGCTTCAAGACGGGCGTCCCCTGGCAGAGCCTGTCGGAGACGGCCCGCGCCATCGTGCTCTACGGCTCGGGCAAGCAGGCGGTGCGCTTCGCCTACGACGACGGCTTGCGCAAGTACACGGTCAACAAGCCCTTCGAGGGCGTGATCCCGAACCTGGAGCGCCGCTACAAGGAGAGCGACTCGGACGCCGTGCGCGAGGAGATCGGGCGCTTCATGAGCGAGACGCCCTGCGCCGCCTGCGGCGGCAAGCGGCTGAAACCCGAGGCTCTGGCCGTGAAGGTCGCCATGGCGGACATCGCCGACGTGACCGCCCTCTCGGTCTCCGAGGCGCATCGCTGGTTCTCGGACCTGCCCGGGAAGCTGACCGCGAAGCAGAACGAGATCGCGGTCCGGATCCTGAAAGAGATCCGCGACCGGCTGAGCTTCCTGGTGGATGTCGGCCTGGAATACCTGACGCTCGCCCGCGGCTCCGGCTCGCTCTCGGGCGGCGAGAGCCAGCGCATCCGCCTCGCCTCGCAGATCGGCTCCGGCCTGACCGGCGTGCTCTACGTGCTGGACGAGCCCTCGATCGGCCTGCACCAGCGCGACAACGAGCGGCTGCTCGGCACGCTCAAGCGCCTGCGCGACCTCGGCAACTCGGTGATCGTGGTCGAGCACGACGAGGACGCGATCCTGCAGGCCGATTACGTGGTCGATGTCGGCCCGGGCGCCGGCATCCACGGCGGCGAGATCATCGCGCAGGGCACCCCCGCGGAGGTGCTGGCGAACCCCGCCTCGCTCACCGCCAAGTATCTCACCGGCGCGATGGCGGTGCGCACCCCGACCGCCCGCCGCAAGGGCCGGAAGGGCAAGCTCGGCCTGTTCGGCGCGCGGGGCAACAATCTCAAGGACGTGGACGTCGAGATCCCGCTCGGCACCTTCACGTGCATCACCGGCGTCTCGGGGGGCGGCAAGTCCACCCTGGTGATCGACACCCTCTACAAGGCCGTCGCCAAGAAGCTGAACGGCGCCCTGGAGCACCCGGCCCCCTACGGGCGGCTGGAGGGGCTGGAGCACCTCGACAAGGTCATCGACATCGACCAGTCGCCGATCGGGCGCACGCCGCGCTCGAACCCCGCCACCTATATCGGCGCCTTCACGCCGATCCGCGACTGGTTCGCGGGCCTCCCCGAGGCCAAGGCGCGGGGCTACCAGCCCGGGCGCTTCTCGTTCAACGTCAAGGGCGGGCGCTGCGAGGCCTGCTCGGGCGACGGCGTCATCAAGATCGAGATGCACTTCCTGCCGGACGTCTACGTCACCTGCGACGTCTGCAAGGGCAAGCGCTACGACCGCGAGACCCTGGAGGTGAAGTACCGGGGCAAGTCCATCGCCGACGTGCTCGACTCCACCGTCGAGGAGGCGGCCGAGCTGTTCAAGGCGGTGCCGGCGATCCGCGACAAGCTCGAGACCCTGAAGCGGGTCGGCCTGCACTACGTCCATGTCGGCCAGCAGGCCACCACCCTGTCGGGGGGCGAGGCGCAGCGCGTGAAGCTCTCCAAGGAGCTGTCGAAGCGCGCCACCGGCCGCACCCTCTACATCCTCGACGAGCCGACCACCGGCCTGCACTTCCACGACGTCGCCAAGCTCATGGAGGTGCTCCACGAGCTGGTCGACCAGGGCAACACCGTGGTGGTGATCGAGCACAACCTCGAAGTGATCAAGACCGCCGACTGGGTGATCGACATGGGTCCCGAGGGCGGCGACGGCGGCGGCCGGGTGGTGGCGCAGGGCACGCCGGAAGAGATCGCCCGCGCCAAGGCCAGCCATACCGGCCGGTTCCTGCGCGAGGTGCTGGAGCGGCGGCCCGCCTCACCCGCGAGCCGCGGTCGCGCCGCGGAGTAGCGGGGCGGCGGAGGGGGGCGGACCTTCCGGGGGCGGGCATCGCACGCACCGGCGACCGTGCCGGACGCGCCCCCGCCCGTGCAGTGCGGGCGCGGGTCCGACGCGACGGATCACCCGCTCCCGGGCCGGCGCGGCAGTTTCTGCCGGGTCTCGGCCGGACCCCGCGCCCGCGGACGGTGATTCGAGCGGCCGGATCCGGCTCCGGACCCGCCGCCGACCGGCTCGGAGCCGGATCCCGGCCCGCGCGTCCGGACCGGCGGCCTGCCCGATCACCTTCCCGCCTTTGCCGGATTCTCCCGCGGCCCGGGCCGGCAACAGCTTGACCGTTCAACGATATTTTGCCGAAACCGCGGTTCGAGCAGGGTCTGTGGACAGTGTTGCATCGCCGCAAAAATGCGGCTTTTGCGCAACGGTTCGGCCGGTTGTGGCGTTTCGGCGAGCATTCCACTGTCTTTCCGCAGGTCTCTGTAGAATAGTCGCAGACGTTGAGACGGGCAGGCTCCGTGGGGGCGCTCGGCAGGTCCGAAGCCGGCAGCCGCGATAGGCGAGCAGACCGGCAGGGAAGTGCCGAATGCGGGACGGACGCCGTATGACCTTGGGAAGGAATGAGAAAATGATGAAGAACTGGCTCGCGGCCGGCACGGTCGCGCTCACGGTCGGCATGACCTCGACGATCGCGCAGGCGCAGACCACGACGGTTCCCGGTGAGCAGGTCGGCCTCGCCGTCGGCGCGCCGCTGCCGGAAGGCCTCTACGCGATCAACACGTTCACCTATCGCCGCACCGACGCGCCGAACTCGCCCGACACGGCCGTCAACATCCCGGTCCTGGTCTGGTCGACCCCGTTCGTGCCGTTCGGCGGCCGCGTCGAGCTGCTCGTGGCGCCCCCGACCGTGTTCGCCTTCACCCGCAACCCGGCGGGCGTGCGCAACAAGGACATCTCGATCAACGTCGGCACCTTCGTCGGCGGCATCTGGGCCTTCGACCTCGGCAACAACTTCGGCGTCAGCTTGCTCGGCGGCGCCTACCTGAACGACCTGAACGGCGACCGCGGCTCGATCATCACCGCGAACGGCACGACGGCCACCCCGGTCCTGCCGCAGCTCTCCTCCAACACCTACCGCTTCGGCATCGCCGGCAGCTACACGGGTGACGGCTGGAACATCACCGCCAACCTGACCGCCAACATCTACGACTCGCCCGGCCGCTTCCCCGGCCAGGTCGGCGCCGCCATCGGCCCGATCCGCCTGTCGGACGCCCTGAACTTCGACCTCACGGCGACCAAGAAGTTCGGCAACTTCGAGATCGGCCCGATCGCCTACGGCACCTACAACTTCGACATCAGCCAGGCCAGCGCCGCGGCCGGGAACCGTGGCCGGTTCGCCCTCGGCGGTCTCATCGGCTACGACTTCAAGATCTTCACCGTCCAGGCCTACGTTGCCCGCGACGTCGTGACCGGCGCGCAGTACACCAACGCGTTCGGCCGCACCCGCGACAACTACTCCACCGACGGCTGGATCCGGTTCATCGTGCCGCTCTACTCGCCGACCCCGGCCGCCGCGCCGGTCCCGGCGCCGCTGGTCCGCAAGTACTGAGATCCTTCCGAGACACCGGGCTCCCCGCCGCCGCGCGGCGGGGGCTCCCGGATCTCCGACAGGCCGTCCTCCGGGACGGCGCGCCGCCCGGCTCCGCCGGGCGGTTTTTCTTTGTGCCGGTGCCGCGGCGGGCCGCAGCCGGCCGCCCCGGGCGGGCCCGTGCCACGGGTCGCAGCCGGCCGCGGGTGACGCGGGCGGCGCGGACATCCTATGGTGTGCCGATGGCGCGGCTCCGGGGCCGACCGGAGCGCAGGCGGACGAGCCGAAGGATT
Source organism: Methylobacterium sp. 190mf (assembly GCF_900107945.1). Taxonomy (NCBI): domain Bacteria; kingdom Pseudomonadati; phylum Pseudomonadota; class Alphaproteobacteria; order Hyphomicrobiales; family Methylobacteriaceae; genus Methylobacterium; species Methylobacterium sp. 190mf. The sequence continues at coordinate 232,765 of NZ_FNVI01000006.1, read as the reverse complement.
GTCATGGCGACGCAGGGCGAGTGGAAGATCCCCGCGCAGGCCCAGCCCAGGCCCGCGGATTACGGCTACGACCTCGACCGGGCGCTCTCCGCGGTCCTGGCCCTGTCGGCGCGGATCCCGGACAGCGCGTTCACGGCCGAGACGCTCGGCACCGAGCGCGCCGGCAACGGCGTGGTGATCCGCGAGGACGGGCTGGTGCTCACCATCGGCTACCTCGTCACCGAGGCCGAGAGCGTCTGGCTCACCACCCGGGACGGCCGCTCGGTGCCCGGCCACGTCCTCGGCTTCGACGCCGCCACGGGCTTCGGCCTGGTCCAGGCGCTCGGCGATCTCGGCGTGCCGGCCCTCCCGCTCGGCCACTCGGCCGGACTCAAGACCGGCGACCGGGCCGTGCTGGCCGGGGCGGGCGGGCGCCAGCGCTGCGTCGCCGTCGAGGTCGTGGCCCGGCAGGAATTCGCCGGCTACTGGGAGTACGTCCTCGACGAGGCCCTGTTCACCGCCCCCGCGCACCCGCACTGGGGCGGGACCGCGCTGATCGGCCCCCAGGGCGACCTGCTGGGCATCGGCTCGCTGCAGCTGCAGCAGGGCGGCGGCGGCGCGGCGCGGCCGATCAACATGGTCGTGCCCATCGATCTGCTGACGCCGATCCTCGAGGACCTCGCCACGCGCGGGCGGGCCGACCGGCCGCCCCGCCCCTGGCTCGGCCTCTACGCCACCGAGAGCGAGGAGGGCATCGTCGTGATGGGCCTCGCCGATAACGGCCCGGCCGAGACCGGCGGCCTCCAGGCCGGCGACGTGATCGAGGCGGTGGCCGGCGAGCCGGTGGCCGACCTCGCCGCCCTGTTCCGGAGCGTCTGGGCCCTGGGCGAGGCCGGGGTGCGGGTCCCCCTCACGATCCGCCGGGAGGGGCGCGGCGTGAAGCTCGCCCTCGTCTCCGGGGATCGGGAGCGGTTCCTGCGCACGCCCTCGCTGCACTGAGCCCGCGACCCGGAGCGTGCAACCTTCGCGCTCCGAGCGGCGTTGCCGCGGCGCCGTCGCGGGCCTGTACCGGACACAACCTACGGCTCAGCGACGGTTCAGGTGGCGGGACCGAATCTCGAACGACCGGCTCCCGATCCGCCGGAAACGTTGAGGAGATCCAGTCATGACGATTCTGAGCGCACCGCGCGCGAAGGCACTCGTGATGGCCGCCGCGATCGCCGGCGGCCTCGGGCTCGCGGGGTCTGCCGAGGCGGCCGGGGGCTGCGGCCCCGGCTTCCATCCCAATCCGTGGGGCATCTGCCGGCCGAACTGGGGCCCCCGGCCCTACGGCTACTGGCGGCGCCCGGTCTATTACGGCGGGTACGGCGGTTACTACCGGCCGCGGCCCTTCTACCGGCCCTACGGCTTCTACGGGCCGCGCCCGTTCTACTGAGCCCCCGTCCGAGTTCGTCAGACGGCATGCAGGGCGTCCCGCCGACCGGCGGGGCGCCCTTCGCGCGTGCGGAAGGCCCTTCTTCGCCCTGCATGCGCACAAAGAATGACCATCCGGAAACCTTGCCGGTTTCTTAAGCCGGTTATGCGATTTTCGCAGGTCTGGTGCTTGACCTTGCGACTCCTGCTGCGCTGCGGCGCGATTATATGTGCGTTGCACCAACAAGAGGCAGCGATGCGCAATGGGGCGCCATCGTCTGCCCGAGCAGAGGTCACAGCACACCATGTCCGCCGCCCGTAGCGTCCTGAGCCGCGTCCGCGCCTATCTCCGGTACCGCGACACCGTCACCCAGCTGTCCCGCCTGTCGGACCGCGATCTTGCCGATCTCGGCATCAACCGCAGCGAGATCCGCGGCGTCGCCCGCGTCTGATCCCCGCGTCCGCGTCACAGCGCCCGAGACGAACGCCTCGAAGGACCGCCGCCCGTTGATCCGGACGGCGGTCCTTCGCTATTCTCGGACATGACACAGACCATCCACATCGTCGGCGGCGGCCTCGCCGGATCCGAGGCCGCCTGGCAGGTAGCCGAAGCCGGGCATCGCGCCGTGATCCACGAGATGCGCCCGGTGCGCGGCACCGAGGCGCACCGGACCGACGGGCTGGCCGAGCTCGTCTGCTCCAACTCGTTCCGGTCGGACGACCCGGAGGGCAACGCCGTCGGGCTGCTGCACCAGGAGATGCGCTCCTTGAGCTCGCTGATCATGCGGGCGGCCGACGCCAACCAGGTGCCGGCGGGCGGGGCGCTGGCGGTCGACCGCGAGGGCTTCTCCGCCGCGGTGACCCGGGCCCTGGAGCAGCACCCGAACGTCACCCTCGTCCGCGGGGAGGTCGAGGGCCTGCCGCCGGAGGAATGGGGGCCCTGCATCGTCGCCACCGGCCCGCTCACCGCGCCGGCGCTGGCCGAGGGCATCCGCGGGCTCACCGGCGCCGAGTCGCTGGCCTTCTTCGACGCGATCGCGCCGATCGTCCACCGCGACTCGATCGACATGGACGTGGCGTGGTTCCAGTCCCGCTACGACAAGCCGGGACCCGGCGGCACGGGCGCGGACTACCTCAACTGCCCGATGACCCGGGAGCAGTACGACGCCTTCGTGGCCGCCCTCGTGGCGGGCGAGAAGATCGGGTTCAAGCAGTGGGAGGGCACGCCCTATTTCGACGGCTGCCTGCCCGTCGAGGTCATGGCCGAGCGCGGCCCCGAGACGCTGCGCCACGGGCCGATGAAGCCCGTGGGGCTCACCAATCCCCGCGACCCGCTGGTCAAGCCCTGCGCGATCGTGCAGCTGCGCCAGGACAACGCGCTGGGCACCCTGTACAACATGGTCGGCTTCCAGACGAAGCTGACCTACGCCGAGCAGGTGCGGGTCTTCCGCATGATCCCCGGCCTGGAGCGGGCCGAGTTCGCCCGCCTCGGCGGCCTGCACCGCAACACCTACCTCGACAGCCCGCGCCTCCTCGACGCCACCCTCCGGCTGCGGGCCCGTCCGACCTTGCGCTTCGCCGGGCAGATCACCGGCTGCGAGGGCTACGTCGAGAGCGCCGCGGTCGGGCTGATGGCCGGCCGCTTCGCCGTCGCGGAGGCGGCCGGCGCCCCCCTCGCCCCCCTGCCCCAGAGCACGGCCCTCGGCGCGCTCATCGCCCACATCACCGGCGGCCACCTGATGGCGGACGGGGAGGCCAACGCCCCGCGCTCGTTCCAGCCGATGAACGTGAATTTCGGCCTGTTCCCGCCGCTCGAGCGGGCCCCCCGCAACGAGACCGGCCGGCGCCTGCGCGGACCCGAGAAGGCGGCGCTGAAGAAGCGCGCGCTCACCGACCGGGCCCGGGCCGATCTCGCCGCCTGGCTGGAGGGCGCGGGGGGCGGTGCGCAGGGCGCGGCCTCGAGACCTGCGGCGGCGGAATAGCGGGCCGCACGGGGCTTGCACCGCCGGAGGCCTCTCCACGTGGCCGCCTCACTCGGCCTCAACACTCGGCCTCAACACTTGGCCTCATCGCCTGGGCTCACCATGACCGCGATCGACACCCGGGCCTTCCTGGCCGACCTGTACGAACTGCGCGAGATCGGCCGGTTCCGCACCGGCGTCCACCGGCCGACCTTCTCGGCCGACGACATGGAATCCCGGCGCTGGCTGATGGCCCGGCTCGAGGCCTGCGGCCTGGAGGCCTCCATCGACGGGATCGGCAACGTGCTCGGGCGCCACCGCGGGCCGGGCCCGCACCTGCTGGTCGGCAGCCACATCGAGACGCAGAACGAGGCCGGCTGGCTCGACGGGGCGCTGGGCGTCGTGGCCGGGGTCGCGCTGGCCCGCGCCGGGCTGCCCGTCGACGTCGTCGCCTTCGCGGACGAGGAGGGGCACTTCTCGGGGGGCTTCCTGGGCAGCCGCTCGGCGATCGGCGACCTGACCGAGGCCGAGATCGACGAGGCCCGCAACCGCACCGACGGCACGCCGCTCCGCGCGGCGCTCGCGAGCGCCGGCCTCGCCGGCCTGCCCCGGACGCGGCTCGACCCGGACCGCTACCGCGGCTTCCTCGAGATGCACATCGAGCAGGGCACGCAGCTCGAATCCGCCGGCCTGCATCTCGGCGTGGTGAGCGGCATCGTGGCGATCTGGCAGTTCCGGATCGACTTCGCCGGCAACCAGGACCACGCGGGCGGCACCACCATGGCGGAGCGCCGGGACGCGGGTCTCTCGGCGGTGCGGCTGCTCGCGGCGATCGACCGGGAATTCCCGAAGGTCTGCGGGCCGCGCAGCACCTGGACCACGGGACGGATCACCCTGGATCCCGGCGGCTTCAGCATCATCCCGGGGCGGGCCGAGGTGTATTTCCAGTTCCGCGACGTGGCGATGCCCGTGCTGGAGCGGATGGAGGCCTGCCTGGAGGCGCTGGTGCGGGACTCGAACCGGCGCGAGCGCTGCCCGGCCACGCTGACGGCCCTGGCCAAGGCGATCCCCGCCCCCTGCGACCCGGCCCTGATGCGCGCCCTCTCGGAGGCGGCCGAGAGCGTCTGCCCCGGCGGGTGGCAGGTGATGCCGTCGGGGGCCGGGCACGACGCCCAGAACGTCGCCCGGATCCTGCCGGCCGCGATGCTGTTCGTGCCCTCGATCGGCGGCATCAGCCACCACTGGGCGGAGGATACCAGCGACGCCGACCTCGCCCTCGGCGTGCGGGCTCTCGGCGACGCGGCGGCGCGGGTGCTGGCGGGCTGAGCGTGCCGCCCCGGACGCCCCGGCGCGCGGCGCGTCCCGGCGGGCGCCCGGCCTCAGGTGCCTGGGCTCAGGCGCCCGGCACCAGCGACCGGATCGGGATCAGCTCCGGCCGGTATTCCTGCATGCCCCCGGCGATCCGCTCCTCGACGGCGTCGATGAACGTCTCCGGGTCGGTGATCGAGCACTGGCGCAGGTCCCAGAAGGCGTAGCGCCACCATTGCACCTTCAGGTAGCGCTCGATCAGCGCGTCCGGGAAGCGCATCTTCACGATCCGGGCGGGGCTGCCGGCCACGATCGCGTAGGGCGGCACGTCCTTGGTCACCACCGCCATGGCGCCGATCACCGCCCCGTCGCCGATCGTGATGTCGGGCATCAGGAAGGCGCCGTGGCCGATATAGACGTCGTTGCCGATGCGCACGCGCTTGGGCCAGAGATACGGGCCGGAGATCTCGTAATCCTCCGCCCGCGGGTCGATGCGGTCGAACACGGCCGAGTGGTGCGTGTAGAACAGCGGCGAGGTCGAGCCGCACTGGACCGGGTGGCTGCCGCGCCCGACCTGGACGCTCTCGCCGATCGAGCAGTAGCGGGCGATGTCGGCCCCGAAATAGTAGCCGCTGACCGCGTACGAGAACGCCCCCATGGTGAGGCAGTAATCGACGCCCATCCACTTGATGCTGCACGGCGGCTCGAAGACGCAATCCTCCGGCAGGCCGAACGGGGCCGGGTGCAGCACCGAGATGCCGCGGCGCAGCATCTCCTGCTTCATGTCCTCGTTGACGGAGATCATGCGGCGTCCTCGTCGCTGGGGTGCCCGGTCCCGGCCGGCGCCGGGTCCAGGCCGTAATAGTCGCCCATCAGGTCGCCGTAGGTGGCGGCCCGGATCGGCACGGTGAGCCGGCCCGCGGCCGAGACGTCGATGGCGAGCAGGCGGTCGTTGAAGGCGGCCGGATCGGTGGCCAGCGCGCCGGGGAGCAGGTGCCCGTTCGGGTAGGCGCGCAGCCGCTCGGCCGGCGCGCCGAGGTCGAAGGCCGCCACCGGCAGGCCGGTGCGCAGCGCCAGGGTCAGCGCGTACGAGTAGGTCTCGGGCCAGATCGCCGGCAGCAGCACGAGGTCGGCCGAGAGCCGCCAGACCAGGTCCAGGGCCTCGTGGTCCCCGGAATAGCGCCCGGTCTGGGCGACCCCGACGCGCTCCAGGCCGATCGCCAGGGCCGGGTCCGAGTAGCCCACGATCGCGAAGTGCAGCGGCAGGTCGCGGTCCCGCGCGTCGGTGGCGAGCGCCTGCAGGAACAGGCCGCCCTTCGTGGCGCTGATCGCGCCGAGCACGGCGACGCGGCGGATTCGGCCGGGCCGCTGGAGGGCGGTCGAGCGCACCGACCGCTCCGGCTCGACGTGCGGCCGCACCGTGACCGACAGATCCGGGTACACCGTCCGGATCCGGCTCGCCGTGTCGGAGGACGGCGCGAACACCCGCGCGGCGCCCGCCAGGAACGCCCCGAACGCCGCCCGCCGCTCGCCCGGATCCGGCTCCTCGAACCCGTCCGCGTCCACCGCCAGGCACGACCGGCACTCCGCCACCGGCGCCAGGCCGCAGTAGCGCCCGTCCGGCTGCACCAGGTGGTTGCGGTGGCACACCGGCGAGTAGTCGTGCAGCGTCCACGCGTAGGGCCGCCCCGCGCCCGCCACCACCGCCATCAGCGCCCGCGCCGCGGCCCAGCGCAGGCCCGCCAGCGAGTGCACGTGGATCAGGACCGGCGCCAGCTGCCCGACGAACTCCGCGAGCTCGGCCGCGTCGCGCGGCAGGTACAGGCTGTCGAGGTTGGGCAGGTACAGGAACTCGGGGCCGCGATACGAGACGTGAACCTCCAGGTTGCGGGTCCGGTCGATCTGCAGCAGCACCACGCTCAGGCCCTCGGCCCGGGCCTGCGCGACCATGTCGTCGATGTGCCGCTGGATGCCCCCGCCCCAGCTGTGCGTCACGTACAGCAGCGCCCGGCCGGCGAAGTGCCGGGCCAGCCGCGCCCGGTCGAGCCGCGCCCGCCCGCGCCGGCCGGGATCGGCCTGGACGAACTGCCCGACCCGGGCCGGATAGTCGGGGTGCTTGGCGAGCAGCGCTGCCTGGCCCTGGTCGTACTCGCCGCCCGCGTCGAGCCCGAACGAGATCTGGCCGGCGTGGTGGACGAACACGTCCTCGGCGAGCAGGTTGACGAAGCCGGCCTTGATGGCGCGCAGGCACCAGTCGTTCTCCTCGCCGTAGCCCTTGCCGAAGGCCTCGGCGTCGAGGTCGCCGACGGCGTCGAGGGCGGCGGCGGTCATGTACATGCAGAAGCCGACGCCGGTGGGCACGGGCACGGCGCGGCCGCGATTGACCTGCGCGGCCACGCGGTCGAGGTCGGGCCGGGCGATCTCGAGCGGCATGGTGTTGTTGGCGTTGAAGCGCGGGTAGGAGCAGATCGTGGCGTTGTTGGACAGGGGCGTGACGCTGCCCACGGGCGGGCGCGGCTCGGCGGAGGGGCCTGTCTCAGGCTCAGCGTGGGCGACGAGGCGGTCGAGCCAGTCGCCGAAGACTTCAGCGTCGGAGTTGAGCAGGACGACGGCGCGGCCCTGGCGCAGGCCGAGGGCGCGGTTGACCGAGCGGACGAAGCCGAGGTTGCGCTCGTTCTCGACGAGGTGGAACAGGCCGCGGCCGGCGAGGGCGGCGAGGTCCGCGGTGAGCTGCGGGTCGGGGGAGCGGTCGTTGACGGCGAGCAGGGTGAAGGGGGTGGCCTGGGGCGCCGACAGGCAGGCGTGGAGGGCGCGCAGGGTCTCGCCGCGGCCCTTGTAGACGGGGACGATGACGACGACGCGGGCCTGCGCGATGGGCAGGGCCCGGGGCAGGCGGTCCCATTCGTCGGCCGCCGGAGCCTCCATGGGCGGGTAGGTGCCGAGATCCTCGGGGCAGCCCATCAGCCCGGCGGCCCGGCCGGTGCGCACGTAGTGCAGGAACGGCGACTCCCCGGGACCCAGCAGGTGCCCGTAGGTCTCCCGGTAGAACGCGATCGAGAAGGCCTTGCTCGGGTCCCGGCCCTCGTGCTGCCCGTAGGCGACGAAGTGGGCGAGCGGGGCGTCGGCGGCGTCGGGGTTGCGCTTGGCGTAGAAGGCGGCGTCGAAGAACGGTGCGACCGTCCGGGCCTCGTCGGCCAGCGCCGCCTCCCGCGAATCCGGCGTGCCGTAGCGGGGGTGGAAGGCACCGGCCGCGATGTCGGTGCCGTGCATCAGCGCCGTGGCGAGGCGGTGGACGAGGGGCGCGAGGCCCGTCTCGCGCATCCCGGGATGCGCGTCGGCGTAGGCCTGCCCGTCGAAGTCGGGCCTGGGGTTGCGGCCCGCGCGCCAGCCGGTGTCGCAGTAGTCGCGCACCGCGTCCTCCGCCTCCGACAGCCCGTAGCGCGCCCGGTAGAAGCCGTGGTCGAAATGCCCCGCCACCAGCCGCGCCTGCAGGTCCAGGAACGCGTCCCGCTCGAGGGTCTCCTGCCCGATCGCCCCGAGCCAGCCCGTGTCCTCGACCGGCGCCCGCGCCGGCCGCAGCCCGCAGACCCGCAGCAGCGCCGCCAGCGTCGAGCGCCCCGGGCCGGGATCGCGCAGCTCCCGCCAGCCCGCCTCGGCGAAGTGCAGGAACGGCTCGCGCCCGCCCACGTCCGGGTAGGTCGCCCGGTACCAGTCCGCGTCCACCGCCGGCAGGTTCAGCCGGTGCGGCCCCGCGAACGGCTCGGCCCCCGTCAGCCGGGTCTCGGCCACGTAGCGGAAGAACGGGTCGTCCGCGACCGCCCGGCTGCCGGCCCGCGCCTGCACGTAGCCGGCCGGGTCGAAGTCCGGCCGCGGGCCGATCCGCGCCCGCCAGCCCTCCGCCACGTAGTGGCGCAGCAGCGCCGCGTCCGAGGCATCGGCCAGCGCCTCGGCCTGCGGTCCGGGCAGGCGCTGCCGGTAATGGGCGGCGTCGAAGTAGGGGGCGAGCGTCTCGACCCGCAGGGCGAGCGCGGCCTCCGGGTCGGGCCGGGCGGGGCCGCCGTGGAGGACGTAGTGGACCAGCGGGTTCCGGGTGGCGAAGGTGATCCCGCGGCTGAGGCAGTAGGCCAGGGTGTCGAAGTGCGGCGCCGGCTCGCGGCCCTCGCGCCAGCCGGAGGCCATGTAGTGGTCGACCGGGTCGACGCCGGCGGCGGCGAGGTCGGGGTTGCCGGCGAGGTAGAAGGCGCCGTCGACGAGGCGGCGGGCGAGGCGGTGGGCCTCGGCCGTGTCGGGCTTCGGCAGGGCGGCCGCCTCCCCCTCCCCGCCGGCCCCGCCACGCCCGGCGCGGCGGCGCGCCAGGGCGTGCAGAAGCGGGTTGATGCCGGCGCGGGCGAGGTGGGGATGGGCGGCGAGGTAGGCGGCGGAGTCGAAGTCGGGGCGCGGGTCGCGGCCCGCGCGCCAGCCGTGGACGAGGTAGTCGCGCACCGGGTCGGCCGCGATCCCGTACCAACTCGCGTAGAACGCCGTGTCAAAGTGCGGGGCCAGGGCGGCGATCAGGCGCGCCTCGAGATCCGCGCCGGTCGCCGCGCCCGCCCAGCGTCGGTGCAGCGCCGCCGGCGTGGCCAGCGGGTCGCGCAGCCGGCCGAGGCGGCGTCGCATCCGCGTCAGGGCCGAGATCCGGCCGGTCCCGTCGGAGTCGCGGCGCATCTCAGGACTCTGCGGAGGGGCGTTCGCCGCGGGCCGTCACGGGGCGCGGGATCCATCGGCCGCCCGCCGGGCGGGCGCCGTCGAGGCGCGGGGCTCTGATCGGGTCATGGGCGGCAGCTGGCGGGCAGCGTCGGAGGCGCGAGGCGGCGCGGGAGCGATCGTCCTGTCGGACACAAGTCGCACTAGCGGAACCGGCCGAATCCGTAAACCGCGGGGCGCCGCCGGCGTCCGCGCCGCGGGCCATGCCGCGGGCCATGCCGCGGGTCATGCCGCGGACCGGCGGAGGGGCCTTGCTGCCGACCGTATTTCGATATATCTGAAAATTCGTCATATCGAAATCGAGTCGTCTCCATGCATCCCTATGTCTCGGACGGCCTGCACGCCGATCCCTTCGACGCCTTCCGCGTCCGCGCCCATCGCGGGCCGATGGGCGCCGACCCCCGCGGACGGCACGGGCCCCACGGCCACCCGGGTCGCGGTCCCGGCGACCGCCGGATGTTCGGCCGCGGCGGCCGCGGCGACCTCGCGCGCTTCTTCGCCCACGGCGACCTGCGCCTCGTCATCCTCCACCTGATCGCCGAGAAGCCGCGCCACGGCTACGAGATCATCAAGGCGATCGAGGAGCGGGTCGGCGGCGCCTACAGCCCGAGCCCCGGGACCGTCTACCCGACGCTGACCCTCCTGGAGGAACTCGGCCACGTCACGGTGACCCCCGGGGAGGGCACCAAGCGGCTGCACGCGATAACGCCCGAGGGGCAGGCCTTCCTGGACGGCAACCGCTCGACCCTCGAGGCGATCCTCGCCCGGATGGCGGAGGCCGAGGCCGCCCGGGGCGACGGTCCCCCGCCCTCGGTCGTGCGCGCCAAGGAGGGGCTGAAGCTCGCCCTGCAGATGCGGCTCGCCCGCGGCCCGCTCAGCGCCGAGCAGGCCGCCGCCATCACGGCGGCCCTGGAGGCGGCGACCGCCGCGGTGGAGCGGGCGTGACGGGCCGTCCCGCGCCCGTCACCGGACCCATCACCGGACCCGTCACCGGGACGCGGCCGGTGCCCGACCCGCGGCTCGGCAGCCTCGTCCTCGGGATCACCCTGTTCCGGCCGCGGCCGGACCAAGTGGCGCGCGTCCGGGCCCTGGCCTCGGCCGGCGACGCCGCGGTGATCGCCTTCGACAATGGCGGCCTCCCGGCCGGGACGGCCGACCAGCTCGCCCGGGCCGGCGTGACCCTGCTGTCGGCGGGCACGAATCTCGGCATCGCCGAGGCGCTCAACCGGATCGCGGCGGCCGCCCGTGCCGCGGGGGGCGGGACCCTCCTCCTCCTCGACCAGGACGCGGAGCCGCCCGCGGATCTCGCCGTCGCGCTGCTGGCGGCGCGGGACCGGCTGCGGGAGGCCGGGATCCCGGCGGCGGTGGTGGGCCCGGCGCCCGCGCCGGCACCGGGCCACAAGGCGCCGGCCTACCCGCCCCGTCCCGGCGCGCCGGCACGCGACGGCCTCGCTCCCGTGCAGTTCCTGGCGACCTCGGGCTCGCTCGTCGACCTCGACGCCTTCGCGCGGGTCGGGCCGTTCCGCGGCGACTTCTTCATCGACGGGGTCGAGCTCGAATGGTGCTTCCGTGCCTGGAGCCTCGGCTACGGCTGCTACCGAGCCGACGCCGTCGCGATCCCGCACCGCGTGGGCGGCGGGACGATCCGGGCCTTCGGGATCACGATGCCGCGCCAGCCCCTGTTCCGCATGGCGACCTACCTGCGCAACGCGATCTACGCGTGGCGGCTGCCGCACGTGCCGCCGCGCTGGAAACTCGCCCAGGCCGCCTACCTGCCGCTCCAGGCCGGGCTGTACTGGGCGGATTCGGGCTTCCGGCCCGCCGTGCTGCTCAGGCTCCTCGCGGCCGCGCGCGACGGCGCCCTCGGGCGCCTCGGGCCGCCCCGGGACCTGCCCCGGGACATGCCGTGACCGACCGCCCTGCCCTCGACGTCGTGATCGTCAACTGGAACGGCGGCGGCCTGCTGCGCGCCTGCCTCGCGAGCCTCGCGGCCGCGCGGGACGCCGCGGCCGTGCAGGTCACCGTGGTGGACAACGCCTCGACGGACGGCTCCACCGAGACCCTGCCCGCCCTGCCCCGCCCGCTCCGGCTGATCCAGAACACCGCGAATCTCGGCTTCGGCCGGGCCTGCGACCAGGGCGCCGCCGCCGGCGACGCCCCCGCGATCCTGTTCCTGAACCCTGACACGCAGGTCGCGCCCGACGCGCTCGGCGTGGCCCTGGCCGCCCTGGCGGCCGACCCGCGGACCGGGATCGTGGGCGCGCGGCTCGTCGACCCGGACGGGCGGACCGCGCGCTCCTGCGCCCGGGCGCCCTCGGCGCTGGGCCTCCTCGGCCGCGCCCTGGCGCTGGACCGCCTCGGCCTCGTGCGGCCGCACTTCCTGCTGGAGTGGGACCACGCGGAGGACCGCGCCGTCGACCAGGTGATGGGCGCCTTCCTGATGATCCGCCGCGACCTGTTCCGGAGCCTCGGCGGGTTCGACCCGCGCTTCTTCGTCTACTGGGAAGATGCCGACCTCTGCGAACGGGCCCGGGCGGCGGGCTTCGCGGTGCGGCACGTGGCCGGGGCGGTCGCCCGCCATGTCGGCCAGGGCACGACCCGGCAGGTGCGGGCGCGGCGGCTGTTCTACTTCCTGCGCAGCCAGATCCTCTACGCCGGCAAGCACCACGGCGCCGCGACGGCCCTCGGCCTGGCGGCGGCGAGCTTCGGCGCGCAGGTGCCCCTGCGTCTCGCCCTGGCCCTCGCCCGCCGCTCCCCCCGGGAGGCCGCGGAGGTCCTGCGGGCGGCGGGCCTCCTGGCCGCGGCGCTGCCGGGGCTCGTGCCGGACCTCCTGCGGGCCGCGCGCGCGCGGCCCGCCGCTTGAGCGGGCCGGCGATGCCGCGCCCTGTCCGCGCGCCCGCCGCGCAGGGGCCGGCCGCCCGCGCGACCCGGACGGGGCCGTGAGCCTGCCGATCACCGGGGGCGGCCGGTTCTGGGCCCTTGCCTTCCTGGGCCTCGGCTTCCCGGCCTGCCTCGCGCTGGCCTGGATCGGCCTGCCCGGCGAGACCCCGTCCGCCCTCGCCGTCTGCGGCCGGCTCGCCGGCATCGCGGCGTTCCTGGGCCTGGGGCTCGCCGCCCTGGCCCTGGCGACCCGGGGCCGGGCCGCGCTGTTCGCGCTGCTGTGCTTCCCGGCCTCGCTCGCGGCCGCCTCCGGACCGGACGGGCCCGTCCTGGCGCTGGCGGCGCTCGCGGCCGCGCTGCTCAGCCCCCGGCCGATGACGGGCCGGCACGGATCGGCGCGCCGCGCCGGCGCGGCGCTGGCGATCGCCCTGGTGGTGCTGGCGCGGCCGGCCTGCGCGCCCCTCGTGGGGATGCTGCTGGTGCCGTTCCCGCCCCCGGGGCGACGCGTCCGCGCCTGGCGGGAGCGGCTGCCGCTCGCCGCGCTCGCCCTGCTGCCGGCGCTCCTGCCGGCCTTCCTGCCGGCCCTGCTGCCGGCCGCGAGCCCCGGGCTTCCGCCCCCCGGCGCGGCGGGGGGCGGATTGGTGTCCCTGCCCGTCCCGCTGCCCGGGTTCCTCACCGGGGTCTGGGCCGCCGCGCTGCTGGTGCCGCCCGTCGCGCTGCGGCGCGGCCCCCTGCCCCCGCGCGCGGAGCGGCTGTGGCTCTCGGGCTGCGCGCTGCTCGGCCTCTGGCTGGCGGTGCTGCCGCAGGCCCTCGCCCCGGCGGGCGGCCTCGGGGGGATGCAGGCCCGGGACCTGCTGCCGCTGGCGCCGATGCTGATCCTGGCCTTCGCCCGGGGGCGGATCGGCACCGCGGCGGCCCTGCGCTGGCCGGCCCTGCTCCCGGTGCTGGCCGCCGCCCTCGACGCGGTGGTGCTGCCGATGATCGCGCTGCGGGCGTAGCGGGCGCTCAGTCCCGGTCCAGGAACTCCAGGAGCGCCCGGTTGAAGGCCTCGGGCCGGGTGACGCTGTGGGCGTGGCCGCCCTCCGGGGCGAGGGCGAGCCGGGCCTTGGGCAGCGCCGCCGCCAGCCGCTCGGACCGGGTGTAGGGCACCAGCACGTCGTCCCGGGCGGCCATGACCAGGGTCTCGTGCCCGATCGCCCCGAGATGGTCCGCGATGATGAAGCGCTCCAGGGCGGCGATGCGGGTCAGCACGGTCTCGGCGCCGGGGAAATGCGCCAGGGCCTGCGCCGCGTCGGCTTCGACCCGCTCGGCCTCCGCGGAGAGCCAGGGGGCCGGGTACAGGAAGATCGCCTGGGCCCGCACGTAGGCCTCCGGCCCGCCCCCGGCCAGGATCGCCCGGCGGGCCGCGAAGCAGCGGCGCGTGGCCGGGTCCATCGCGTCCCAGCCGTTGATCACGACGAGGCGCCCGACCCGCCCGGGGGCGTCCAGCGCCATCTGGAGGGCGATCAGGCCGCCGAGCGCGTGGCCGACCACGTCGGCCCGGTCGATCCCGGCCGCGTCCAGCACCCCGAGCGCGTCCCGCGCCATGGCGGGGACGTCGTGGTCCGGCGCGAGCCGGCCGGGCGAGCGCCCGGTGCCGCGGTGGTCGTAGGTGACGACCCGGAACCGCGCGGTCAGGGCCGCCATCTGCGGCGCGAAGTAGCCCGCCGCGCCGCCGAGGCCCGGCGAGAGCAGCACCGGCCGCCCGCCCGCCGGGCCGGCCACCGCGTGGGGGAGCGGGCTCATCAGCGGCCGATATGGGCGATCGCGGCGATCTCCACGCGGGCCTCGGGCTTCACGAGGCCGCACTGGATGCAGTAGCGCGCGGGCTTCTCGCCCGAGAAATACTCGGCGTAGACGGCGTTGATCGCCGCGTAGTCGGCCCAGTCCGCCAGGAAGACGTGGTTGAAGGTGACGTCGTCCATGGTGCCGCCCGCGGCCTCGACCACGCCCCGGATGGTCTCCAGCACGTGGCGGGTCTGGGCCGCCGCGTCGCCGGCATGGACCACGTTGGCCTCCGCATCGAGCGGCAGCGTGCCCGAGACGTACAGGATCCCGTCGGCCAGGGTGCCCGGCACGTAGGGGGCCAGCGGCTTGCCGGTCCCCGGCGGTATCACGACCTGCTTGGGCATTCCCCTGCGCCTCCCGCGCGCGACCTGTCGGCCGGGCCGGGCAGGCCGCGCGGGAGGCCGCGTCGCGGCGGTCTTCGCGCACCCTGCCGGTCACCGGCCGGGCGCGCGATGCACTTATCCGGCCAGATCGCCGCCGGATGTACCGCCGGATGTATCGATCCCGGCGTGTGAGGACGCCCCGAGGGCGGCCTCGAAGGCGGCGACGTCCGAGACCCAGCCGAAGAAGGTCTCGATGTTGGCGAGCGCCGCGCGCTGCAGGCTCTCCGGCCCGGCCTGGTGCGTGGCGTCGGCCAGCACGATCCCGAAATACTCCCGGTGGAACCCGTCCCGCAGCGTCGACTCGACGCAGACGTTGGTGGCGATGCCGGTGAAGACCAGCGTGGTCACGCCCCGGGCCCGCAGGGTGCTGTCGAGGGGCGTGTTGTAGAAGCCGCTGTAGCGCGGCTTGCCCATCACGATGTCGCCGGGCTCCGGCCTCAGGGCGTCCACCAGCGCGTAGTCCCAGGATCCCTTGGCGAGCAGCTGCGCGTTCGCTTCAGGATTCCGCCGCATCGTCTTGAGGGCGTTGGATTTGTGCCAGTTCGGCGAGCCCGGGCCGCCGGCCTCGACATAGGCCGGGTCCCAGCCGTTCTGGAACCACAGGACCGGGATGCCGGCGGATCGCGCCGCCGCCACCGCCCGGGCGATCCGGGCGATCACCGGGCCGGTGCCCGAGACGTCGAAGCCGGCCCGGTCGAGGTAGCCGCCCGGGCTCGCGTAGGCGTTCTGGACGTCCACCACGATGAGGACCGTGGTCGCGGGATCGAGGGCGACCGGCTCCGGGCGGGCCGGCAGGACGACGCCGCCGTGCCGGCCCTGGGCGTCGCGGTAACCGGCGGGGCGATCCATCTGGCGATCCATCGGTCGGTCCATCGGGCGGTCCATCAGGCGACCTCGGGCAGTGCCGCCGCCGTCACGTGCCGGCGCGACCGCATCAGGGGCTGGATCCGGGTCCCGAAATCGTCGAGGCCCTTGAGGAAATCGTCGAAGACGAGCAGCACGCCCTCGACGCCGTCGATGGTCATGACAACGTCGAGCATCGCGGCCACGCTGGCGTAGCTGCCCACCAGGGTGCCCATGTTGAGGTTCACCGCCGAGGTCGGGTCGGCGAGCTGGCGCACGTTGGTGTCGCTGCCGGACTTGGTGTCGGCCGCGCCCTGGACGCCGAGCCACGCGATCGCCTCGGCATCCGCGCCCGCCCTGTAGTGCGCCCAGGTCGCCATCGCGGCGTCGTCGGTCTCGTCGGCGATGATCATGAACAGGGCGAAGGCGGTCACCCGCCGCCCGGTCCGCGCGCTGGCCTCGGCGAGCGTCTCCACCACGGGCGCGAAGGCGGTCGGCGTGTTGAGCCCCTTGCCCAGACAGAAATTGTAGTCGGCGTACTGGGCCGTGAAGGCCAGTCCGGCGCCGCTCTGACCGGCGCAGATGATCTTCACCGGCGCCTGCGGCCGGGGGCTCAGCCGGCAATCGTTCATCTGGAAGTACGTGCCCTTGCGGTCGCTGGCGCCCGTCTCCCACAGGTCGCGCAGGATCTGGGCGTACTCGGCCAGGTAGTCGTAGCGCCTGGCAAAATAATCGTCGCCCGGCCACAGGCCCATCTGGTCGTATTCCGGCTTCTGCCAGCCGGTGACGAGGTTCAGGCCGAAGCGCCCGTCGGAGATCGAGTCGATGGTCGCGGCCATGCGGGCCACGATGGCGGGCGGCAGGCACAGGGTCGCCGCGGTGGCGAACAGCCGGATCCGGGTGGTGACGGCGGCGAGCCCCGCCATCAGGGTGAAGGATTCGAGGTTGTGGTCCCAGAACTCGGTCTTGCCGCCGAAGCCGCGGAGCTTGATCATCGACAGGGCGAAGTCGAGCCCGTAGCCCTCCGCCTTCAGGGTGATCGCCTTGTTGAGCGCGAAGCTCGGGCGGTACTGCGGGGCATTCTCCGACAACAGCCAGCCGTTGTTGCCGATGGGGATGAACACCCCGACGCTCATGGCCTGTGCCGGACGGGCATCGGCGCTGTCGTCCGCGTGGCTCTGCATCGTCGTCCCGCGCTCCGCCCGGTCGGTTCCCCCCGGAACCGAGTCGGCGCCCGGAGGCTCGCAAAACCGCGGCGGAGGGTCAAACCCGCGGCGCCCGTCGGGCGCGAAAATGCCCATCTTTCCAGCGACTTGCACAACCAGGGCGCGATGCCTGCCCAACCCATGCGCGCTTCCCGTCCGGCCGCGCCTTCCCGCCGGCCCGCGCTTCCGCGCGGCGCGATGATCGGTCACGGTGCGGTGACGGTGCGGCGATCACTGTCGGCAGGGTCACAAACATTGTCGTGGGCGTGGCGAAGACCATCTTCCCGTGACGATGACGGATCTCGGTCCGACCCTGCCGGACCTTGCCGGAGTGACAGCGATGCGCGCGTGGCCCGCCCTGCTCCTCGTCCTCGGCCTCGCGGGGCCGGTGGCAGCCGACGAGGCGGGGCGCGCGGCGGCCCGGGCGGTCATCGCCAAGCAGGAGCAGGCGCTCGGCCGCGACGACGCGCAGACCGCCTATGAGCAGGCCGCGCCGGGGATCCGGGACCTGTTCCCGAATGCCGACCTGTTCATCGGCATGGTCCGGAACCAGTACCGTCCGGTCTACCGCCACCGCAGCTTCGTCTTCGGCGAGGCGCGGGACACGGACCCGGCGGGCGTGGTCCAGTCTGTGGCGATCCAGGACGAGTACGGCGTCGACTGGACGGCCGAGTACAGCCTCGCCCGCGACGCGGACGGGCAGTGGCGCATCACCGGCTGCCGCCTCACCAAGGCGCCCGGCACGCGCGCCTGAGGACGCGCGCAGGAGAGCGCGCAGGAGAGCGCGCCCCCGAGGGGCGCCCGGCGCCGGCACGGCGGGCGCGGAGGCCGAGCTCAGGGCCGGAACGTCCCGAGCTTCTCGAGCATCTGCAGGGTGACGTCGGCGCAGGCCTTGGTCGTGTCGTCGTCGGCGCACTTCACGTCGACCCGCGCGTCGCCGCGCTCCAGCACGATGTGGGCGGCCCGCGACGGCGGAGGCGGAGGCGGAGGCGGCGGGGGGCCGTCCGGGCCGGGACCGCGGCGCGGGTCGCCGGGGGGCGGGGGTGGCGCGCCGCCCTGGGGGCCGGGCCTCGGGCCGCCGGGCGGCGGCGGCGGGGCCTGCGCGAAGGCGACGGTGCCGGACAGCAGTGCCGCGACGCCCGCGAGGGCGATGATTCGGGTCATGTCGGCTCTCTCCGAGACGGGATCCGCCCCGGCGGCTCGGGGGCCGCGGGGCGGTCCGGCTCTAGGACGCGGCCGGGCAACCGGCCCTGAACCGGCCCGTTCAGCCCCGGTTAAACCGCCGGCCCCGCCCCGTGCGCGCCCGGCAGCCAGAGCGGCGGCGCTCGGCTTTCGACAGGTCCGCCGGCATCGTGTAGAGGGGGCGCCTTCCCTCGGAGGACCCCGTGCTCCACGTCTCGACTCGCGGCGCGGCCGCGCCGCTCTCGTTCTCGGACGCGCTCCTGGCGGGCCTCGCCCGCGACGGTGGGCTCTACGTGCCGCAGACCTGGCCGCAGATCGGCCGTTCGGAGATCGCCGCCCTGGCGGGCCGGCCCTACGCGGAGGCCGCCAAAAGGGTGCTGCGCCCGCTGATCGACGGCGACGTCGCCGGGCCGGACCTCGACCGGATGATCGACGCGGCCTACGCGACGTTCCGCCACCCGGCGGTCTGCCCGCTGACCCAGCTCGACGACAACCTGTTCCTGCTGGAGCTCTTCCACGGGCCGACGCTCGCCTTCAAGGACGTGGCGATGCAGCTGCTCGGGCGGCTGATGGACCACGTCCTGGCCGAGCGCGGCGCCCGCGCCACCATCGTGGGCGCGACCTCGGGCGACACGGGCTCCGCCGCCGTGGAGGCCTTCGGCGGCCTCGACCGGGTCGACGTGTTCATCCTCTACCCGCACGGGCGGGTCTCGGAGGTGCAGCGGCGGCAGATGACCTCGGTGCCGGCGCAGAACGTCCACGCGCTGGCCGTCGACGGCACGTTCGACGATTGCCAGAACCTCGTCAAAGCCCTGTTCCAGCACGCCGATTTCGCCGACGCGGTGCGGCTGTCCGGCGTCAACTCGATCAACTGGGCCCGGGTCGCGGCGCAGGCGGTCTACTACTTCACCAGCGCCGTGGCGCTGGGCTCCCCCCACCGCCCGGTCTCCTTCGCGGTGCCGACCGGCAATTTCGGCGACGTGCTCGCCGGCTGGGTCGCCAAGCAGATGGGCCTGCCGGTCGAGCGGCTGATGATCGGCACCAACGCCAACGACATCCTGGTGCGGACCCTGGAGCACGGCGCCTACGAGCTGCGCGGCGTGGTCCCCACCACCTCGCCCTCCATGGACATCCAGATCTCGTCGAACTTCGAGCGGCTGCTGTTCGAGGCGCTGGGGCGCGACGCCGCGTCCCTGTCGCGGCTGATGGCCGGTCTGAAGCAGTCCGGCGGGTTCTCGCTGAGCCCCGAGGTGCTGGCGACGGTGCGGGCGGAGTTCGACGCCGTGGCGGTGCCGGAGCCCGACGTCATGGCGGAGATCGCCCTGACCCAGGCCGCCACCGGCGTGGTGCTCGATCCCCACAGCGCCATCGGCGTCCGGGCCGGGCGGCGGCTCCTGGAGCGGGACCCGGCGACCCCCGTGGTGGCGCTCGCCACCGCGCATCCCGCGAAGTTCCCGGACGCGGTCGCCCGGGCGACCGGCGGCCTGCGCCCCGCCCTGCCCCCGCACCTCGCCGACCTGATGGACCGGCCCGAGCGCCTGACCCGGGTCGCCAACGACCAGGCCGCCCTGGAGGCGCTCATCCGCGAGCGCGCCCGCATCACGAGGGGTGCGTGAGCCCGGCGCGCGTCACGCGACGCGCCCCCTCTCCAGTGCGGGAGCGGGGACCCGCGCCGCATCCGGCCCCCTCCGCGACGAGCCGTCGATGAACCAGCATTTCTCCACCCACGCCGCCTCGCCGTCCCTGCGCACCACGCGGCTTCCGAACGGCGTCACGGTGGTGACCGAGCCGATGCCCGGGGTCGCCACCGCGAGCCTCGGCGTCTGGGTCGGCGCCGGCTCGCGCAACGAGCGCGCCGACGAGGCGGGCCTGTCCCACCTCATCGAGCACATGGCCTTCAAGGGCACCCGCACCCGGTCGGCGCAGAAGATCGCGGAAGAGATCGAGAATGTCGGCGGCGAGATCAACGCCGCCACCTCCACGGAGGGCACCAGCTACACCGCCCGGGTGCTCGGCGAGGATGCCGGCCTCGCCCTCGACGTGATCGGCGACATCCTCACCGACTCGGTGTTCGACGCGGGCGAGCTCGCCCGGGAGAAGGGCGTCATCCTGCAGGAATACGCCGCCGTCGAAGACACGCCGGACGACGTGGTCTACGACGCCTTCACGGAGGCGGCCTTCCCGGACCAGCCGGTCGGCCGGCCGATCCTCGGGCGGCCCGAGACGATCCGGAGCTTCGACGAGGCCGGGATCCGCGCCTATCTCGACCGGGAATACACGCCGGACCGCATCGTCGTGGCCGGCGCCGGGGCCGTGACCCACGAGGCGATCGTGGCGGCGGCCGAGCGCCATTTCGGGACCCTGCCGGCCAAGACCGCCCCCGCCTCGGTGCCGGGAATCTACGGCGGCGGCGAGCGGCGGATGCCGCGCAAGCTCGAGCAGGCCAACGTGGTGATCGGCCTGCCGGGCCTCTCCTTCCGGGACGACCGCTACTACGCGCTCCACATGTTCGCGCAGGTGCTGGGCGGCGGCCTGACCTCGCGGCTCTGGCAGGAGGTGCGCGAGACCCGCGGCCTCGCCTACGAGATCCAGGCCTTCCACTGGCCCTTCTCCGATTGCGGCCTGTTCGGAATCGGCGCCGGCACCGCCGGGGCGGACCTGCCCGAACTCGTCGACGTGACCCTGGCGGCCACCGCCCGGGCGGCCCGCGACCTCGACGCCACCGAGATCGCCCGCGCCAAGGCGCAGCTGAAGGTCTCACTGCTCTCGGCCCTGGAGACGCCGGGCGGGCGCATCGAGCGCAACGCCCGCCAGATCCTGGCCTGGGGCCGGGTGATTCCCGCCGGGGAGGTGATCGACAAGGTCGACGCCGTCACGGTCGAGGACGTCCGCGCCGCGGCGGCCGCGATGCTGCAGGGCACGCCGACGCTGGCAGCGATCGGCCCGATCCGCAAGCTGCCCGCCCTCGACAGGATCGCGGGCGCGCTCCGGGGAGCGTAGGGCAGCTTCGGTCGGTCGCCGCGCCACCGTCTTTGCGAGCGGAGCCCCCCGCAACGGCCGGCCCCCGCCCCGCCCAACTTGATTTGGCCGCAAAGGGGCGCGATCCGCGGGCGGTGGACCGGCCCCGGGGCGACCTTGCCCCAGGTCAGGTCCGCGCCTATCGATCGAGGCCGCCCGGGCGGCCGATGCCGAAGCTCGCACGGCCGGAAGTCAAGACACCCTTGCGCATCCTCGCCCTCCTCCTGACCCTGGTCGGCGGTCTCGTCGGTGCCCTCGCGCTCACGCTCGCCGCGAGCGCGCCCGCACAGGCCGTGGAGGCGGTCCGCGTCACCCTCGACGCGCCGGTGATCGACCTGACCACCGCGATCGAGCGCTACCGCTCCGACGGCGACCTGATCCAGATCTCCACGGCGCCCGGCAAGGACGGCATCGTCCGGCGCATCGTCGTGAAGGCGCGCGACGCCGGCGCCCGGCCCGACTGGATCGTGTTCGCGCTCACCAACGACACCGACGAGCAGATCGACCGCATCCTGGTCGCCCCGCATTTCCGGCTGGTCGATTCCGGGGTGATCTGGCCCGATCTCGGCGGCTCGCGCATCGCCGCCATCACGGCGAGCCAGGGCATCCGGCCCGAGCGGGACGAGAACCCGGAGGCCGACCAGTTCACCATCACGCTCGATCCCGGCGCCACCGTCACTTACGTGGCCGAGCTGCGCGGCTCCAACGTCCCCCAGCTGCGCCTCTGGGACCAGGACGCCTACCGCCGCAAGACCGCCGGCCTGACCCTCTACAAGGGCATCATCATCGGGATCAGCGGCCTGCTGGCCCTGTTCCTGACCATCGTGTTCGTGGTCAAGGGCGCGATCATCTTCCCGGCCGCCGCCGCGCTCGCGTGGTCGGTGCTGGCCTATGCCTGCATCGATTTCGGCTTCCTGCAGCGGGTGTTCCCGGTCACCGAGCTCGCCGAGCGGGTCTACCGGGCCTCCGCGGAGGCGGTGCTCGGGGCGACGCTGCTGGTCTTCCTGTTCGCCTATCTCAACCTCGCCCGCTGGCACGTGCGCTACAGCCACGTGGCGTTCTTCTGGCTCGCCTTCCTGGCGGGCCTCGTCGGGCTCGCGGTGTTCGACCCGCCGGTGGCGGCGGGCGTGGCGCGGATCTCGATCGCCGCGGTGGCCGGGATCGGCCTGCTGCTGATCGTCTACCTCGCCGCCCATAACGGCTACGACCGGGCGATCCTGCTGGTGCCGACCTGGCTCCTGCTCGTCGTCTGGGTGACGGCGGCGGGCTTCGCGGTCACCGGCCAGATCGGCAGCGACCTCGTGCAGCCGGCCCTGATCGGCGGCCTCGTGCTGATCGTGATGCTGATCGGCTTCACGGTGCTCCAGCACGCCTTCGCGGGCGGCGGCCTCAGCCACACCCTGGTCTCCGACACGGAGCGGCGGGCGCTGGCGCTGACCGGCGCCGGCGACGTGGTGTTCGACTGGGACGTGCCCGCCGACCGGGTCTTCGTCGGCCCGGAGATCGAGGGCCAGCTCGGCCTCGCCCGCGGCACCCTGGAGGGGCCGGCCACCAACTGGCTGGGCGCGCTCCACCCCTTCGACGTGGAGCGCTACTCGGCGGCCCTCGACACGGTGATCGAGGAGCGGCGCGGGCGCATCGTCCACGATTTCCGCCTGCGCTCGGAGGCCGGCACGTTCTTCTGGTACCGGCTGAAGGCGCGGCCGGTGATCGGCGCCGACGGCGAGGTGATCCGGGTGGTCGGCACCATCGCGGACGTCACCGAGATCAAGACCGCCGAGGAGCGCCTGCTCCACGACGCCGTGCACGACAGCCTCACCGGCCTGCCGAACCGCGAATTGTTCGGCGACCGCCTCGACGCGGCTTTGGCCTTCGCCGGCCAGGACCAGCGCCTCAAGCCCACCGTGATCGTCCTCGACGTCGACCGGTTCAAGGGCATCAACGACGCGATCGGCCTGTCGGCGGGCGACTCGATCCTGCTGACCCTGTCGCGCCGCCTCGGCCGCCTGCTGCGCCCGCAGGACACGCTGGCCCGGGTCGCCGGCGACGAGTTCGCGGTGATCCTCCTCTCCGAGCGCGACCCCGACCGGATCCTGGCCTTCGCCGAGATGATCCGCCGGGCGATCGCCACGCCGATCACCTACGCGGACCGCGAGATCTTCCTGACCGTCTCGATCGGCCTCGCCCTCTACGAGGCCGGCGCCAACCTGAAGCGCGACGAGGTGTTCAAGAGCGCCGAGATCGCCATGATCCAGGCCAAGCGCAACGGCGGCGACCGGATCGAGGTGTTCCGCGCCCACATGCGCACCGACCGCTCGGACCGGCTGATGCTGGAGAGCGACCTGCGCAAGGCGATCGAGCGCAACGAGCTGCGGGTGCTGTTCCTGCCGGTGGTGCGGCTCGAGGACCGCACCGTGGCGGGGTTCGAGACCGTGCTGCGCTGGGACCACCCGAAGCTCGGGCGCATCCCCGCCTCGACCTTCCTGCCGCTCGCCGAGGAGAGCGGCTTCGTGGTCAATCTCGGCATCTTCGCCCTGGAGCGCACGGCTCTCGAACTCGCGGCGTGGCAGCGCTCCCTGGAGGTCGAGCCGCCGATCTTCGCGGCCTGCAACCTGTCCTCGCGCCAGCTCCTGCGCCACGACCTCCTGCACGACGTGAAGACCGTGCTGGCCCGCTCCGGGGCCCTGCCCGGCTCGCTCAAGCTGGAATTCAGCGAGAGCCTCGTGATGGAGAACCCGGAATACGCCGCCCAGATGCTGGCGCGGATCCACGACCTCGGCGCCGGCCTGTGCCTGTCGGATTTCGGCACCGGCTACTCGGCCCTCTCCTATCTCCAGCGCTTCCCGTTCGACACGATCAAGGTCGACGCGACCTTCGTGCGCCAGATCGGCACCGGGCAGACCGCGATCCTACGCTCCATCGTGCGCATGGCGAGCGAGCTGAACCTCGCCATCGTGGCGGAGGGCTGCGAGTCCGAGGCCGACGCCCAGGCGCTCGCCGGTCTCGGCTGCGAGTACGCCCTCGGCCCGGCCTTCGGCGAGCCGATGACCATGCTGCAGGCCCGCCAGATCGTCGGGGCCGCCCCGGAAGCGGCCTGAGATTCGGTCCCGACGGGCCAGTCCGGTATCCTGCCAACCAACGATCCACGCGGCGGCAGGTGACGCGATGACTCCGGACCAGATCAGGCTCGTGCAGGACAGCTTCGCGAAGGTGCGGCCGATCGCCGGGACGGCGGCCGACCTGTTCTACGGCCGCCTGTTCGCGGTCGCCCCGCAGGTGCGCCCCCTCTTCCCCGCGGACATGACGGAGCAGAAGCAGAAGCTGATGGCCATGCTCGGGCTGGCGGTGGCCAACCTGAACCATCCGGAGACCGTGGTGCCCGCGCTCCAGGATCTCGGGCGCAAGCACGTGGCCTACGGCACGCAGGACGCCCACTACGCGCCTGTGGGGGCGGCCCTGCTGTGGACCCTCGAGCAGGGCCTCGGCGCGGACTTCACCCCGGAGGTCCGGGAGGCCTGGACCCAGACCTACGCGCTGGTCGCCCAAGTGATGAAGGCGGCGGCCGCGGACGCCGCATGAGCGGCGCGCGAGCGCGCGTGCGGATGGCCTGAGGGCCGCCGCAGGGCTCCGATCCGGCGAAAGTCGCGGATCGGTTTAAGTTCGCCTTAACCATGTCCGATCAAGCTCCTGTTGATAGACGGGCCCTTCAGCGCCCGCGCAGGGGATGGGTCGGATGGCCGAGGCGGCACGGCGTTACCAGCAGGCAGGCGGCTCGGACCTCGTGCGTCGCCTGATGGCCCGGCCGGTCCGGCTGGAGCAGCAGGTCCGGACCCGGTTGCCCCTCCGCGACCCGCGCCGCGTCGACGCGTTCGCCGACGCCTACGCCTACGCCGACGAGGCCGCGGACGACGCGGAGGCGCGGGACGAGGCCGACGCGATCGCCCGCCTCGAGACCGAGCTGCAGGTGATGAAGGCGGTACTCCGGGCCCAGCGGCAGGAGGTCGAGTCGCTGCGGGCGCAGCGCCAGCTCCTGACCGAATCGGCCCCGACCGACGATGTCCGCGCGACCCGCGAGCGCTGGGCGGCCCTGGTCGACTCGCTCCTGATCCGCGCCCGCTGATCCGTCACCAGGGCATGCGGGGGAGAGCCATGGGGGCGCGCTGCTCGCTCGTCGTCAACGGTCGGTCGGTCCGCGTCTCGACCGGCGACACGCCGCTGGAGGCGGCGCTGGCCGAGGGCATGATCGCGCCGCTGCAGGCGCAGTCCGGCAACCTGCTCGCCGGCCAGGGGATCGCTCAGGGGATCGCTCAGGGCAGCGCGGCGCCGTCCGGCCGCCGGCACCCGGCCCGGCGGGCCCGGGCCGAGGCCCTGCGCCCGGCCCTGCCCGGCGCCCCGATCCAGGGCCAGGAGGAGGCGCCGCCGCCGCCGGTCGCCGTCCGCAAGGGCACGGTCACGGAGATCCGCCGGCTCAGTCCCGGCATCCTCGAGATCGTCGCGACCCTGACCCGGCGCCCGACCGGCGAGCCCGGCCACCAGGCACTGGTGACCTTCGCGGGTCTGCCGACGCGGACGCTGTCCCCGACCCTGCGGCTCGACGGCACGACCGAGATCAACGACGTGGTGTTCCACGTCGCCCGCGACCCCGAGGGCGATCCCCTCGACGGGCTCCGCCTCGACCAGCCGGTGCGTCTCAAGGGCCCCGTCGGCCGGGGGCAGTACCGCCCCGGGGGCGGCCGGCTCGTGCTGGTGGCGGCCGGCGCCGGCTTCGGCGCGATCTGGGCGATCGCCCGGGCGGCCCGCTACGTCGAGCCCGCCCGCGAGATGGCCCTGGCCGTCGGCGCCCGCGACGCCCTGGACCTCTACATGCGCGAGAGCCTGGACTGGCTGCGCCGCACCGGCGTCGGCCGGATCGTGCTCTGCGCCGATCGCGGCCGCCAGCGGCCGCCGGACGTGCGCTCCGGCCCGCTCAGCGCCCACCTGCCGAGCCTGCGCGCCACCGACGTGGTCCACGTGGCGGGCGACCACTCGACGGTCGGCGCCGTGCAGGTGCTCGCCGCCGCGGTGGGCGCCCGCTGCTACCCGATCGTGATCGACTGACCGGCGTCGCCTCGACGCGGCGGCGCCCGGCTGCTACCGGCGCCGGAGCGGCCGCACGGGGCCGATCCTGAGTCCGATCCGAGCCCCGATGATCCGCGTCCTCTGCCTCGGCTACAGCGTCACGGAGCTGCCGGGCTACGTCGAGCGGGCCAACGCCCTGGCCGAGGCCGAGGGGCGCCCGGTCACCTTCCTCCGCAGCGGCTGGGGCGGCCATTCCCTGCCCTCCATCGCCGCCCTGATCGACGAGATCCTCGACGCGCTCCCCTGCGACCGCGTCCTCCTCGAGCTGTTCACCGGCAACGTCCGCTACTTCGACGGCGCGACGATGCGGGCCTATCTCGACGACATCCTCGCGGCGACCGCCCGGCGGGACCTGCCTGTCGCCTTCCTCAACCTCCACCAGGGCGGCGTCGACTACGCGGCCGAGCCCGTCGCCGGCCTGCTGGCGGAGTACCGCGCCCTCTACGGGATCCCCTATCTCGACATCGCCGCCCCGGTGGCGGCCGCGGGCGCGGGCGACATCACCTACCTGCTGAAGGACGCGACCCACGTCACGCCGGCGGGCGCCGACCTCTACGGCACCCTGGTCTACAGCTTCTTGCGCGCGCCGCCGCCGGGCCGGGCCTATATCGACCGGTTCCGGACCCTGCCGGGCCGGTTCGAGGCCCTGCCGCTGCGCGCCCTCCCCGGCCTGACCTGCGGGTTCGCCCTGCGCCGCAACGGCATCCCGCTGGACTTCCTGGAGATCCCGGAGGGCACGCGCGTCGCCGTTCCCCTGGGGCGCCCCCGCGACGTGATCGGGCTCCTCGTGACCTACGGGCCGCGGGCGGGCACGCTGACGGTCGAGGACCCGGCGACCGGGCGGGCGCGGACCCTCGTCGCCTACGACGCGTTCTCCTACTACACGCGCGCGATGTTCCGCAGCGTGACTCTCCCGGCGGCGCGCGCGCTGACGATCGCGCAGTCGGCGGAGCGCCCGGACATCGCCCTGCGCAAGGGCGCGCCGGATCCGGGCCCGCGGATCGGGCGCGTGTCGCACGTCGTCTGCCGGCGCAGACTCGGCCTCGCCCCGCGCGCCGCGCGCCAGCTTCACCGGCTGCGGCGCGGCCTGTGCCGCGTCGGATTGCGGCTCGGGCTCGTCCGAGGCGCCTGACCCCGGCCCCGTTCGGGCATAGTCATGCAGGCACGAGCGTTTGAATAACGCACCTTTATGGCATTCAATTTCTCGATCTCTATACTTATCAATTCAGTCTCTGTATCGGTTCGTGTCCTCGTGCGCGCGAAGAGTGATGTGATCGATCGTGGATTCCTCTTCGCGGCGTGTGATAAGCTGTGCCGGTGACGCCGGCGGAGATCGAACGGAATGCGGATCCTGCGCGATGCGAACCTGCATGTAAAAATGTCCGCGCCGCTCTTGTTCATGGTGATCGTGTGCGCCGCCTCTGCCGCGTACTCGCTCAGAGAACTCAGAGCGATCGAGGAGAGAAATAGATTTTTGGTGGATTACTATTTCGCGAGGCTCGAGATCTTCTCACGTGTCCGCGAAAAATTCGTCGATGCGGCGCTCATGAACCGCAATCTCATCATCGGCGAGCCGAAAGGCGACATCCCCCTCTTCCGCAAGCGCTACGACGCCTCCGTCAAGGCCGTGGCCGACGGCATCGAGACGCTGGAACAGGGCTCGCGGCGCGCTGAGATCGCGGCGCTGCAGCGCCAGATCGGCACCGTCGCCCGGGACTATTTCGACCTGCTCGACCGCTCCAACTACCTCGCGCTCCGGAATGACCGGCCGGCGGCGATCCAGGTCGGCGTGGTCGCCAGCCGGGAGGTCCGGGCGCAGTTCGACCGCGCGGCCCAGGCGTACGAGGCGGCGGCGGCGGCCCGCCTCGGCGAGGCGAAGATCGCCACGCAGCAGGGGGCCGAGCAGGCCCGGACGGTCCTGATCGGCGCCACGGTGGCGGGCCTGCTCGTCGCCCTGGGACTCTCCGCGGCTATCGTCGTGGTCGGTGTCACGCGGCCGCTCCACCGCCTCGTCGCCGCGCTGCGGCGCGTGGCGCAGGGCGACGGCGCGGCCACGATCCCGGAGGCGCGGCGCGGCGACGAGATCGGAGCGGTCGGCCGGGCGGTCGAGGCGATCCGGAGCTTGATCATCCGCAACGCCGAGGCGGAAGCCGAGGGCCGGCGGCGCGCGGACGCCGCCGCGGCCGCGGCCCGCAAGGACGCCACGATGGGCCTCGCCCGGACCTTCGAGGCGGCGGTGGCCAGGATCGTGGACCGGGTCTCGACCGCCGCGGGCGAACTCGAAGGCACCGCCCACCAGATGACCGCGACCGCCCAGGAGACGGCCAGCCAGTCCGGCGCGGTGGCGCTGGCGGCCGAGGCTGCGGCGGTCAACATCGGCGCGGTGGCGGCCGCGACCGAGCGGCTCGGCAGCGCCATCCGGGCGATCGGCCGTCAGGCGGGCGGCTCGTCCGAACTCGCCCAGCAGGCGGTCGGCGAGGCCGACCAGACCGCCGGGCTCGTGGCCGAGTTGCGGCAGGCGGCCTCCGAGATCGGCGACGTGGTGCGGCTGATCGCGTCCATCGCCGAGCAGACCAACCTGCTGGCCCTCAACGCCACCATCGAGGCGGCGCGGGCCGGCGAGGCCGGCCGCGGCTTCGCGGTCGTGGCGGGCGAGGTGAAGGCCCTGGCCGAGAAGACCGCGCGGGCGACCGACGGGATCGCCGCGCAGATCGGCCGGATCCAGGGCGTGACCGGATCCGCGGTCGGCGCCATCGGCACGATCATCGACCGGATCCGCGAGATCAACGGGGTGGCGATCGCGATCGCCGCGGCCGTGGAGGAGCAGGGCGCCGCGACCCGGGAGATCGTGCGCACCGTCGCTCAGGCAACGCGGGGCGCCGCGGAGGTGACCGGCACCATCGCCGGGGTGGCCGAGGCCTCCGAGCGGACGGGGGTCGCGGCCGACCACGTGCTCACGGCCGCCACCGCCTTGTCCCGTCAGTCCGAGGGGCTCTCGGCGGAGGTCGGGCGGTTCCTGGCCGACGTGCGCGCGGCCTGAGGGCGGCGCAGGCCCGCTCCCGCGCGGGAGCGGGCCGGTGGCGACTCAGCCCAGGCGGACCCGCCAGATCTCCTCGGCGTACTCGCGCATGGCGCGATCGGAGGAGAACCACGCCATGCGGGCGGTGTTGCGGATCGCCTTCGCCCACCAGCCGCGGGGATCGCGCCACGCGGCGTCGATCGACCGCTGCACCCGCCAGTAATCGTCGAAATCGGCGGTGAGCAGGTACTGGTCGCGCCGGCGCAGGTCGTCGGTGAGCGGCCGGAACCGGCCCGGCTCCTCCGGCGAGAACCGCCCTGAGGCGATCATGTCGAGGGCGGCGGCCAGCCGCGGCGAGGCCTGGATCGCCCGGGCCGCGTAGTCCGGCTCGGCCTGCCGGGCGCGGACGCCGTCGGCCTCCAGGCCGAAGATGAAGATGTTGTCCGCCCCGACATGGTCGCGGATCTCGATGTTGGCGCCGTCGAGGGTCCCCACCGTGAGCGCGCCGTTGAGGGCGAACTTCATGTTGCCGGTGCCCGAGGCCTCCATGCCGGCGGTGGAGATCTGCTCGGACAGGTCGGCGGCCGGGATGATCGATTCGGCGAGGCTCACCGAGTAGTTCGGCAGGAACACCACCTTCAGCCGATCCGCGACCTCGGGATCGTCGTTCACCGCCTTGGCGACGTCGCAGGCGAGCTTGATGATCAGCTTGGCCTGGACGTAGCTCGGCGCCGCCTTGCCGGCGAAGATCTTCACCCGGGGCGTCCAGTCCCGGTGCGGCTCGGCCTTGATCGCCTGGTAGAGCGCCACGGTCTCGACCACGTTGAGGAGCTGGCGCTTGTACTCGTGGATGCGCTTGACCTGGATGTCGAACAGCGCGGCCGGATCGACGTCGATGCCGGTGCGCTCGGCGATGATCGCCGCCAGGGCCTCCTTGCGCTCCCGGCGCACGGCCGCGTAGCGCGCCACGAAGGCCGGATCCTCGGCGTGGGCCTCCAGGCCCCGGAGCAGCTCGGGATTGTCGAGCACGCCCGCGCCCACCGTCTCCACGGCGAGCCGGGTGAGACCGGGATTGGCGTTGTGGAACCAGCGGCGGAAGGTGATGCCGTTGGTCTTGTTGACGATCTTGTCCGGATCCAGCGCGTGCAGGTCGGAGAAGACCGTCGAGCGCATCAGGTCGGTGTGCAGGGCCGAGACGCCGTTGACCCGGCGCGCGCCGTGGAAGGCGAGGTGCCCCATCCGGACCCGCCGCCCGTGCGACTCGTCGATCAGCGAGATCGACGCGAGGTAGGCCGCGGCATCCGCCGATTCCTGCCGGCCGTGCTTGGCCTGCTCCTCCAGGTGCATCCAGTTGATCAGGTAGATGATCTGCATGTGGCGCGGCAGCAGCCGCTCCATCAGCTCCACCGGCCAGGTCTCCAGGGCCTCGGGCAGGAGGGTGTGGTTCGTGTAGTGCAGCGTGTGCGTGGTGACGTGCCACGCATCCTCCCAGGAGAGGCCGTAGACGTCGAGCAGGACGCGCATCAGCTCCGGCACCGCGATGGCCGGGTGCGTGTCGTTGAGCTGGATCGCCGCGTGGTCCGGCAGGGACCGGACGTCGCCGCGCTCGGCCACGTGGCGGGCCACGAGATCCTGGATCGAGGCCGCGGTGAAGAAGTATTCCTGGCGCAGGCGCAGCTCCTGGCCCTCGGCCGAGGAATCGCTCGGGTAGAGCACCCGCGAGATCGCCTCGGCGCGCATCCGCGCCGCGACCGCGCCGACGTGGTCGCCGCCGTTGAAGCGGGCGAGGTCGACGGGCTCGCCGGCCTCGGCCTTCCAGAGGCGCAGGCCGTTGACGTGGCGGCCGCGCCAGCCGACCACCGGCACGTCGTGGGCCACCGCCCGCACGGTCTCGGCCGGCTGCCAGTGGCGCCGGATCACGCCCTCCTCCGGCGAGGACAGCGTGACGGTGCCGCCGAAGCCGATCGCGTAGGTCGCCTCGGGCCGGGCGAATTCCCAGGGGTTGCCCTCGGCCAGCCAGGTCTCCGGCGCCTCGCGCTGCCAGCCGTCCTCGAAGGACTGGCGGAACAGGCCGTGGTCGTAGCGGATGCCGTAGCCCATGGCCGGGATGCCGATGCTGGCCATGCTCTCCATGAAGCAGGCGGCGAGCCGCCCGAGGCCGCCATTGCCCAGCGCCGCGTCGGGCTCGGCGTCCTGCACGGCGTCGAGATCGATCCCGAGTTCCCGGAGCGCGCCGCGGGTCGTCTCTGTGAGGCCGAGATTGTTCAGCGCGTCCGACATCAGCCGGCCGATCAGGAATTCCAGCGACAGGTAGTAGACGCGCTTGTTCGGCACGCTCCGCTCGGAGGCCAGCGCGGCGGCCACGATCCGCTCGCGCAGGGCCAGCGCCGTCGCGGCGAACCAGTCGCGCGGGCGGGCGGTCTCGGGCGTGCGGCCGAGCATGAAGGTGAGCTTGGCGCGGATCGCCTCGCGCAGGTCCACCACCGCGTCGCCGCTGCCGGACAGCACCGGGGCGGTCCAGGCGGCCGGGGCGGGCGCCTCGGTTGCGCGCTCGTCGCGCGAGACATCTTGTGGCACAGGCCGGGTCAGAACATCGTTCAACACGTGCGGGTCCCCCAAAGTCGTCGCCCCGGATTCTAGCGCCGGGGGTATCGTGGGCGGATTATCTCTTTTGATGGATTGCCGCCGCATGAACGGACGGGCGATCCGTGCCCCGAAGCGTCCGACGATGCGGTCGGGTTCCGGCGAAGTCGTGGCAGCGCCGCTCCGGCGGAGCGCACGGGCACGGCGGAGGAGATATGGCAGGGCGGCGTGACATTCCAGGCACAGCCGCGCGGCGTCGCCCTGCGTGAGGGGCATGCGCACAGGTTTTGGGGGCCGCAGCCATTCCCTGGGCGACGCCGCGTCGGGGCGTTTCGCGCGCAACGCGCGCTCTCGGCGCAACCATCGCCGGTCGCCAGGGCGCGGGTCAGCGTTTAAGCGTGGGCCGCCGATGCGAGGGGCGC
This sequence comes from Methylobacterium sp. 190mf, assembly GCF_900107945.1. Classification (NCBI taxonomy): domain Bacteria; kingdom Pseudomonadati; phylum Pseudomonadota; class Alphaproteobacteria; order Hyphomicrobiales; family Methylobacteriaceae; genus Methylobacterium; species Methylobacterium sp. 190mf. The sequence continues at coordinate 200,881 of NZ_FNVI01000006.1, read as the reverse complement.
AGCATGACCGACACCGTCTGGTGGAAGCGCGGGACCGTCTACCAAGTCTATCCGCGCTCCTTTCAGGACACGAACGGCGACGGTGTCGGCGACCTGCCGGGCATCACGGCGCGGCTGGACTACCTCGCATGGCTAGGGGTCGACGCCGTGTGGATCTCGCCGGTCTACCCCTCGCCCATGGCCGATTTCGGCTACGACGTGGCGGATTACTGCGGGATCGACCCGCTGTTCGGCACGCTGGCCGATTTCGACGCCCTCGTGGCGGAGGCCCATCGGCGCCGGCTGAAGGTGATCCTCGACTTCGTGCCGAACCACTCCTCGATCGCGCATCCCTGGTTCTCCGAGAGCCGGTCGTCGCGCGCGAGCCCGAAGCGGGACTGGTACATCTGGCGCGACCCGGCACCCGGCGGCGGCCCGCCCAACAACTGGCTGTCGAACTTCGGCGGCCCGGCCTGGACGCTGGATGAGACCACCGGCCAGTACTACTACCACGCCTTCCTGGCGGAGCAGCCGGACCTGAACTGGCGCAACCCCGCGGTGCGGGCGGCCATGCACGACGTGCTCCGCTTCTGGCTGGAGCGCGGAGTCGACGGGTTCCGGGTCGACGTGATCTGGCACCTGATGAAGGATGCGGGCTTCCGCGACAACCCGGCCAATCCCGACTACGCGCCGGGCTCGCCCGAGATCAACCGCTTCACCCAGGTCTACTCCGCCGACCGGCCCGAGATCTTCGACGTGATCGCCGGGATGCGGGGGGTGCTGCGCCAGTACGGCGAGCGGGTGCTGATCGGCGAGATCTACCTGCCGGTGGAGCGGCTCGTCGCCTATTACGGCCCGGACCTGACCGGGGCCGACCTGCCGTTCAATTTCCAGCTGATCCAGACCCCGTGGCGGGCCGACGCGGTGGCCGACCTCGTGGCGCAGTACGAGGCGGCCCTGCCCGAGGGCGGCTGGCCGAACTGGGTGCTGGGCAACCACGACCAGCCGCGCATCGCCGCGCGGGTCGGGCCGGCCCAGGCCCGCATCGCCGCGATGCTGCTGCTGACCCTTCGGGGCACGCCGACCCTCTACTACGGCGACGAGATCGGCCTCGGCCACGTGCCGATCCCGCCCGACCGCGCCCGGGATCCCTGGGAGCACAACGAGCCCGGGCACGGCCGCGACCCGGAGCGCACGCCGATGCAGTGGGACGACAGTCCCCAGGCCGGCTTCTCCACGGCCGAACCCTGGCTGCCGCTGGCGGCGGATTGGGCAGCCTGCAACGTCGAGAGCCAGCGCTCGGATCCGGGCTCGATGCTGACCCTGCACCGGCGGCTGCTCGCCCTGCGCCGCGACCACGCGGCGCTCGCCGTGGGCGGCTACCGCGAGGTGCCGCTCGGGATCGCCGAGGTGTTCGCCTACGAGCGCTTCGCCGACGGGGACGTCCTGCGCGTGCTGCTGAATTTCGGCGCGGCGTCGCAGGACCTGCCGCTGCCCGAGGGGGCCTGGACCGTGCTGCTCTCGACCTGTCCGGGGCGCGCGGGCGAGCCGGCCGGCCTCACCCTCGCGCTGGAGCCCGCCGAGGGGGTGATTCTGCGCCGCGCCGGGTGACGCGAGGCCGCCCCGGCTCCGGCACCCGTCAGGCCGGGGACCGAATCAGGGGCTCGGCGGACACCGCCGATCGGGCGAAGACGGACGAGCGGGACCCGTCCGGTTACGCCGGGCGCCGTCGTTCCGGGCCGAAGATCTGTATCCAGCGGCCGAAATCCGCCGTGGCGGCGCGATTTCTCGCTGCGATGCCACATAGGTAAGTGACGCTTAATCACCACGGTGGCCTATTTTGTGCGTCGCAACGGAACCGTCGCGGCGAAGGAGCATTGGCCGTGGTTGAGATCGTGACAGCCGTGCCTGCCCGGTCGACTGCCAGACCGGGGCATTCCGCCCGGCCAGGATCAATGCTGATGCTCGATGCGCGCCGTGGTGGTCCCTTCGCCGAGTGGTCGTCCGGCGAGGGGAACGGCGTCGGTCCCGTGCCGGTTCCGGCCCGGCCGGCCTCGCTGCGCCGCCGCATCCTCTACGCGACGCCCGAGATGGCGGATTTCGTGAAGACCGGCGGCCTCGGCGAGGTCTCGGCCGCCCTGCCCCGGGCCCTGGTCCCGCACTACGACATCCGCGTCCTGATCCCGGGCTACCGGCAGGTCCGGGCCGCCTTCCCGGAGATCCCGGTCGTCGCCCGCCTCGAGGGCTTCGCGGGCATTCCCGCCTGCGACCTCGGCCTGGTCGAGGCGGCCGACGGCCTGCGGATCTACGTCCTGCTCAGCCCCGACCTCTACGAGCGCGACGGCACGCCCTACGGCGACCAGCACGGCGATTTCGGCGACAACGACCTGCGCTTCGCCCGCCTCAGCCTCGCGGCGGCGGACCTCGCCACCGGCGCCGATCCCGACTGGGCGGCCGACATCCTGCACCTTAACGACTGGCAGGCGGCTCTGGCCCCGGCCTATCTCGCGTGGCGCGGCCGGCGGGTCCCGAGCGTGCTGACGATCCACAACCTCGCCTACCAGGGCCTGTTCCCCCGGGACGCCCTGCCCCGGCTCGGCGTGCCGGACGCGGCCTTCCAGGTCGACGGCGCCGAGTTCTACGGGCAGCTCTCCTTCCTCAAGGCCGGCATCTTCTACGCCTCGCAGGTCACCACGGTGAGCGAGACCTACGCGCGGGAGATCCAGACGCCCGAGCTTGGCTGCGGCCTCGACGGGCTGCTGCGCACCCGCGCCGGCCAGGGCCGGCTCGCCGGCATCCTCAACGGCATCGACGAGACCTGGGACCCGACAACCGACCCGCACCTCGCCACGCGGTTCGAGATCGACGACTGGAAGGGCAAGCGCGCCAACACGGAGGCGGTGCGCCAGCAATTCGGCCTCGCGGTCTCCCGCGGGCCGCTCTTCGCCATCGTGTCGCGCCTCGTGCACCAGAAGGGCATCGACCTGAGCCTGCAGGCGGCCGAGACCATCGTGGCCGGGGGCGGCCAGCTCGTGGTGATCGGCCAGGGCGAGGGCCGGTTCGAGCAGGCGCTGCAGGGGTTGGCCAAGCGCCATCCCGACGCGGTCGGCGTGCATGTCGGCTTCGAGGAGGCGCAGGCCCGGCGGATGTTCGCCGGCAGCGACTTCCTGCTGATGCCCTCGCGCTTCGAGCCCTGCGGCCTTGCCCAGATGTACGCGCAGCGCTTCGGCTCCCTGCCGATCGTGCGGCGGACCGGGGGCCTCGCCGACACGGTCGAGGACGGCGTGACGGGCTTCACCTTCGGGGAGGCCTCGGCCGCGTCCTTCGGGGCGGCGGTGTGGCGGGCGCTGGAGGCCTTCGGCCAGAAGAAGCGGCTCAACGCCATGCGGCGGCGGGCCATGGCGGCCCATTTCGGCTGGGACCGGGCCGCCGAGGACTATGCCGGGCTCTACGGCCGGGCCATCGGCAACAGCGTCGGGCTGCGCTGGCGGGCGGCGTAGGGCCGCGTAGGGCCGACGCAGGCCGCGATGACGGAGCGCGCCATGCCCCCTCCCGTGCGGGGGAGGGCACCCGCCTCGCCCGCGAGGGATGCCCGCGGAGCCTTCCCCCGCGGGCGGGACGAGGGGCTCACCCCTCCAGCAGGAAGATCATCGTGGCGAGCGGCGGCAGGGTGAGCGACAGGCTCTGCCCCTGGCCGTGGCTCGCCTGATCGTCGGTGTGGCGGCCGCCCTGGTTGCCCAGGTTGGACCCGCCGTACACGCCGGCATCCGAGTTGAACGCCTCCCGGTAGAACCCCGCCTGCGGCACGCCGATCCGGTAGCCCTCGCGCGGCACCGGTGTGAAGTTCGACACCACGATCGCCACCTCGCCGGGCTTGGCACCCTTGCGGGCCCAGGCGATGACGCTGTTGTCCTGGTCGTCCGCCACCAGCCACTGGAAGCCAGTATGCTCGACGTCGCGGCCGTAGAGGGCCGGGGTCGAGACGTAGAGCCGGTTCAGGTCGCGGATCACGCTCTGGACGCCCTTGTGCAGGGGATCGTCCAGGAGGTGCCAGTCCAGGCTGTTGTCGTGGTTCCACTCCCGCTCCTGGCCGAACTCGCCGCCCATGAACAGCAGCTTCTTGCCGGGATGCCCCCACATGAAGCCGTAATAGGCCCGGAGATTCGCGAATTTCTGCCAGCGGTCGCCCGGCATCTTGCCGAGCAGCGAGCCCTTCCCGTGCACGACCTCGTCGTGGGAGAGCGGCAGGATGAAATTCTCCGAGAAGGCGTAGAGCAGCCCGAAGGTCAGGTTGTGGTGGTGGTAGCGGCGATGGATCGGATCCTCCTGCATGAAATGCAGGGTGTCGTGCATCCAGCCCATGTTCCACTTGAAGCCGAAGCCGAGGCCGCCCGTGTAGGTCGGGTGCGAGACGCCCGGCCAGGAGGTCGATTCCTCCGCCACCGTGATCGTCCCCGGGGCGTGGCTGTAGGTCGCCTCGTTGGTCTTGCGCAGGAAGTCGATGGCGTCGAGGTTCTCGTTGCCGCCATAGCGGTTCGGGATCCACTCGCCCTGGCGGCGCGAGTAGTCGAGGTAGAGCATCGACGCCACGGCATCCACGCGCAGGCCGTCGAGGTGGTAGTGCTCCAGCCAGAACCGGGCGTTGGCGGCGAGGAACGTCGCGACCTCGGTCCGCCCGAAATTGTAGATGTAGGTGCCCCAGTCCTGGTGGAAGCCCTGGCGCGGGTCGGCGTGCTCGTAGAGGTGGGTGCCGTCGAACAGGCCGAGCCCGTGGGCGTCGAGCGGGAAGTGACCCGGCACCCAGTCGAGCAGCACGCCGATGCCGGCCTCGTGGGCCGCGTCCACGAAGGCCGCGAAGTCCTCAGGGCTTCCGAAGCGGCTCGTCGGCGCGAACAGCGAGACCGGCTGATAGCCCCAGGACCCGTCGAACGGGAACTCGGTGATCGGCAGCATCTCGATATGGGTGAAGCCCAGATCCTTGACGTAGGGGATCAGCCGGTCGCCGAGTTCCTTGTAGGTGAGGTAGCGGTTGCCCTCCTCGGGCACCCGCGCCCAGGAGCCGAGATGGACCTCGTAGATCGAGATCGCCGCGTGGCGCGGGTCCTTGGCGCCGCGGGTGCTCATCCAGCCGGAATCGCGCCAGTCGAAGTCGCCCGTCCCGTGGGTGACCGAGGCGGTCTCCGGCGGGTGCTGGGCCGCGAAGGCGACCGGGTCGGCCTTGAGCGGGACCAGGGACCCGTCGGGGCCGCGGATCTCGAACTTGTAGCGCACGCCGGCCTTGAGGCCCGGCACGAACAGCTCCCAGATGCCGCCGTCCTGCCAGAGGCGCATCGGGTGGCGCCGCCCGTCCCAGTCGTTGAAGTCGCCGACGACGCTGACCTTGCGGGCGTTGGGCGCCCAGACGGCGAAGCGGAAGCCGTCGATGCCGTCGAGCTGCCCCGACTGCGCGCCGAGCATCCGGTAGACGAGGTTGGTGCCAACCTCGCGGAGCGCCGCCACGTCGTACTGCTCGATCGAGGAGCCGAAGCCGTAGGGGTCGTAGCGGCGGCGCTTCGTCCCGTCCCAGGACTCGACCTCGATCTCGTAGAGCGGCCGGTGCTCGCCCTCGACCTTGGCGACCCAGAACCCGTCCGGATGGCGCTTCTCGAAGGGCGCGGTGCGGCCGTCCATCACCAGGGTGGCGGCCCGCGCCTCGGGCAGCACGGCGCGCACCTCCCAGGCCTTCGGCCCGACCCGGTGGGGCCCGAGCACCGCGAAGGGGTCGCCGTGGTTGGCGGCCATCAGCGCGGCGACCGCGTCCGGGTGGACGCTCGGCGGCTGCGCGGCGCCGGAGCCCGGGACATCCGCGGTCCGCGCCGTCCCCGTGCCCGGGTCGGCCCGTCGTGCGAAGGTCTCGTCGATCGCCGTCATTCAGATGCTCCGGGCTCGTGTCCGTCCGTGTCCAGAATGGTGAGAACCCCACGGGCGGGGATTTCGATCCAGTCCGGCCGGTTGTTGGCCTCGTAGTCGACCTCGTAGAGCGCCTTGGTCAGCAGGCAGAGGCGCAGCAGCCGGGTCCGGCTCTCCGGATCGGTCACCGCCGCCCGGGAGCCCTCGACCGCCGTCTCGTAGCCGGCGAGGAACGCCGCCTCGATCATGCCGCGCCACGCGGTCGCCGCGTCCCGCGCCCGCTCCTCGGAATCGGCGAACCGCGCGGTGATCTCCCGGATCACCGTCTCGGCGCCGTACGCGAAGGAGCGCATCAGCCCGGCGACGTCCCGCAGAGGCATCGACTTGGCCCGGCGCTCGTCGGCCGGGCGCGAGGGCTCGCCCTCGAAGTCGACGATGATCAGGTCGTTCTCGGCGACCAGCACCTGGCCCAGATGGTAGTCGCCGTGGATGCGGGTCTTGTGGGCGCCCCGGACCGGCGCTTCGGTGAGCGCGGCGATCAGCGCCTCGACCTCGCCCCGGCGCTGGCCGAGCTCCGCGCAGGCCGGCTTGCCGGCGTCGAGGCCGCGGTCGGCGAGGCCCTTGAGCGCCCGGAAGGCGCGCTCGGCCTGGTGGCGGGCGTCGCGCGCCAGCACGGCGAGGTCGTCCCCGGTGAACGGCTCGGCCGCGAAGGCCGGGTCGTCGGTCTCGATGGCGAGCGCCGCGTGCAGCTCGGCGGTGCGCCGGCCGAGCAGGTCGGCCCAGGGCCGGTGGGCCTGGAACGCCTCCTCGGGGGTCGCGGCCTCGCTCTCGGGCGTGAGCACCACGGTCTCGAAGTCCCGGCGCAGGCCCTCCAGCATCAGGGTCCAGGCGTCGCCCTGGTTCATCACGAACTTCTGCAGGACCGCCAGGGCGGTCCGGGTGCCGTCCTCGGCGACATGCTCCAGGGTGCCGAGCAGGGCGGGTGTATTCGAGAACCCCGCCTTCTCGGTGAGGAAGCGCCCGACCTCGATCTCGGGATGCAGGCCCGGCTGCAGGCGGCGCAGCAGCTTGAGCATCATCTTCGAGCCGATGGCGATCGAGGTGTTGCTCTGCTCGCCCGAGAGCCGGCGGATGTCGGCCACGTCGACCGTGACGTCCGGGTCGAAGGCCGAGGTGACGGCGAAGACGAGCCGCCCGGTCTCCGTGGGGATCTCGCGGGCCTGCCGCATGTCGTCGATCAGGCAGGCGGCGAAGTCGTTGGAGCCGGCCGCCCCGTAGAGCAGGCCGGTGCGCGGCCCCCGGCGCACCCGCGCCACCGCGAAGGGCATGAGGGTCTCGTCCTCGCGGCCCTCCTCGACGCCCACGGGCACGAAGTATTCCTGGGTCTCGCCGCTGGCGAGCTGCACCTGCAGCCGCGGCAGCAGGAAGCGCGCGCTGCCGTCGACGTCCTTCAGGGCGGCGCAGTCGACGACCTTCGTGGCCTTGATCCGCGAGCCCTTGGCGCCGAACCAGCGCCGGCTCGTCAGGAACGGCGGCACCACGGTGCGCTCGAAGGCGACGCGCTCGCGCCCGCTCATCAGGGTCTCGATCCCGCCGGTGAGCACCAGGGTGAACAGCTCGGGCGGCTCCTGCTGCGGGCCGATCACCCCCGACCGGGCGGCGCTCAAGGAGAACCAGTAGAAGCCGTAGGACGGCAGGGTCAGCAGGTAGGGCAGGTCGCCGATCGGCGGGAACTCGGTGCCACCGGTCAGCTCGATCGGCACCGCGGTGCGCAACTCCGACAGGTCGAGCTGCACCGCCTGCGGCGCGCGCGACAGGTTCGCCACGCACAGAATCCGCTCGTCCTCGTGCTCGCGGATCCAGGCGAGCACCTTCCGGTTCGACGGGTACAGGAACTGGATGGTGCCGCGCCCCAGCGCGACGCTGTTGTTGCGGATCGCGATCATGCGCCGCGTCCAGTTCAGCAGGCTCGTCTGGGCCTGGGTCTGCGCCTCGACGTTGATCGCGTCGAACCCGTAGATCGGGTCCTGGATCGCCGGCAGGAACAGCTTCTGGGGATTCGCCCGCGAGAAGCCGCCGTTGCGGTCGGGCGACCACTGCATCGGCGTGCGCACGCCGTCGCGGTCGCCGAGGTAGATGTTGTCGCCCATGCCGACCTCGTCGCCGTAGTAGAGCACCGGCGTGCCGGGCATCGACAGGACGAGGGACTTCATCAGCTCGATCTTGCGCCGGTCGTTCTCGAGGAGCGGCGCGAGGCGTCGGCGGATGCCGAGGTTGATCCGGGCGCGCCGCTCGGCGGCGTAGAACGACCAGAGGTAGTCACGCTCCTCGGCCGTGACCATCTCGAGCGTCAGCTCGTCGTGGTTGCGCAGGAAGATCGCCCACTGGCAGCCCTCCGGGATCTCCGGGGTCTGGCGCATGATGTCGGTGATCGGGTGCCGGTCCTCCCGGGCGATCGCCATGTACATCCGCGGCATCAGCGGGAAATGGAACGCCATGTGGCACTCGTCGCCGTCGCCGAAATACTGCGCGGTCTCCTCGGGCCACTGGTTGGCCTCGGCGAGCAGCATCCGGTCGGGGTAGCTCGCGTCCAGCGCGGCGCGGATCGCCTTGATGACGTCGTGGGTCTCGGCGAGGTTCTCGCAGTTCGTGCCGTCGCGCTCGATCAGGTAGGGGATCGCGTCGAGCCGCAGGCCGTCGACGCCCATGTCGAGCCAGTAGCGCATCACGTCGATGACCGCTTCCAGCACCTTCGGGTTGTCGAAGTTGAGATCCGGCTGGTGACTGTAGAACCGGTGCCAGAAATACTGCTTGGCGACCGGGTCCCAGGTCCAGTTCGACGCCTCGGTGTCGAGGAAGATGATCCGCGTGTCCTTGTACGGCTCGTCGGTGTCCGACCAGACGTAGAAGTCGCGCTCGGGCGAGCCGGGAGGGGCCTCGCGGGCGGCCTGGAACCAGGGGTGCTGGTCCGAGGTGTGGTTGATGACGAGCTCGGTGATGACCCGCAGACCGCGCTCGTGCGCCGCCTCCACGAAGGCCTTGAAGTCCTCCATGGTCCCGTAGGACGGGTTGATGTCCCGGTAATCGGCGATGTCGTAGCCGTCGTCGCGCAGCGGCGAGGGATAGAACGGCATCAGCCAGATCGCCGTCACGCCGAGATCGCGCACGTAGTCGAGGCGCTGGGTCAGGCCCTCGAAATCCCCGATCCCGTCGTTGTTCGAGTCGAAGAACGACTTGACGTGGATCTGGTAGATGATGGCGTCACGGTACCATTGCGGGTCGCTGCGATCGATCATCGCGTCGCTGCCTCATCGGTCGAGTCTGACGGGACCGGCGGGGGACCCGGCCGGGGCGCGGGCGGCGGGCCGCCGCGCGGGTGCGAGGGTCGGCGACGGGAATTCCCGCCGCCGCATTCAAGGGCCATGGCCGAGTGCCACGCGCGGCCTCAGCCCGCAACCCGCCGCGGCGCCCGGAGGCGCCAGATCACGCAGGATCGCTCGGCCGGATCGAGGGCGATGCGGTGGGTCTTGCCGCGCAACTCGAACGTGTAGCCCTGGAGCAGGTCCTCGACCTCGACGGCGCCGTCGTCGGGCAGGCCGAACAGCCAGAGCGGCACCTCGTAGGTGCATTCCTGGCGGTTCTTCGGGTCGAGGTTGACCATGGTGAAGACGCAGTTGTCGCGCTCCGGCGTCGCCTTGGCGTAGGCGATGATGTTGTCGTTCCAGGCGCCCGTGAAGGTCACGTTGCGGAAGTCCCAGAGGGCGGGGTTCTCGCGCCGGATCCTGTTGAGCTTGACGATGTGCTCGCGGATGTTGCCCGGCCGGTCGTAGTCCCAGGCCTTGAGCTCGTATTTCTCGGAGTTGAGATACTCCTCCTTGCCCGGGTACGGCGCGGCCTCGCACAGCTCGAAGCCGTTGTAGATGCCGTAGACCGACGACAGGGTCGCGGCGAGCGTGCCGCGGATGACGAACCCCGCCCGCCCGCTGGTCTGGAGGAAGTACGGGTTGATGTCGGGGGTGTTGGCGAAGAAGTTCGGGCGGTAGTACTCGCCCATCTCGCCGGCCAGCTCCAGGGCGTAGTCGGTGAGCTCCTGCTTGGTGTTGCGCCACGTGAAGTAGGTGTAGCTCTGCTGGTAGCCGGCCTTGGCGAGCTTCTTCATCATCTTCGGCCGGGTGAAGGCCTCGGCGAGGAAGATCGCGTCCGGGTAGCGGCCGTTGACCTCGCCGATCACCCATTCCCAGAACGGGATCGGCTTGGTGTGCGGGTTGTCGACCCGGAAGATGCGCACGCCGCGCGCGCACCAGCCGAGCAGGATGTCGCGCAGCTCGATCCAGAGCGAGGGCAGGGCGCCCCCGTAGAAGTGGACGTTCGAGATGTCCTCGTACTTCTTCGGCGGGTTCTCGGCGAATTTCAGGGTGCCGTCGGGGCGCCACTCGAACCATTCCGGGTGGTTCTTGATCCAGGGATGGTCCGGCGAGCACTGGATCGCGAAGTCGAGGGCGATCTCCATGCCGTAGGCGTGGCTCGCCGCGACCAGCCGCTCGAAATCCGCGAGCGTGCCGAGGTCGGGATGCACGGCCTCGTGGCCGCCCTCCTCCGCGCCGACCGCGTAGACCGAGCCGACATCGCCGGGCTCGGCCTTGAGGGTGTTGTTCTTCCCCTTGCGGTTGGTCCGACCCACGGGGTGGATCGGCGTGAAGTAGAGAACGTCGAAGCCGAGCTCGCGGATCTCGGGCAGGCGCCGGATCACGTCGTCGAAGGTGCCGTGGCGGTTCACGTCCATCGACTGGGAGCGCGGGAAGATCTCGTACCAGGCGGAGAACCGGGCCGCGAGGCGGTCGGCGATCACCGGCAGGGTCACGGGATAGCGGGTCAGGTTCACCCGCTCGGCGTTCCGGCGCACGAGGCTCGCCGCGTCGGGGGCGAGGATCCGGTCGAGCTGGGCCGCCGAGCCGGTCTCCTCGGCGGCGAGCGCCGCCACCAGCGCGGCGAGGCGCTCGGCGTCGCGGCCGCCGCGGGTCCGGGCGAGCGAGGCCGCGGTCCCGACGAGCGCCACGCCCTCGATCGTCTCGAGCCGCACGTCGACGCCGGCGGCGCGCTTCTTCAGGGTGTCGCGCACCCAGGACGAGAACGCGTCGCGCCACGCGATCAGGGTGAACTCGTAGCGGGCGTTCCGCTCGAGGGGGAAGTGCCCGGCCCAGCGGTCGTTGTCGACGAAGACCATCGGGTCCTCGCGCCAAGTCTCGCCTCCAGACGCCTCGGTGCCGGCGACCCGCGACAGGATCGCGGCGTCGATGATCTCGTGGCCGTCGGAGAAGATGTCGGCCTCGACCCGCAGGGACTCGCCGACGATCCGCTTCACCGCCGAGCGACCGCCGTCGATCTCGGGGCTGACCGCCTCGATCACCACCCTTCCCTCCCCGTCCGGGGTGCCGCGCGCCGGCTGGCGGGCGACCTCCTGGGCGCTGGCCGCGAGGATGCGCAACTCGCCCGGCATCAGGTCGATGGCGCTGCCGGGATGGAACGCGATCGGCTCGGCCTCCGGGGTCCGGTCGACGAAGGCGCCGAGCATCCCGCCGGTGCGGGCCACGAGCGCGCCGGCCTCGACCGGCACCGGCCGGTCGGTCGGGTTGTAGAGCACGATCAACCCGTGCCGCGCCGAGGCCGGGTGGCCGGTGTCGAAGCGGGCGAGCGCCACCAGATCGCTGTCGGGGGCCGAGATCCGGATCTGCGCGCCCTCGACATTGGCGGCCGGCAGCTCCGCCCGCAGGGCGTTGATCGCCCGAATGGAGCCGGAGATGTCGATGCCGGTCTCATTCTCGCGGTCGCGCGGGGTGGTCTCGACCACGTGCAGCGCCCGCCGGTAGCCCCACTCGTAGCCGATCGGCATGAGCACGCCGGCCGAGAAGAAGGCCGCGAGCGCGTAGCGGGTGCGCAGGTGCGCCGCCACCGCCTCCGGGCCGCCGCCAATCTCGGCGGCGAGCCGCGTCATGTCGTGGTTCTCGGGGAAGGCGATCGAGGGGGCCAGCACCCGCAGGCGCTCGTACTGCTCGAGCGCCCAGGGCTTCCTCAGGTCCCACCACGCGAAGGAGTTGAACAGGTAGTCGAAGCCGGCGCCGGCCGTCGCCTTGGCCTCCTCGAAGGTGCAGCCCAGGGTCTCGGCGGCGAACAGGCAGGCGGGATCGCGCCCCTTGGCCTCCCCGATCAGGACGCGCCAAGTCTCCGGCGGCACCTTGTAGGCGGCGTCGCACCGGAAGCCCGTCACGCCGAGCCCCTGCAGATGCGCCACGTAGGCACCCCAGATCCGGGTCAGCTCGTCCCGGGCGGCGGGCGTGTGGTAGTCGAGCTCGGCGAGATCGCCCCAGACGGTGCGGATCGACGGGTCGTCCGGGTCGACGGCCGCCGGGTGCATGATCGAGCCGTCGGGCTCCTTCATGAACAGGTCGGGCCGCTCGGTGGCGAGCCGGGCGTTGTCGGCGGTGTGGTTGATCACGAGGTCGGTCATCACCGACAGGCCCAGAGCCTCGGCGGCGGTGCAGAAGCGGCGGATCTGCTCGTCGTCGGGCGTGCCGTCTTGGTCGCGGAACCGCTCGTCGAGGCGCTCGGGATCGGCGACCGCGTAGAGGCTCCGCGAGCCGCCGGTCTGGTGGAACGGGTTGAGGTAGACCCAGTCGAAGCCGAGGGCGGCGATCCGCGGCAGCTCGGCCGTCCAGTCCGAGACGCGCCCGACCAGGAGCGGGAACAGGTTGTAGATCCGCGGCCCCTCGGCCCGGGGGGCCAGCGCGGCCGGCAGGACGGCCGCGGCCCCGGACGTCGCAGCGGCTTTGGTCGGTGCGTTCATGCTGCCTCTCGGCTCCCGTTCCCAGTGTCGTAACGCCCGAACCGCCGGGCTGTGCCGCGCGATCCGGTCCGACGTGTCTCAGCAGAGTCGCGTGACAGGGCTGCGGAGGGGCCACCGGAAGACGCGCCCGGACCGCCGCCGTCTCTGCGAGCGGCGCCACGCTGATCCAGGTCGCGCTGCCCTGGGTCGCCTCGCTCCGCTCGCGATGACGGCGCGGTCACGGTTCCCGCCGCAGCACCGCGTAGGGGAGGTCGCGCAGGAGAGCGCCGAGATCGGCCCCCTCCCCCTCCACCACCCGCCCCGAGGCGAGGTCCCGCCAGCGCGTCCCCGCCCCGAGATCGACCCGGGTGCCGGCAAAGGCCTCGCCCGACCAGACGGCTTCCCCGACGAAGCCCGCCACCAGCCGCGGCACCGCCACGAACAGGTCGCCGCCCTCTTGGACGGGGTCGGTCCGCCGGTAGGCGATGACGTGGTCGGCCCGGGCGCCGGTGGCCGCGACGGGCTCGTAGGCGGCGCTGGCGTAGAAATCCGGGCGCTCGGCCCGCTCGGCGAGGAGCCGCGTCAGCGTCGCCTGCTTGACCCGCCCGTCCGGCCAGTGGCCCAGCAGCTCCGCGGGCGCCCCGCCCTCTTCCAGCATCCGCTCCAGGGCCGGGTAATCCACCGGGCGGCGGTTGTCGGGGTCGACGAAGGAGAAATCCCAGATCTCCGTGCCCTGGTAGGTGTCGGGCAGGCCCGGCAGGGTGCATTTCAGGACCGTCCGGCCGAGGCTCGCCAGCATGCCGAGATGGGCGAGCCGTCGGGCGAAGGGCCGGAGTTCGCTCAGGAAATCCGACCCCGGGGCGATCAGCGCCGTGAACAGCCGCTTGACCGCGCCCTCGTAGACCTCGTCAACGTTGACCCAGCTCGACCGGCGCTTGCCCTCCCGCATGGCCTTCTCGCCGTAGGCGATCAGCCGGTCCCGGAAATCCGCGATCGCCCCGGCCTCGTCCCGCTCCAGAAGCTCCAGCGGCCAGGCGCCCAGGATCGCCTGGAAGAACATCCACTGGTCGTTGGCGTCCGGGGCCGGCTCGCCGTCGATCCGGGCGAGGTGCGGGCCGGCGACCCGCTGCCACAAGTCCCAGGCCTTGGCCCATTCCTCGGGGATCTCCGAGAGGGCGAGCAGCCGCGTGCGGGCATCCTCGCCCCGCTTGGTGTCGTGGGTCGCGGTGGTGATCATGGCGCTCGGCCAGTCCCGGGCGCGGGCGATCTGCAGATCGTGGAAGTGCTCCGCGTCGATCCCGTACTCGCCCGGATCGCCGCCGACCTCGTTGAGGCCCAGGAGGCACGCGTAGCGGTAGAACAGCGTGTCCTCCAGGCTCTTGGCCATGACCGGGCCGGTGAGCTGCTGGAACCGGCGGCGGAAGCGCAGCACCACCCGCGGGTCCGGCCGGCCGGGGCCCGCCGTCTCGACCCGACCGAGCAGGACGTCGGCGGCGAAGTCGTGGACCGAGCGGTCCGGCAGGCTCGACCAGCGCTTGGCCTTGGCGACGGCGCCCTCGATCAGGCGGACATCCTCGGGCTCGACCTCGCCCTCCTCCAGATCCGACGGCAGGTAGCTCCGGTAGGTCGGGAAGCGCGCGATGATCTCGATCAGCGCCCGGCGCAGCGCGTTGACGGTGAAGTCGCGGGTGCGCCGGTCGGCGTCGGCGACCTCCTTGAGGTCGGTGGTCAGCACCTCCAGCTCGCTCGCGAAGCTGATCTCGAGGATCTCGGCCTTGGCGGCGCGGAGCTGGAAGCCGTAGGGCTCGTCGAAGCCCGTGGCCCAGGTGTAGAGCCGCTCGATTTTCCCGCGCCGGCTCTTGTCGACCAGGATCCCGTCGAGCTGGTTGAGCACGTCGTAGCCCGTGGTCCCGGCCACCGGCCAGGGCCGCAGCCGCTCGCCCGGCTCCAGGATCTTCTCGACGACGACGTAGAAGCCCGGTCCGACAGCCGCCTGGAGCGCCCTTGCGTAGCCCAGCGGGTCGGCGAGGCCGTCGATATGGTCGATGCGCAGGCCGTCGATCTGGCCCTCGCGGACGTGCCGGAACACGGTCTCGTGCGAGCGGTGGAAGATGTCGGACAGCTCGACCCGCAGGCCGGCGAGCGAGTTCACGTCGAAGAAGCGGCGGTAGTTGATGTCGCTCGACGCCACCCGCCAGTGGGCCAGCCGGTAGGCCTGCGCCTCCAGCAGCCGGTGCAACGGCCCGAAACTGTCCGGGCGGCCTTTGAAGCCGTTGAGCAGCGCCAGCGTGCTGGCGGTGGCCTCCTGGATCAGCGGCGACACGCCGTAGATCTCGGCGAGCCGGCGCTTCAGCCCCTCGGCCTCCTCGGGGAAGCCTTTGCGGCGGGTCTCGTCGGTATCGATCGACATCGCCCGCAGCCGCTCGGAGATGGCGAGCAGTTCCGCGGTGGTGTCGTCGTCCACCGCCCCGATCGCGGCGATCACCCGGTTGAGGATGGTCGGGTAGCTCAAGGGGCGGATCGGCAGCTGGTGCTCGTAGTGCCAGACGCTGAAGGCGCCGGTCTCGGGGTCGAACTTCAGCTCCAGCGTGCCCTTCTCCAGGGCCTCGCCGTAGCGGTCGCCGAGGAATGGGATCACGAGGTTGCGCCCGGCTCCGAGCCGCTGCCAGTCGATGTCGAAGGCGTCGGCGAAGGGCGACAGGGAGCCCCATTCGAGCACCGAGAGCCACCACGGATTGTCGGAGCCGCCGACGCCCATGTGGTTCGGGACGATGTCGAGCAGGAGCTTGATCCCGTGGGCGTGGAGCGTCTCGGAGAGCGCGATGAAGCCCGCCTCGCCGCCGAGCTCCGGGTTGATCGCGCCGTGATCGACGATGTCGTAGCCGTGGGTCGAGCCGGGCCGCGCCTTCTGGAGCGGCGAGGCGTAGACGTGGCTGATCCCGAGCCGGTGCAGGTAGGGGACGATCCGGCCCGCATCCGCGAAGGTGAAGTCCTTGTGGAACTGCAGCCGGTAGGTCGCGCGCGGCGGCGGCGCGGCGAGCCGCGCGGCGCCCGAGCGCGGGCCCCGCGCCTCGGCCGAGAGGGACGCCGCGAGCTTCGCCAGCGGCCCGCCGGGGGCGGCGATGTCCACGAGATCCCGGTCGAGCTTGCGCCGCCAGTTCGGGTAGCCCTCGGTCGAGCCGGGCACGTTGGCCTGGGCGAGTTCCGAGACCACGTCCTCGTACTGGACGGCGGTGAGCATCGCGGGCGCGCGGGCGAGGTAGCGGGCGGCGGCCTCGAAGGGCGCGGAATCCGGCGGCTCGGCGGAGGGCAGCAGCTGCTCGGCCGCCAGCGCCTCGGCGAGGCGGCGGCGCTCGACGACGCGCTCGCCCCGCTCGACCTCGGCCCGCTCCTGATCGTAGAGGCCGAGCGACTGGCGGGTGTCGGTGTCGACCCCGCGCCACCAGCCGACGAAGGTCGGCAGGTCGTGGGTGGTGATGGCGGTGAGCGCGTCCCGCGGGTAGGCCGAGGGCGGCTTGAAGCGTCCGTCGGCCTCGCGCTCGAAGGCGAGGATCCGGTAGCTCAGCACCCCGGCCCGCATCAGCGCGTCGGAGAAGCCTTCCGGCGCCGTGCCGAGATCCTCCGCGATGACGAGGCACTTGTTGCGGTGGCTCTCCAGCCGCAGCACCGCCAGCATCGGCTCGAACGGCATGGCCACGTAGGCGCCGGCCTGGGCCCCCGCCCCCAGCGGGATCAGGAACAGGCGGGCGAGCTGGAAGGCGTGGTCGATCCGGATCGCGCCGGCGTGGCGCATGTTGGCCTGGACCAGGGCCCGGAAGGCCGCGAGCCCGTCGCGCTCCATCGCCAGCGGATCGAAGGCCGGCAGGCCCCAGTTCTGGCCCTTCGGTGCGAGCAGGTCCGGCGGCGCGCCGATCGAGACCTTGTCGGCGAAGCGCTCGGGATGCGACCAGATCTCGGAACCGCCCCGGTCGGCGCCGACCGCGAGGTCGCGGTAGAGCCCGACCCGCATGCCGGCCCCAAGCGCCGCCGCGGAGGCCTCGGCAAGCTGCCGGTCGGCGAGGTACTGCAGCCACGCGTGGTAGCCGACGAGGTCCGCGTTCCCCGCCGCGAAGGCTCGGACCGCCTCCGTGCCGACGCGGCGATACGCCTCCGGCCAGTCGCCCAGCCAGTGCGCCCCCTGCCCCCGGAAATGCTCGGACAGCGCCTCGAACAGGGCGTGCGCTTCGAGATCCTCCCCGCCCTCCTGGCGGAACTGCTCGAAGCCCGCGTCGGTGCCGGCCCGGGCCGGTGACTCGGCCCAGAGCGCCCGGAGCACCGGGTCGAGCACGTCGTGGACGCCCTGGTGGTCGACGAGGGCGGCCTCGCGCAAAGCCGTGATCGCGTCCGCGCGCTCGGCGAGCAGCGCCTCGGCCCGGGAGCCCGCGAGCCCCGGCAGGCTGCGCGGGGCGATGAACAGCGTCTCCAGGAACAGCCGCGAGGAGGGCGAGTAGGGCGAGATCTTGGTCCGGTCGGAGCCGAACAGGGCGTGGACCGGGCTGAGCCCCAAGAACGCCGCCCCACGCAGGGCGGCCTCGCGGGCGGCCTCGCCGGCATCCGCGTAGGTGCCGATGCCGATATTGGTGGCCGAGCGCAGGCCGTAGAGCTGGGCGGCCATGCCCCAGTCGGAGGCGCCCTCCTCCGTGTAGGGCCGCGGGCGCCAGCAGCGCTGCGGCGCGGCGATCACCCAGGCCTCGGCGCGGGTCTGCCCGGCCTGGACGGTGAGGCGGTGATAGCCCGGGGTCAGCGGCGGCAGCTCGAAGCCGGGCTCCGACCCCTGCGGGTTGGCCCGGCCCTCGCGAGCGGCGCCGCGCTCGTCGACGAGGCGCCAGACCAGGGTGTGGGGCGCGCCGTCCTGCGGGCGCACCGGCACCCGGGCGGCCCGGCGGGCCTCCACCGGCAGGAGCGGCGGGATCAGGCCGCGGCGCAGGCGCTCGACCTCCGCGAGGCTCGCGGCGATCGCCGCCTCGTCCTCCACCGCGAAGCCGAGGGCCGCCAGCAGGCCGCGGCGCACCTCCAGCGACGTCTCGACGGGCTGGCCGAAGGCGTCGGTGTAGCCGGGGGCGACGCCGACGAGGTCGGCGAGTGTCTCGAGGCGGCTCACGCGCGGGACTCCGTCAGGAACACGCCCGTCCAGGACGGGAGATCGCGTCCGGCCCCGTCCGGGGCGTTGGTCCAGACCGGCCGGGCACCGCCCGGATCCAGCGCGAAGGGTTCGGTCCCGACATTGGCGACGAAGCGCAGGGTGCCGGCGCCGAAGCGCCACGTGCAGTCGACCACGTCCGGGCGCGGCATCGCGGCGGCGGCGCCGTCGTAGCCGGACTTCGCCAGGGGCACGACCACGTCGCGGCGCAGCCCCAGGAGCCGCGTCGTCTCGGCCAGCACCTCGCGGTGGGGCGAGCGCTCCCGCTCGGACCAGTCGAGCTTCGAGGCCGCGAAGGTCTCGGCCTCGGTCGGGTCCGGGATCTTGGAGGTGTCGTCCGCGAAGGCCGCGAAGCTCTTGAACTCCCGGCGGCGCCCGTCGCGCACCGCCTTGTTCAGGTCCGCGTCGGGCGCGAAGTCGACGAAGAACAGGAACGGCGCCGAGGCCGACCATTCCTCGCCCATCCAGAGCATCGGGATCTGCGGCGCCAGGAGGAGCCCGGCCCGGGCGAGGTCGAGTTTCTTGGGATCCGCGAGGTGGTTGAGCCGCTCGCCGAGCGCCCGGTTGCCGACCTGATCGTGGTTCTGCAGGAAGGTCACGAAGGCGGAGGGCGGCAGGTGCCCGGAGGGCTCGCCGCGCGGGTGGTTGTCGAGCGTCGGGAAGGGCTCGCCCTGGTAGGCGAAGCCCTCGGCGAGGCAGCGGGCCAGGTGGGCGACCGGTTTGTCGGCAAAGCTTTTATAGTAGCCGGCGTCCTCGCCGGT
Organism: Methylobacterium sp. 190mf; assembly: GCF_900107945.1. Taxonomy (NCBI): domain Bacteria; kingdom Pseudomonadati; phylum Pseudomonadota; class Alphaproteobacteria; order Hyphomicrobiales; family Methylobacteriaceae; genus Methylobacterium; species Methylobacterium sp. 190mf. Next base: position 182,253 of record NZ_FNVI01000006.1, on the reverse strand, counting down.
GAGCAGGACGTGCCAGCAATGGTGCAGGTCGTCGGCCCACTGGGCGTCGTGTATCTTCGGGCGCCCGGCGGCGTCGCGCTCCAGCCAGCGGGCCTGGTTGGCCTCGTTCTCCAGCATCAGGTGGATCTGCCGGTTCGGGAAGATCCTCCGGACCGTCTCGCCGAGCTCGGCCAGGAAGTGGCGGGGCGAATCGTCGAGGATGGCGTGGACGGCGTCGAAGCGCAGGCCGTCGAAATGATACTCCTCCAGCCAGTACAGGGCGTTCTGGATGAAGAACTGCCGCACCGTGGCGCCGCTCTCCTTGCCGTCGAAGTTGATGCCCGCGCCCCAGGGGGTCTGGTGGCGCTCGGTGAAGAACGTCCCGGCATAGGCGTGGAGGTAGTTCCCGGCCGGCCCGAAGTGGTTGTAGACCGCGTCGAGATAGACCATCAGGCCCAGCCCGTGGGCGGCGTCGATCAGGCGCTTGAGGTCGTCCGGTCGACCGTAGGCGCCGTCCGGCGCGTAGGGCTGGACGCCGTCGTAGCCCCAGTTGCGCGAGCCCTTGAAGTCGGCGAGCGGCAGCAGCTCGAGGGCGGTGACGCCGAGCGCCTTGAGGTCGGGAAGCCGGGCCTGCAGGCCGGCATAGGTGCCCTCCGGCGTCGCGGTGCCGACATGGCACTCGTAGATCACCGCCTCCTCGAAGGGCCGCCCGGTCCAGCCCGCGTCGGACCACTCGAAGCTCCGCGGGTCGATCACCTCGCTGAGGCCCGAGACGTCGTCCGGCTGGAAGCGGGAGGCGGGATCGGGCACGACGAGGTCGCCGTCGACGCGGAAGCCGTAGCGGGCGCCGGGCTTCACCCCCGGCAGGGCCGTGCGGCGCCAGCCGCCGCCGGATTCGGGCAGCGGGTGGTCGACGCCGTCGACGACGAGGTCGACGCTCCGGGCGGTGGGCGCCCAGAGGGCGAAGCGGACGCCGCCCCCGACCATCTCGGCCCCGAAATCCATGCTGTGGGCGCGCCGCATCGGGCCACCGTCCTCGTCATTGGCCGCGCGACCGGGACGCAAGCGCGGCAGGATCATCTGTCGTGGGAGAAGGCCCCGGGCCCGATCCGGTTCCCGCAGCGCAGCTATGGCGGAGCGGCCGCGTGGCAATGGGGTATCGGCGGGCGTGACGGCGAGGTGACGGCCAGGTGACGGCGGAGGGTAGCGGCGTGACGGCGGGCCGCGCGGAAACTAAGCCGCAGTTCCGTCCGCGCGGGGCGGCCCTATCTTGCCCGGCCGGCACTCTCTTCGGTCTGGGAGCGGACACTGGGTCGGACGCACATCATCGGCATCCACGGGCTCGCCAACAAGCCGCCCCGGGACGAGAAGGCCGCCTGGTGGCGCGCCGCGATCCGCGAGGGGCTCGACCGCAATCTCGGGCTCCGGGTCGCGGAGCCCGACCTGCCCTTCACCTTCGTCTACTGGGCCGACCTGCGCTACCCGCAGCCGCTCGCGGGCGACCGCAACCGCGAGCCCTACCGCCCCGATCACGGCCTCGGGCCGTTCCCCTCCCCGGCGGGGGAGCCGGAGCGCGCCGAGCCGACCCTCACCGACCGGATCTACCGCGGCCTGTCGCACCTGCAGGAGGCCGCCGGTCTGACGCCGGTGGACGACCTGATCCTGGAATACCGCCTCGACGACCTCTGGGGCTACTACGAGGACGCGGACTTCCGGGCGGCGGCGCGGGCGCGCCTGCGCGACGCCCTGGCGGCGGCCGCGGCGGACCGCGTGCTGATCGCCGCGCACTCGATGGGCGGCCTGATCGCCTACGACGTGCTGCGCGCCGCCGAGGCGGACGGGACGCCGATGCCCCGCTGCGACCTCGTCACCCTCGGCGCGCCCCTCGGGCTCGCCGAATTGAAGCTGAAGCTCGCCGACGAGCACGGCGACCTCCGGGTGCCTGCGGCGCTCGCCGCCTGGACCAACCTGATGGATCGCCAGGACATCGCCACGGTGGGCGACGACCTCGCGGCCCTCTACGCGCCGAACGCCGCCGGGGTGCGGGTGCGGGACGTACCGGTGATCAACGCCTACCGGAGGCCGGACGGCGCCGAGAACCGGCACAAATCCTACGGCTACCTGCGGACCCCGGAATTCGCCCGGGTCGTGGCCGGGTTCCTGGACGCCGCGGCGTGAGCGATCCGGGGAGGTGCCGCGCTCCGCCGCGCGCCGCCTCCCCGACCCCGGACGCGCGCCGCCCGGGTCGGGGCGCGGGCCTGCCGGGCCTCAGAGCCGGCCCGGCACCACCTCGCGCAGGACGCGCTCCGTGGCGGCATCCTCGATCTTGTTGATCAGCCGCTTCGCCTCGTGTTCGTCGCGCAGGGTCTTGGCCAGGGTGAAGGTCGTGCCCGTGAGGAACAGCGACGCCATGGCGAGGTAGCCCTTGATCCAGATGTCGGCGGGCAGGAAGAAGATGCCGAACGTCAACATGGCGGCGGCGACGGCGAAGCTGACCAGCGTGAAGGTCTTCCAGGCGCCGGTATGGGGCATCTGCGGTGTCATGGTGCGGTCTCCTGAGGAATGATCGAAGGGGAAGCGGTGCGGCGCCGGTCAGGCGCCGGCCCTGAGGCGGTCGAGCACGGCCCGCGGGTCGGTGCGGGGGCGGCCGTAGCCCGCCGCCTCGAGATCGGCCTCGATCCCGCCCGCGGCCTCGGCCTCGAGCGCGGTCAGCGCGGCGGCGACGTCCGCCTCGGCCGCCTGCCGCTCGCGCAGGCGCGCCAGCGTCCGCTCGGCCTCCCCGAGCGCCCCCGCCGACAGGGTCGTGACCCGGCGGCCCTCCAGTCCGGCCCGCCGCAGCGCCTCGGTGGTGCGGGCGGTCTGGAGCCCGCGGTCGAGGTCCCGCAGGCGCTCGCCGCCCTGCGCGACCAGGCCCTTCAGCCGCTCGACCTCCGCGGCGAAGCGCTCGGCGGCGGCCCGGCGGTCGGCCCGCTCGTCCTCCAGGGCGGCGATGTGGATCGCCGCCTCGGTCCCGAGATCCTCGCGCCCGTCGCTGAGCGCCCGCCGCGCCCCGTCCGACAGGGTGTCGATGCGGGTGCCGATGGCGTCGAGGGCGCGCGCCTCGGCGGCGTGGTAGGCCATGGCGACGGCGAGTTCCCGTCGGGCGGTCGCCAGGGCGCCGGCGGCGTCCCGGATCTGCTGGCGCAGGATCGTCACGGCATGGGCGTCGTGGATCGCCTGGGCGTTGTCGGCGATCACGCCGCGCATCAGGAAGGAGAGGGTCCTCATCACGGTTCACCTCGCGGGAACGACGGGCCGGACCGCGTCCGGATTTGATTGAACGTCGTTCATGAAACAAGTAAACACGGGACGTGCCGGGCCGCAAGGGATAAAATGAACGAGGTTCATAAAAAAGTGAGGGGGCGGCCGCGGAAGGAGCCCGGCGATCGGGCGGCCGATCGCCAGGCCCTGATTGCGGCCGCGGTGGCGATCCTGAACGCGGGCGGCGCGGCGGCGCTGACCGCCCGCGGCGTCGCGGAGCGGGCCGGCACGGCGGTCGGCTCGGTCTACACGCAGTTCGACAGCCTGGAAGTGCTGCGCCTGGAGGCGAACGCCGTCACCATGCGCCGGCTCCGGGACACCCTCGTGGGGGCGCTAGCGGCCTGTCCGTCGCGGGAGACGGAGGCGCGGCTCCTGTGCCTGGCCGACGCGTATCTCGCCTTCGCGGCCGAGCACCACGCCGCCTGGGCGGCGATCTTCGAGCGGCGCACGGTGGCGGCGCCGGACTCGGTGCAGGCCGACATCGCGGCCCTGTTCGGGATCCTGGAGGGGGTGCTGCGCGACGGTGGCCGCCTCGGCGAGGCGGCGATCCCCGTGATGGCGCGGGCGCTGTGGTCCAGCGTCCACGGCATGACCTATCTCGCCGATCTCGGCAGCCTGGGTCCCCTCGGGGTCAGCGACGTGCGGCCGATGATCGACGCGCTGGTGCGGGCCGCGGTCCGGGGCTTCTCCGCGGGCTGAGCGCCGCCCGCCCGCCCGCGGGGGCCCCGCCCCTCAGGCCACCCTCAGGCCGCGCCCTCAGGCAGCCTGGACCTCGGCCAGGAAGGCCTTCACGGCGTGGTCGAGCTCGTCCGAGCCGCGGGTGAGGTCGCGTGCGGCCGCCAGCACCTGCTCGGAGGCGCTGCCGGTCTCGTCGGCGCCGCGGCGCAGGTCGACGACGTTCTCGGACACGCCCTGCGCCCCGGTGGCGGCGCTCGCCACGCCGCGGACGATCTCCTGGATGGCGGCGTTCTGCTCCTCCATGGCGGCCGCGACCCCGACCGCGATGCCGCGCATCTCCTCGATGGTCCGGCCGACCGCGCCGATCGCCGCGACCGCGTCCCGGGTCTCACCCTGGATCCGGCCGATCTGGCCGGAGATCTCCTCGGTCGCCTTGGCGGTCTGCTCGGCCAGCGCCTTCACCTCGGAGGCGACGACCGCGAAGCCGCGCCCGGCCGCGCCCGCGCGGGCCGCCTCGATCGTGGCGTTGAGCGCCAGCAGGTTGGTCTGGCCGGCGATCGAGGCGATCAGGCCGACCACGTCGCCGATCTTCTCGGTGCCGGCGGCGAGCGCCCGCACGGTCGCCTCGCCCTGGCGGGTGCTGATCGCGGCCTGCCCGGCGATCTCCGAGGCGCGGTTCACCTGCCCGGCGATCTCCTGGACCGAGGCCGACATCTCCTCGGTGGCCGCCGCGGCGGTCTGGACGTCGGCGGAGGTGCCGGCCGCCTGCGCGGCCACCGCGCCGGTGCGCTCGGTGGTGTGGGCGGCCGTGACGGTCAGCGTCCGCGCCGTCGCCTCGAGGTCGGCGGCCGCCGTCGCGAGGCCGCGGCTCAGGGTCCCGGCCCGGGTCTCGAAGGACCGGGTCAGCCGGTCGAGGGCGGCGGCCCGCCGGGCATCCCCGTCGGCGCTGGCGGCGGCGCGGGCGTCGGTCTCGGCCTTGGCGATCAGCGCGTCCTTGAACACCTGCACGGCGCCCGCCATGGCGCCGATCTCGTCCCGGCGCTCCCGTGCCGGCACCGGCACGGCGGTCTCGCCGGCCGCGAGGCGGTGCATGGCGCCGTTCAGCGCGCGCAGCGGCCGCGTCAGCCGCCGGCCGATCAGCGCCGCGAGCAGGCCGATCAGCGCCACCACCACGAGCATGCCGGCCGCCGCCTTCCAGGCCGCGTCCCGCAGGATCGCCGCGGTGTCGTCGGCGTAGATGCCGGTGCCGATCACCCAGCCCCAGGGGGCGAAGCCGCGCACGTAGGAGAGCTTCGGCACGGGGGCGTCGGCGCCGGGCTTCGGCCAGTAATAGTCGACGAAGCCCTGCCCCTGCCGCTTCACCGTCTCGACGAAGTCGACGAACAGGCGCTTGCCGGTGGGATCCTGCACGGCGGCGAGATCCTTGCCCTCCAGCTCGGGCTTGATCGGGTGGGCGACCATGCGGGGCTGCATGTCGTTGACCCAGAAGTACTCCTTGTCGTCGTAGCGCAGGGCCTTGAGGGCCCGGATCGCGGCGCCTTGCGCGTCCGCCCGGGACAGGCGCCCGGCCCGCTCCTCGCCCTCGAAATAGGCCGCGACCCCGTAGGCGACGTCCGTGAGGTTCCGCGTCTTGGCCATCCGGTCCTGCTCGACCTGGGATTTCAGGCTGACGAGCCCGATGCCCGAGACCGCGACGATGCCGACCAGCGCGGTGGCCGTGATGGTGTGGAGCTTCGCTCCGAGCCCGATCTTCACCCGCGCCCCCGCGATGATGATTGCAAGAAGATGATTTCAACCTGCGATATTTTGCAGCTTCTGCGTTAGCGGAGCGTGAAGACGGCCTTGCGCGCGCCGGCCCGAGCCTGTCCACTCCCCGTCCAACGAAAGCCCGGCGCCGCTCAGGATCGCGCCGGGCCACAGGGAGAAGCGTCATGGTGCGTACGTCTCGGACGGGCTCGCTGCTGCCGGGCCGCCGTCGGCTCCTGCGGGCGGGATCGGTCCTCCTGCTGGCCGGGCTGGCGCTCGCCACCCCCGCCCGGGCCGACGATGCCAAGGTCCGGATCAGCCGGCAGCCGGGCTTCGTCTACCTGCCCGCGGTGCTGGCCGAGCAGCACAAGCTGATCGAGAAGCACGCCAAGGCCGCGGGCCTCGGGGACGTCACGGTGGAGTGGGTCAACCTGACGAGCGGCGCCGCCGGCAACGACGCGCTGCTCTCGGGCAACATCGACATCGTCGACAGCGGCTCGACCAACATGCTGCTGCTCAACGACCGCACCAAGGGCGACGTGAAGGGCCTGTGCGGGGTCGGCACCACGCCGATGATGCTGCTCACCCGCAATCCGGACGTGAAGGAACTCAAGGACTTCTCGTCCAAGGACAAGATCGCCCTGCCCTCCGTGAAGGTCTCGTCCCAGGCTGTGCTGCTGCAGATCGCCGCCAAGAAGGCGTTCGGGCCCGAGAACGCCACCAAGCTCGACCCGCTCACCGTCCAGCTCGGCCATCCCGACGCCGTGGCGGCGCTGGCGAGCCCGCACAACGAGGTCAACAGCCACTTCTCGCTGCCGCCGTTCCAGCAGCGCGAGCTGCAGGACCCGGCGATCCACAAGGTGCTCAATTCCTACGAGATGGTCGGCGAGCCGGTGAGCAACGCGATCTTCTACGCCCGGACCGGCTGGTACAACCGCAACCCGAAGCTCGCCGCCGCCATCGTGGCGGCCATCGACGAGGCCAATGCCGAGATCGCCCGGGATCCGCTGAAGGCCGCCAAGGACTACGTCGCGGCCACCAACGAGAAGACGCCCCCCGAGACCCTGGTCGAGATCATGAAGGAGCCCGGGACGAACTTCTCCACCACGCCCTACGGCATCATGCTCCAGGCCCGGCACTTCTACGCGATGAAGACCATCAAGACCGAGCCCAAGGACTGGAAGGACACGTTCTTCCCGATCGTCCACAACCTGCCGGGGCGGTAGGACCCCGGCCGCTCAGTGCGCCTCCACGGGCCCGGCGGCGCGCTGCGGCTTCTTGAGGATGGCCACCACGGCGAGGCTCGCCACGAGGCTCACGCCCACCAGCCAGAACCCGTCCGCGTAGGCCATCACGTAGGCCTCGCGGCGGACCTGGGCGGCGAGCTGGCCCAGCGCGACGCCCTTGGCGGCCAGCGGGTCGGCGATGCGGGCGTGCATCCCGGCGGCGAGCGCCGCGAGCCGGTCCTGGGTGCGGGTGGCGTTGACGGTGATCGCCTCGGCCAGCATCGAGAAGTGGAAGTGCTCCCGCCGGTCGATCATCGTCGACAGCATGGCGATGCCGATTGAGCCGCCGAGGTTGCGCATCATGTTCGACAGGGCGGAGGCGTCCGCGGTGTCGCGCGGGGCGAGGCCGACGGTGGAGAGCTGCGACAGCGGAATGGTGAAGAGCGGCTGGCCGACGGCCCGCATCAGCTGCGGCAGGATCAGCTGGTCGGCGCCGACATCGTGGGTCAGGCCGACGTTGATCCAGCAGCTCGCGATGAAGAACAGCGTGCCGGTGACCACCAGCACCCGGGCGTCGAAGGTCCGCATCAGCAGCGGCATCATCGGGAAGAGGACGAGCTGCGGCAGGCCCGACCACATCACCACGTAGCCGATCTGCTGGGCGTTGTAGCCCTGGATCTGCGCGCAGTAGACCGGGATGATGTAGATCGACCCGAACGAGACCGCGCCCAGCACGGTCATCAGCACGCAGGCGCCGCCGACCGAGCGGTTGGCCAGGACCCGCAGGTTGATGAACGGGCGCTCGGTCGTGAGCTCGCGGACGATGAAGCCGGCGATGCCGGCCGCCGCCAGCAGCGACATGTTCACGATGACCTGCGAGCCGAACCAGTCCTTGCGCTGGCCCTCCTCCAGCACGTAGGTCAGGGCCGGCAGGCCGATCGCCATCAGGCCGATGCCGATCCAGTCGCCCTTGAGCAGCTCGCCCCAGCGCGCCGGCACGCTGTCGAAGGCGCCGAGCTGGATCGCCGCCGCCACGGGTCCGAAGATCAGGTTCAGGTAGAAGATGTAGTGCCACGACAGGTTGTCGGTGAGCCAGCCGCCGACCGTCGGGCCGATCGCGGGCGCGAAGGTCGCGGTCAGCCCGAACAGCGCGATGCCGATGGGCTGCTGCGCCTTCGAGAGCCGGGTGCGCACGATCACGATGGCGGTGGGGATCAGCACGCCGCCGGTGAAGCCCTGGCCGGCCCGGAACAGGATCATCTGGCCCAAGGTCGTCGACAGCGCGCAGGCCAGCGAGAAGGCGGTGAACAGCATGGTGTTCACCGCGAGGTAGCGGCGCAGGCCGATCACCGAGGACAGCCAGCCGGTGAGCGGGATCACGATGATCTCGGCCATCAGGTAGGCGGTGGAGATCCAGCTGCCCTCCTCGGTGGAGGCGCCGAGCGCCCCCTGGATGTCGGCGAGCGACGCGTTGGTGATCTGGATGTCGAGGATCGCCGTGAAGGCGCCGAGGATCGCGCCGAACACGGCGAGCCAGTCCCGGGCGCTCGCCTTCGCCTCGGGCACGGCCACGGCCGGCACGGGGCTCGTCGGGGCCGGACTCATCGGGGCCGGACTCATCGGGGCAGGGCCTCGCTGACGAGGGCCGGAGCGGGCCTCGGCCGGGCGGGCCGCACCGGCTCGACCGGATCCTGGGTGTGGACCGTGGCCTCCACCGACAGGCCCGGGCGCAGGCGGGCGATGAGCGGATCCGACGGGTCGAGGGCGACGCGCACCGGCACGCGCTGCACCACCTTGGTGAAGTTGCCGGTGGCGTTCTCCGGCGGCAGCAGCGCGAATTGCGAGCCGGTGCCCGGGGAGAAGCTCTCGATCCGGCCCCGGAACGCGTGGTCGCCGAAGGCGTCGACCGTGAAGGTGACGCGCTGGCCCTCGACCATGCGGCCGGTCTGGGTCTCCTTGAAGTTCGCCACGAGGTAGATGTCGCGGCCCATCGGCACGAGGGTCAGGAGCCCGGTGCCGGCCGAGACGACCTGCCCGATCCGCAGCGCCCGGTCGCCGGCCACGCCGTCGATCGGCGCCACGATGGTGGTGTAGCTCAGGTCGAGCCTCACCCCCTCGACCTTGGCCTGCGCGCCCTCAAGGCTCGCGCGGGTGCTGGCCTCGAGCGCCTGCAGGCTGTCGATCTGCTTCTGCGCGGCGTCCAGGGAGGCGGCGGCCTTGTCGCGGGCGGCGTGGCGCTGGCGCAGGTCGGACTCCGCCTGCTGCTGGCGCTGCACCGTGCCGGACCCGGTCTGCAGCAGGTTCTGGTAGCGGGTGTATTCCTGCTGCGCGAAGGTGAGGGCGGCCTCGGCGTTGGCGAGGTCGGCCCGCGATGAGGCGACCTGCGCCCGCTGCTGGACGATCGCCGAGGCGACGCCCAGGATCTGCGCCCGGTCCTTCTCGACCTCGGCCTCGGCCTGCCTGAGCTGGACCCGGTAGGACCGGTCGTCGAGGCGGGCGATGACGTCCCCGGCCTTCACCGGCTGGTTGTCGCCGACCAGCACCGCCGCGACGGTGCCGGCGATGCGCGGCGCCACCGTGACCTTGTCGGACTGGAGATAGGCGTCGTCGGTCACCTCGAGGAAGCGCCCGACACTCCACCAGTGCCAGCCGTAGGTCCCGACCCCGCCCAGCGCGAGCAGGCCGAGGAGGGGCAGCACGATCCGCGCGCGGCGGCGGCGCGGCGCCGGTGCGGAGACGGTGGCCGGGACCGGCGCGGAGACCGGGGGCGTGACAGCCGCGGTGGTCGGGGCGGTGACCGGCGCACCCGCGACCGGGTCGGCGCTCTTGAAGCTGTCGCTGCGACGTGCGTCCATCGGGTCTGGCCAGAATCAAAACGGTACGGTATCGTTTTAATAGGACGAACGGCGGTGGTGAGCAAGGAGGATCGCGGGGTGACGGTCACGGAGATCGAGCGGGCGGAGGCGGGCCCGCGGCGCGGCGGCCGGCCGACCCGCGCGGAGGCGGCCCGGCGCGAGGCGCACCTGATCGCGGTGGCGACGACCCTGTTCCTGGAGCGCGGCTTCGACGCCACCTCCATCGACGCGGTGGCCGAGGCCGCCGGGATGAGCAAGCCGACGGTCTACGCGCGCTACCGCGACAAGCGGGCCCTGTTCGAGGCGGTCCTGCGCGAGCGGATCGCCGCGTGGCTGGCGCCGCTCTCGGCGGCCGCCGAGGCCCAGGCCGCGCAGGGCGGGAGCGACGACCTCGAGACCGCCCTGGAGGATCTCAGCCGCACCCTGCTGGCCCACGGGCAGTCGCCGGGCGCGGCGATGCTCAAGCGCAACCTCGTGGCCCAGGCGCTGCAGTTCCCCGAGCTCGCCCGCCTCGCCCACGAGGAGGGCTGGCTGCGCGGCGTGCGCGCGGTGGCGCAGCTGCTCGACGCCTTCGCGCGGCGCGGGCGGATCGCCGTGGCGGATCCGGAGATCGCGGCCGACCTGTTCCTCAGCCTCGTCCTCGGCCGGTCGTCCCAGGCGACCCTCTACGGCATCGCCACCGACCCGGAGGCGCAGGAGCGGCGGCGGCAGGCGGCGGTGCGGCTGTTCCTCGACGGGGTGCGCCCCCGCTGAGGGGCGGACCGGAACGTTGTTGCGCCGCAAGGGCTGCGTTATCTTCGGGAGTGGGACCGACGGCGGCTACCGCCGGTCCCTGGCATTCACCGTTTCAGGTGTTGCCGAGGCCAGAGAGGAATGGCGAGGCGGAGCGTCAATCTCCACTCGCCATTCGCTTTTCTGGACCATGCCAGAGAGATGACCATCCTCTGCACTCCCGGCCGCGACCGGCCGTGCGCGGCCTTCGCGGGTGAGTCGGTCAGGCTCACGGCACGAGCTTAGCCATTATTCCCGGGACCCGGAGAATCCGCGTCGGCGCCTCGAGCCCGCGATTGCGCCCCTCCCCGCCCGGGCCTATAGTGCGTCATCCCCATTCGACAGCGTGAGACGGGACATCCGGATCGGTCATCCGGAGCCCGCGGCCCGATGCCCGGCCCCCGTCCCGCCAGGCCGGAGCACGAGAAGCATGTCCCAGGGTCCGCTGATGCCGAAGGCGACCGCCGTCTGGCTGGTCGAGAACACCTCGCTCGCCTTCGAGCAGATCGCCGATTTCTGCAAGCTGCACCCGCTGGAGGTGAAGGGCATCGCCGACGGCGAGGTCGCGGCCGGCATCAAGGGGCTCGACCCGGTCTCCACCGGCCAGCTCACCCGCGACGAGATCGAGAAGGCCCAGAAGGCGCCGCACTACAAGCTCAAGCCCGCCGTCTCGAAGGTGAAGCTGCCGGAGGTGAAGCGCACCACCAAGGGCCCGCGCTACACTCCCCTCTCCCGCCGCCAGGACCGGCCGAACGCCATCCTGTGGCTGCTGCGCAACCACCCCGAGCTGAAGGATTCGCAGATCATCCGGCTCGTGGGCACCACCAAGTCGACGATCCAGCAGATCCGCGAGCGCACCCACTGGAACTCGGGCTCGCTCCAGCCGATGGACCCGGTCACCCTCGGCCTGACCACCCAGATCAACCTCGATTTCGAGGTCCAGCGCGCGGCGGCCGACCGCCCGGCCGCGGTGGCGGCCGAATCCGGCGCCTCGCTGCTGCCGACCGAGGTCTCCACGGCCCGCGACGCCGACGAGCGGGACCACGAGGACGATCACGGCGGCCGCGAGGAGCGGCTCGACGCCGATTCGGTCTTCGCCAAGCTCAAGGGCCGGCACCAGGACGAGGACGACGAGGACTAGGACCAGGACTAGGACCGGCCCCCGCTCCGACCGAGCGGGGGCCGGACCGGCCTATTCCGGCAGCGGTCGGCCCCGCGTCTCCGGCATGAACCACGGCACCACGAGGCCGATCACGTAGACGCTCGACAGGGTCAGCGCCGCCGCGGCGACGCCCCCGAAGGCGGTCACGATCTGCCCGGCCAGGATCGGGAAGATCCAGGCGATCAGCCGCGCGCCGTTGAAGACCGCGCTCGACGCCGTCGCCCGGACCGCCGGGGTGAACAGCTCCGCGAGGTAGATCGCCATCCACGAGAAGGCGAAGCCCAGGGTGAAGAACCCGTTCAGGAAGGCGAGCGCCATGAACGGCACGAGCCCGCCGGTCCAGAGGTAGCAGGCGAGCGACGTGGCGATGCAGCCGGCATAGGTCACGAGCAGGAAGGCGCGGCGCCCGATCGCGTCGGCCACGAAGCCCGAGATCACGTAGGCGGCGATCGCCCCGATATTGTAGACGATGCCCATGCGCGGGCCCCAGACATTGGCCGGCGCGCCCGCGGCCTTGGCGAGCCCCTCCGTGTAGGCCGGCAGCCAGGACGAGACCGCCCACCAGCCCACCGTGGTGGCGAAGGACAGGAGCGTGGCGAGGAGGACCCGCCGCCGGCTCTCGGGCTCGCGGAAGATCTCCGTCAGGGAGAACGGGCGCCGCGCGCTCCGCGGGGCCCGGTCCGCGTCCTCCGCGGTGGCCGCCCAGCGCTGCGCCTTGAGCGCCCGCATCCACTGCTCGGATTCCTCCAGCGCCCGGCGCAGGTACAGGCACACGAAGGCCGGCAGCGCGCCCAGCGCGAACAGGATCCGCCAGGATTCCGCGCCCAGGGGCTCGGTGGCGGCGAGTACGGCCCACACGATGGCGGCGAGCACCGCGCCGCCGCCGAAGCCCGATTGCAGGAAGCCGCAGCCCTTCGGGCGGGCCCGGTTCGGCCAGGTCTCGGCCACGAGGGCGATGCCGGTGGACCATTCCGAGCCGATGGCGAGCCCGGTGATGAAGCGCAGGACGGCGAGCTGCGTGAAGCTCTCCGCGAAGGCGGTGAGCCCCGTGAACAGCGCGTAGCCCAGGATCGACACCATCATCATGCGCTTGCGGCCGATGTAGTCGGCCGCGATCCCGCCGATCAGGCCGCCGATCCCCCAGCCGAGCAGCGTGATGCCGATGGCGAGGCCCACGTAGAAGGCCGGCGCCTGGGCCTGCTCGGGGGTGAGGATCGAGGCCAGCGCCGGGCGCAGGGCGTAGACCAGGGCCACCGCCTCGTAGCCGTCGAAGATCCAGCCGAGATAGCTGCCCCACAGGATCCGCCAGTGGCGCCGGGTGAGACCCGCGTGCCACGGTGCGCCGGCCGCCTCGCGCATGCCCACGTCGCCCGCGTCCGTCGCCCGCTCCTCCCGCCCGGGACGCGTCTGCGGCGCCCGCCCCGCCCTGATAGGTCGGTTGTGGCATCGGGTCGACCATATCCGGGCGGCCGATCCGGCGCCCCGGCGATCACGATCGCATCACGCCTTCACTGCGCAGCTTCACTGCGCACCTTGCACTGGGCACCTTCTGCGCGCCCGCGGCGTTCGGCCTAGCGCGCGGCGTCGAAGGCGGCGAGGAAGGCCGCGAGGTTGTCCGGCAGGGCCGCGCAGAGGTAGCCGCCCTCTTGGACCAGCGCCGTGGGCAGCCCGGCCCGGGCGATCCGCTCCGCCGCCCCGACGAAGCCCCCCCGGGAGACCGCGAGGGCGCCGATCGGGTCGTCCGCGGCGGCGTCGAGGCCGAGCGCCACCACGAGCGCCCGGGGCCGGTGCGCGGCGATCAGTGCGAGGCCCGCCTCGACGGCCTCGAGCCAGGGCGCGTCCCCCGAGCCCGGCGGCAGCGGCAGGTTGCGGTTGAACCCCGCCCCCGCCCCGGCGCCGGTCTCGTCGGCGTAGCCGGCGAAGAACGGGAAGTAGTCGGACGGGTCGGCGTGGACCGAGACGGTCAGCACGTCGGCGCGGGCGTAGAAGATCCCCTGCGTGCCGTTGCCGTGATGGACGTCGATGTCGAGGATCGCCACCGGGCCGCCGGTCGCGGCGCGCATCCGCTCGGCCGCGATGGCGCTGTTGTTGAGAAAGCAGAAGCCGCCGGCGGAATCCGCGTAGGCGTGGTGGCCGGGCGGGCGGCACAGGGCGTAGGCGTGCCCCGCCGCCAGCGCAGCGTCGGCGGCCGCGACCGCGCACTGCGCCGATCCGTAGACCGCCGCCCAGGTGCCGGCGCGGATCGGCGTCGAAGTGTCGGCGGTGTAGAGGCCCAGGCGCCCGAGGAGGCCGGCGGGCTTCCGGTGCATCTGCGGCCGGGCGAAGGCCCCGGTCAGGATCTCGTCGCCGATGCCGGGGATCGCGTCCCGGCGCGCCCAGGCCTCGGCCAGGAACGCCACGTAGTCGGGATCGTGCACCGCCCGGATCGGGTCGAGGCCGTGATCGGCCGGCTCGGCGAGGTCGTGGCCGCCCCGGACGGCCGCGTCCCGCAGGATCGCGTAGCGGGCCGCCTGCTCGGGATGCGGCATCGGCGCGCCGCGGCGCATGTAGCGCTCGGGATCGTGCCGGCTCGAATCGGGCGTGTGGACGATGCGCATGCCGGCAGGTTAGGGCCCGCCGGGCCGCGCGTCATCCGCCCGGGACGGCCTCGCGGGGCGCGCCCGCATGGGATGCACCCGCATGGGATGCACCCGCATGGGACGCGCCCGGATGGGACGGGCTCAGATGAGGTAGACGGTGCCGTCCGCGCGGAAGACCTTCGGGCAGTTCGCCCCGTCCACGAGGCGCTGGGCATCCTCCAGGGAGATCCCGTGCGCCAGGGCGATCTCCGGCAGCGTCTTCCAGGTCGGGGTCATGGTCCGGCTCCGTCCGTGATCCGTGCGGGTCGGGGATCAACGGCGCAAACGTCTCCGGGTTCGCCGACAGGGCCGATGACGGCTCCAGGATCCTGTCGAGGGTGTCGGCGCGCCACCCCGTCGGGTCGGGCGCGGCGGGGGCGACCTCGCGCAGGAGGGTCGGGACCCGGGCCCAGGGTTCCGTGACCGGCCCGGCGCTCGGCCGCATGCCCGCCCGGGTCCGCCCGCCGGCGACGCGGATGTCCGGGAATCGCGCGCAGAACGCCGCCACGCAGTCGGGGTCGAAATGGCGGCCGCTCTCGGCGCGGATGCAGTCCAGGGCCGCCTCGAAGGGCATCGCGTCCTTGTAGGGCCGCGCCGTAGTCAGGGCGTCGAACACGTCCGCCACCGCAACGATCCGGGCCGAGAGGGGAATGGCGGCGCCGGCGAGCCCGTGCGGGTAGCCGCCGCCGTCCCACTTCTCGTGGTGGAACTCGGCGATCTCCGCGGCCAGCCGGATCAGCTCGGAGGCGCTCCCGCCCAGGATGCGCCGGCCGATCGCGGGGTGCGTCTTGACGAGGTCGAACTCGTCCCGGTCGAGCCGGCCGGGCTTCAGCAGGACGCCGTCCGGGATGCCGACCTTGCCGACATCGTGCAGCGGCGCCGCGAGGTAGAGGTTGCGGCAGATCTCCGGCGCCAGCCCGAGCCCCTCGGCCACGATCTGGCTGTAGCGGGCCACCCGCCACGTGTGATCGCCGGTGTCGTTGTCGCGGTACTCGACCGCCAGGGCGAGCCGGAAGATGATCTCCTCCTCGCGCTCGCGCATGTGGCGCAGGGCGGCCTCCACCTCGCCGTCGAGCCAAGCGGCCTGCTCGGCCAGCCGCCGCACCGCCCGGGCGAGCCGGATCAGGTTGCGCAGGCGGACGGTGAGCTCGACGCCCTGCATGGACTTGTCGAGGAAATCGGTCGCCCCGGCCTCCAGGGCGGCGAGCCGCACCGCGTCCGAGATGTCGCTGGTGACCATCACGATGGGCACCTGGGCGTAGTGCGGGATGGTCCGCATCTGCCGGATGAAGGCGATCCCGTCGATGTCGGGCATGTGGCAGTCGACCAGGACAAGGTCGAAGGCCCGCGTCCGCGCCTCGACCATG
Source organism: Methylobacterium sp. 190mf (assembly GCF_900107945.1). Classification (NCBI taxonomy): domain Bacteria; kingdom Pseudomonadati; phylum Pseudomonadota; class Alphaproteobacteria; order Hyphomicrobiales; family Methylobacteriaceae; genus Methylobacterium; species Methylobacterium sp. 190mf. The sequence goes on along the minus strand of NZ_FNVI01000006.1, from coordinate 166,551 downwards.
GCGGCGACCGGGTCGCCGTGATCGGTGACGGACACGTCGGGCTTGGCCTCCAGCAGGAGGCGCAGCCGCATCCGCATGGTGGCGCTGTCGTCGACGAGGAGCGCGTCCATCAGCGGCTCCCGGGCCGGCGCAGGCGATCCCGGGGCGGCCGCCGGACCGGGTATGTCGACACAGGAACCATCGCCGCGACGCCTCGCAAGACTGTCGAGCAGCATTGAAGGATGCGGCATTAACGGGCGGTAAATCGTCGTTCTCGGCTATATTGAGGAGATTTACTTTACTCGGAGCCTTGGTGGGTGCGAATTCGGGTCTTCGTTTGTCGGAGACCGGTGGGGCCGCGACGATCGACCCGCGGAGAGTTGGCTTCGCCCGCTCCGGGGCGCCTGAGGGATCGGCGTGTCTGTAACCGGGATCGCCGCGGCGGCCCCGGCGCGGCCCCGGGATGGCGGGGTTGACGCGGTCGCCAAGCCCCCCGACGGAGACGCGGATCAGGACGGGTCCCGGGCGGCCCGGGACGCGCCGGCCGGACGGCGCGGCGGGAGGCGCCTTCGCGATGATGCGGTTCGATCTCGTCGATCTCGGCCTGTTCCGGCACGTGGTCGAGGCCGGCTCGATCACCCACGGGGCCGCGCGGGCGAACCTCGCCCTGGCGGCCGCCTCGACGCGGATCCGGCTGATGGAGGAATCCCTCGGCGCCGCCCTGCTGACCCGGGGCCGGCAGGGCGTCAGCCCGACCCCGGCCGGGCGCGCGCTCCTCGTCCATGCCCGGGAGGTCCTGGCCGGGGTGGAGCGCCTGCGCGAGGAGATGGCGGCCTTCTCGGGGAGCGCCTTCGGGCAGATCCGGGTGCTGGCCAATACCAACGCGCTCACCGAATTCCTGCCGGAGGCGCTCTCGGCCTTCCTGGCCGATCACCCCGGGATCGGCGTCGAGATCGACGAGCGCACCTCCGAGGAGATCGTCGGGCTGGTGGCCGAGGGGGCGGCCGATCTCGGCATCCTGTCCGGCACGGTGGATACCGGCTCGCTGCGGACCTTCCCGTTCCGGGAGGACCGGTTCGTGCTGGTGGCGGCCCGGGACCATCCCCTGGCCGCGCGCGGGACCATCCCGTTCGCCGAGGTGCTCGGCCACGACCTCGTCGGCCTCGACCGGCGCAGCGCCATCAGCCGCTTCCTCGTCGCCCAGGCGGTGCGCGAGGGGCGACCGATGCGCCTGCGCGTCCAACTCCGGGACTTCGACGCCGTCTGCCGTCTCGTCGAGGCGCGGGTCGGGCTGGCGATCCTGCCCGAGAGCGCCGCCGCCCGCGCCGCGCAGGGCCTCGCCCTCGCGGTGGTGCCCCTCGCCGACGCCTGGGCGCGGCGCGACCTGACCCTGTGCCTGCGCGACCTCGACGGGTTGCCGCCGTTCATCCGGGCCTTCGTGGCGGAGCTGCGCGCCTGAGCGGAACCCGCCCCGCCGCGGACGGGCCCGCGCGCGGCGACGTCAGCGCCACCGCTCGTCCGTGCAGGCCAGCAGGTAGACGACGTGCATGCAGCGCGCCTGGGCGGCCTGCGAGGGCGCGTCGCCCATGCAGGCGCGCATCCCGACGGAGAGCAGGTCGCGATCGACGTCCTGATTGCGCGCGCAGGTGAAGATCGGCTGGAAACCCTCGAACCGGCTCACCTGCCAGAAGATGACCATGACCGCGAGCAGGCAGAACGTGCAGACCAGGATCCGGCTGTCGTAGAACCAGTGCCGCCGTCCGGCATCCGCGGCGTCGCGCGCGCTCATCCCGTCACCAGGCCCGTCACCGGGAGCGCCGACGGGAGCACCGCCCGGATCCCCATCCTTCTCGGCATCGGCTCGCCCTCTCCCTCGCGCCGGATCCCCGGCCGCCCGGGCCGCCCGGGCCGTCAGTCGATCACCTCCACGATCCGGCGCGACCGCGGGTCGACGAGGACCGGGTGGTCGTTGACGATCGTGTAGCTGTAATCCGGCAGGGCGAACTCCCGCGGGACATCGTAGTACACGATGCCGTCCTCCGGGAGCACCGTGCCGACCCGCACGGGTCCCGCGAGCGCGATGGAGGGGCGGCGCTCGCCGCGGGCGTAGATGCGGAACCGCTCCCGCCGGTCGACGCCGAGGATGCCGTTGGCCGTGCCCACGGCCGCACCGATCGCGCCGCCGACGATCGCCCCGAGGGGACCCGCCATCTCCTCGCCGCGCGAGGCGCCCTCCTGGGCCCCGCGCTCGAGCCCCTGCGCCCGCGCGTCCGCGGCGAGGCTCAGGAGGGCTATCGGGGGAGCCACCAGGGTGGCGAGGAGCGCGAGGGGCGCCGCGATCCGCATGATGTGTCGTCCTGGTCGGTGGCGTGGATCGGCGGGCCTGCGCCCGGGGGCGCGGGCGCGTCCCGGCCGGAGGCTACGCCGAAAAGGCTGCCGATCGGTTGCCGGTCAGTTGCCGCCCGGCGCGGGGCGGCGCGGGGCGGCGCCGGCATTGCCCCAGTCCGCCCATGGGGTAGCCTCCGGCTGATTCCGTCGGAGAGGACAGGGCATGCCGATCGAGACCGTGGAGACCGCCGGCCGCCGCCGGGGCGCCGACCTCCTGGTGGAGGTGCTGCGCTCGGAGGGCGTGCGCTACATCTTCGGCAATCCCGGCACCACCGAGTTGCCGCTCATCGACGCGCTCACCGAGGCGCCGGACATCGCCTACATCCTCGCCCTGCAGGAGGCGACCGCCGTGGCGATGGCGGACGGCTACGCGCAGGGCGCCCGCCGGCCCGCCTTCCTCAACCTGCACACGGCGGGCGGCCTCGGCCACGCCATGGGCGGGCTGGTGAATTCCCAGGTCTCCGGCACGCCGCTGGTGGTCACCGCCGGGCAGCAGGATCTCCGCCACGCCCTGACCGACCCGCTGCTGATGGGCGACCTCGTCGCCATCGCCGACCCGGTGATGAAGTGGGCCCGCGAGGTGACGAGCCCGGACCAGATCCCGATCCTGCTGCGCCGGGCCTTCCACGACGCGGGGGCCGCCCCCTCCGGGCCGGTCTTCCTGTCCCTGCCCATGGACGTGATGGAGGCGCTGTCGGCGGTGCCGGCCGGCGAGACCTCGACCATCGACCAGCGGGCCGTGGCGGGCTCCCTCGACTGCCTCGCGGAGAAGCTCGCCGCCATCGCGCCGGGCCGCCTCGCGCTGATCGCGGGCGACGAGATCGACGCCTCGGACGCCTCGGCGCAGATGGTGGCGCTCGCCGACCTGCTGGCGGCGCCGGTCTACGGCTCGTCCTGGCCGGCCCACATCCCCTTCCCCACCGCGCACCCGCTCTGGGCCGGGAACCTGCCGACCCGGGCCGACGCCATCGCCGACATCCTCGGGCGCTACGACGCGGTGTTCGCGCTCGGCGGCAAGTCGCTGATCACCGTGCTCTACTCGGAGGTCTCGGCGGTGCCGCCGGGGGTGCAGGTGTTCCAGCTCTCGGCGGACGTGCGCGACCTCGGGCGCACCTACGCCACCTGCCTGTCGACGGTGGGCGACATCCGCGCCTCCCTCGACGCCCTGCTGCCGCTCCTCGCGCCCCGCCTCGCCGACCGGGCCGACGCCTTCGCGGGCCTGCGCTCCGGGGCGGTGACCGCCCGGGCCGAGCGCCGGGCGAAGCTCGCCGCCGCCGCCGACGCGGCCTTCGAGGATCCGGTGATCGCGCCGCTGGTCGCCGCCCGGGAGGTCGCTCGCGCGGTCGGGGCCGAGACCACCATCGTGGACGAGGCGCCCGCGACGCTCACCCACCTGCGCACCTTCCTCGACAGCCCCTCCGCGCACCAGTACGCGGCGATGCGCGGCGGCGTGCTCGGCTGGGGCATGCCGGCCGCGGTGGGTTTCTCTTTGGGACTTGATCGTGCGCCTGTCGTTTGTGTCGTGGGCGACGGCGCCGCGCTATACTCGCCGCAGGCCCTGTGGACCGCCGCGCACGAAAAGCTGCCGGTCACCTTCGTGGTGATCAACAACGCCGAGTACAACATCCTCAAGACCTTCATGAAGGGTCAGGCGCACTACGCCTCGGTGCGCGCCAACCGCTTCATCGCCATGGACCTCACCGACCCGCGGATCGACTTCCCGGCGCTGGCCGCCTCGATGGGCGTGCCCGCCCGGCGGGTGACCCGGGCGGCCGACATCGCCCCGGCGATCGAGGCCGGGATCCGGTCGGGGGGCGCCAACCTCGTGGAGGTGGTGGTGCGGGCGACCTGAGCGGGGCCGTCGGCGGGGCTGTCGGCAGGGCTGCCGGTGGATCTGCCGGCGGGGCTCTCACTCCAGTCCCGGCACCGGCACCCCGAAGGCGACCGCCAGCAGCACCATGTTGAGGGCGAGCACCAGGGCGGCCCCCGCCACGGCGGCGGCCTGGGTGAGCGGGCCGTTGGCGAAGGGCCCCATCACGCTGCGGCGCCGGGTGAACACCACCAGGGCCACCATCGGCACCGGCAGGGCGAGCGACAGCACCACCTGCGACAGGACCAGCGCCTGCGTCGGGTCGACGCCGATCGCCACCACCGCGAAGGCCGGCAGCATGGTCACGAGCCGGCGGACGAGGAGCGGGATGCGCCAGCCGGTGAAGCCCTGCATCACCAATTGCCCGGCGAGCGTGCCCACCACCGAGGAGGAGATCCCGGAGGCGAGCAGCGACACCAGGAAGGCCGCCCCCGCGGCGGGCCCGAGGAGCGGCGTCAGGGTGCGGTAGGCCTCGCCGATCTCCGCCACCTCGCTGTGGCCGACGTGGAAGGCGGCCGCCGCCATGATCACCATCGCCATGTTGACGAGGCCCGCCAGCAGCAGCGCCACCACCACCTCGCGGTTCGAGTAGCGGACCAGCAGGCGCCGGTCGGCCTCGGTGCGGGGATTGCCCCGGCCCTGGGTCAGGCCCGAATGCAGGAACAGCGCGTGCGGCATCACGGTGGCGCCGATGATCCCGACCGCGATGGTGAGCGCCTGCGCGTCCGGGATCCGCGGGGTGACGAGGCCCTTGGCGGCCTCGCCCCAGGCCACGGGCGCGATCAGGAGCTCGACCGCGTAGCAGAGGCCGATCGTGCCGACCATCGCGCCGATGGCGATCTCCAGCGGCCGGAAGCCCTCGTGCTCCAGGAGCAGGATCGCGTAGGTGACCACCGCGGTGATCGCCATGCCGGCCATGAGCGGCATGCCGGTGAGCAGCGACAGGCCGATCGCGCCGCCGAGGAACTCCGCGAGGTCGGTCGCCATGGCGGCGACCTCGCTGATGCCCCACAGGGCGAGGCGCACCGGCCGCGTCGTCGCGTCCCGGCAGTGCTCGGCGAGGTTCTTGCCCGTGACGATGCCGAGCTTGGCCGACAGGGCCTGGAACAGCATCGCCGTCAGGTTCGCGAGCAGCACCACCCAGAGCAGGCCGTAGCCGTAGCGGGCGCCGGCCTGGATGTTGGTCGCGAAATTGCCGGGGTCCATGTAGGCGATCGACGCCGTCACGGCGGGGCCGGCGAACAGCAGGAACCGGGCCCGGCCGCCGGGACGGCCGTCGAGGACGTCGCGGATCGCGCCCTCGGTCCGCCGGCTCATCGCCCCGGGCGCGGCGCGCCCGGGGGCCGTCGCGGCGTTCGGCGCCACCATGCTCGAACCCTCTCCTCAAAGATATAGCGGAGGCTATATTCAGGGTTCGCGGCCAGGATTCAAGGGGTTGGATTCAAGGGGCCGGCAGCGGCCGCCGGTATCGGCCCCGCGGGACTCCCCTCGAGGTGGCGGTGTTTGCTAGACAGGGGTTGGGGCGGCCCGCGCGGACCGCGGTGGGGGAGAGCCGATGCAGGAACCGTCCGAGCCGGGCTCGCCCGAGACCGCGCTGGTCGATCCCGAGCGCCACGTGGAGAGCTTCCGCCAGGCCCGCGAGGCCCGGCGCTCGGAACTCGTGGAGGATTACGTCGAGCTGATCGACGACCTGATCGGCGACGGCGGCGAGGCGCGGCAGGTGGACATCGCGGCCCGGCTCGGCGTGGCGCAGCCGACCGTCGCCAAGATGCTGAAGCGCCTGTGCGAGGACGGGTTCGTCCAGCAGCGGCCCTATCGCGGCGTGTTCCTGACCGAGGCCGGCCGCCGGCTCGCCGCCCAGGCCCGGGAGCGCCACCGCATCGTCGAGCGCTTCCTGTGCGCCCTGGGCGTGAGCCCCGAGACCGCGCGGCGGGACGCCGAGGGGATCGAGCACCACGTCAGCGCCGAGACGCTCGCGGCGTTCCGCGCCTTCGCGGAGCGGCACGGGGGGGCGTGAGGCGCCCCTCCGACCGTCATCGCCTCGCGCCGCTCGCGGAGACGCTCGCAGAGACGTTGTGTCTGCCGCGACCGCCACCCTCAAGCCGTCGGCGCCGCCACCTTCTGGCGCAGGCCCAGGATCACCGCGCGGAGCATCTCGGCGCCCGCCGCGCCGGCATCCGGCAGGGTGCCGGTGCGGGAGGCGTAGACCCGCTCGTGCACGAAGGCGAGCTTGGCGATCACCGCGGGTGTCAGCTTGAACGGGTAGAGCGCCGGCTGGCCCATGCTGTGGGACAGCGAGTTGATCGCGTAGGTGAGCGGCAGCCACGCGGCGATCAGCCGGTCGAGGTCGGCCGTGTTGTACGGGTCGAAGTCGATCACGGTCGGCGCCTGCGGCCCGGAAGGCCCCCGCTGGCGCAGGCGCGGGCGCACGTGCAGCTCGAAGGTCGAGGCGGTCTCCACCGTGTCGACGATGTGCAGGTAATGCGCGAAGGTCTCGGCGAAATCCTCCCACGGATGGGCCGTGGCGTAGGCCGAGACGTAGGCCTCGTCCCAGTCGGCGGGGGCGCCCCTCGCGTAGTGGTCCTGCAGCGCCTGGACGTAGTCGCGGCGCTCGTCGCCGAACAGCGCCCGGAAGGCGTCCCAGTCGGGGCTGTTCAGCACGAGCAGGTACCAGAAGTAATGCCCGATCTCGTGCCGGAAATGGCCGAGCAGCGTGCGATAATGCTCGCCGAACAGGATCCGGCGGCGCTCCCGCTCGACGTCGTCGGCCTCGGCGATGTTCATGGTGATCAGGCCGTTGATGTGGCCCGTCAGCACCGGCGGCCCGCCGGAGACGCTCTCGGAAGGGTCGACCAGGAAGTCGAAGGCCAGCCCGTCCGTGTACTGGGCGCGGGTGGCGAGCGGCAGTTCCAGGCGCAGCAGCGAGTAGAACAGCCGGTGCTTGGCCGCCTCGATCTGGCGCCAGCGGGCGAGGTTCCAGGGCTGCGACAGGTCCGGCACCACGCGGTTGTGGCGGCAGGCGGTGCAGTAGATGTCGGGGCTGTCCTCCGGCACCAGCCAGTTGCAGGCCTGCGCGAGGGCGTTGTTGCACAGCCGGTAGCGCCGGCCGGGATCCGCGTAGGCGTGGAAGATCTGCGCGCCGCCCATCAGCGGGTGGGCCGAGAGCCCCTGCGGCTCCAGCGCCGAGACCTCGTGGACCGCGCAGGCGTAGCCCAGCGGCCGCGCGCAGCTCTCGCAGGCGGTCGCCTCGAAGGTGACCGGCTGGTCGCAGGCCTGGCACTGGAAGATCTTCATCGCGCGGTCCCGGGCCGGCGGCCGGCCCACCTGCCGGTCAAGCGGGGCCGGGCGGCAAAGTTCCTGCCAGCGGCCCGGACGGCCGGGCGACGCACGGAAATTGCTTGTTGCGCGATCCGTGTCGCATAACCGTGCGGTGGGCGCCGGCGCCAGGGACCGGCAGCGCGACCGCGTTCGATCCTTTCGACGGAGCCATCGTGTCGATCAGAGCCGCCCTGCACCACGTCACGCATTACCGCTACGACCGGCCGATCAGCCTGGGCCCCCAGGTGATCCGCCTGCGCCCGGCCCCCCACGCCCGTACCAAGGTCCCGGCCTACGCGCTCACGGTGACGCCCGCCAACCACTTCCTGAACTGGCAACAGGATCCGAGCGGCAACTGGCTCGCCCGCCTGGTCTTCCCCGAGAAGACCGACGAGCTGAGGATCGAGGTCGACCTCACGGCCGACATGGCGGTGATCAACCCGTTCGACTTCTTCGTGGAGGATTACGCCCAGGTCCGGCCCTTCGCGTACGACCCCGCCCTCGCCGGGGAGCTGGCCCCGTATCTCACGCCCGTCGACGCGGATTGTCCCGAGATGGAGGCGCTGCTGGCCCGTCTCCCGGAGGAGACCAGCACGGTCCAGTTCCTGGTGGCGCTGAACGGCCTGATCGCCCGGGAGACCGCCTACGGCGTCCGCATGGAGCCCGGCGTCCAGACTCCCGCCGAGACCCTGCGGCTGAAGAGCGGCTCCTGCCGCGACTCGGCGTGGCTGCTCGTGCAGGTGCTGCGCCGGATCGGCCTCGCCGCCCGGTTCGTCTCCGGCTACCTGATCCAGCTCGTGCCCGACACGACCGCGGTCGACGGGCCGACCGGCGCGTCGGCGGACTTCACCGACCTGCACGCCTGGGCCGAGGTCTACCTGCCGGGCGCCGGCTGGGTCGGCATGGACGCCACGTCGGGCCTGCTCACCGGCGAGGGCCACATCCCGCTCGCCGCGACGCCGCACTACCACTCCGCCGCGCCGATCTCGGGGGCGATGGAGCCGGCCGAGACCACCTTCGACTTCGCGATGACGATCACCCGCGTCGCCGAGACGCCGCGGATCACCAAGCCGTTCTCGGAGGACGTCTGGGCCGCCATGGACGCGCTGGGCGAGCGGGTCGACGCCGACCTCGCCGCGCAGGACGTGCGGCTGACCATGGGCGGCGAGCCGACCTTCGTGTCGGTGGACGATTTCGAATCGCCCGAGTGGAACATCGCGGCCGTCGGCCCGACCAAGCGCGGGCTCGCCGACCAGCTGATCCGGCGCCTGCGTGACCGGTTCGGCCCGGGGGGGCTGCTCCATTACGGTCAGGGCAAGTGGTATCCCGGCGAGAGCCTGCCCCGCTGGGCCTTCGCGCTCTACTGGCGCAAGGACGGCAAGCCGATCTGGCGCGACCCGGACCTGATCGCGCCGGAGGTGGCCGCCGGGGAGGCGGGGCACGCCACCATCGCGCAGGCCGAGGCGCTCGCCGACGCGCTGGCCCGCCGCCTCGGCCTCGCCGACTACGTCTTCCCGGCCTTCGAGGACGGGGAGCTCTGGGAGCGGAAGACCGCGGCGCTGCCGGTCAACGTCACGCCGGCCGACGCCAAGTCGGGCTCGGCGGAGTTCGACGCCCGGATCAGGCGGGTCTACGCGCGGGGCCTCGGGGAGGCGGCCGGCTACGTCCTGCCGCTGGCGAGCCTGCCCACCGGCAAGGGCGGCGAGGCCGACCGCGTCTGGATCTCGGAGACGTGGGACTTCCGGCGCGGCGCCGCCTTCCTGGTGCCGGGGGACTCGCCGGTGGGCTTCCGCCTGCCGCTGTCGTCCCTGCCCTACGTGCCGCCGGAGCACTATCCCTACTACCAGCCGCAGGACCCGCTGGAGCCCCGCGCCGCCCTCCCCGACGGGCACCCCGAGGGCCATCCCGGCGCCGCTGTGGTCAACGGCTCCGGCATCACCGGCGTCGCGGTGCGCACGGCCCTGTCGTTCGAGCCCCGGGACGGGGTGGTGCGGGTGTTCATGCCGCCGGTGCAGCGCGCCGACGAGTATCTGGAACTCGCGGGCCACCTGGAGGCGGCCGCCGCCGCGCTGAAGCTGCCGATCCACCTCGAGGGCTACGAGCCGCCCTACGACCCGCGGATCGGCGTCATCAAGGTCACCCCCGATCCCGGCGTGATCGAGGTGAACGTCCACCCGGCCGCCTCGTGGCGGGAGGCGGTGTCCATCACCACCGACCTCTACGCCGAGGCCCGCCAGACCCGGCTCGGCGCGGAGAAGTTCATGACCGACGGGCGCCACACCGGCACCGGCGGCGGCAACCACGTGGTCATGGGCGGCGTCACGCCGGACGATTCCCCGTTCCTGCGCCGGCCCGACCTGCTCAAGAGCCTCGTGCTCTACTGGCAGCGCCACCCCGCGCTCTCGTACCTGTTCTCGGGCCTCTATATCGGGCCCACGAGCCAGGCGCCGCGCATGGACGAGGCCCGCCACGACGGGCTCTACGAGCTGGAGATCGCGCTGGCCCAGGTGCCGGCCCCGGACGCGCCCAACATCCCGCGCTGGCTCGTCGACCGGATCTTCCGCAACATCCTCGTCGACGTCACCGGCAATACCCACCGGGCCGAGATCTGCATCGACAAGCTGTACTCGCCGGACGGCCCGACCGGGCGCCTCGGCCTCCTGGAGTTCCGCGCCTTCGAGATGCCGCCGGACGCGCGGATGAGCCTCGCGCAGCAGCTCCTGCTCCGCGCCCTCGTGGCGTGGCTGTGGCGCGAGCCGCAGACCGGCGGCTGTGTCCGCTGGGGCACGAACCTCCACGATCGGTTCATGCTGCCGCATTTCCTCTGGTCCGACTTCCTCGCGGTGCTGGAGGATCTCCGGGCGGCGGGGTACGATTTCGATCCGGTCGCCTTCGAGGCGCAGGCCCTGTTCCGGTTCCCGGTCTTCGGCACGGTCGAGCAGGGCGGGGTCCGGATGGAACTCCGCCAGGCGCTGGAGCCCTGGCACGTGATGGGCGAGGAAGGGACCAGCGGGGGCACCGTGCGCTTCGTGGACAGCTCGGTCGAGCGGCTGCAGGTCAGGGTCGAGGGCTTCGTGCCCGAGCGGCACGTCATCGCCTGCAACGGCCGCCGCCTGCCCATGACCTCCACCGGCCGCGGCGGCGAGGCCGTGGCGGGCCTGCGCTTCAAGGCGTGGCAGCCGGCCTCCTCCCTGCATCCGACGATCCCCGCGCACTCGCCGCTGACCTTCGACATCCTCGACGCCTGGAGCGGCCGCTCCCTCGGCGGCTGCCGCTACCACGTCGCCCATCCGGGCGGGCGCAACTACGAGACCCACCCGGTCAACGCCTACGAGGCGGAGGGGCGGCGCCTCGCCCGGTTCCAGCCGAACGGCCACACGCCGGGCCGGCTGGAGATGCCCCGCCCGGAATCGAGCGCCGAGTTCCCGCTGACCCTCGACCTGCGGACGCCGGCCCCGCAATGACCCGCGATGTTCGGACATCCGGGGCGGACACCGGCGCGGTCGACAGAGCGCGACGCGCCCCCGCCCCCGCCCCCGCCCCCGCTCCCGTGCGGGAGAGGGACCCGCGCTCCGTTCTGCGGCCGCGTCGTCGTCCACGCTGCGTGGATCCGCGAGCCGCGATGACCCGGGATCCGTGATGGAGGCGGCGCTCGCGGGCAGCCGCGGCCGGGCCGAGCGGCCGGAGGGCGCGCGCGAGCGCGTCGCCCGCTGGAGCGCGGGCTACCGCCCCGCCCCCGGCCGGCCGGACGAGTTCCTGGGCCCCGACGGCGCGCCCCGCGGGGCATGGCCGCGCCTGCTCGACCGTCTCGGCGGCCTCACCGAGCCGGAGATCATGGCCCGGTTCGTCGCGGCGGAGCGGCACATCCGGGACGCGGGCATCTCGTTCCGCATCGCCGGCGACCAGCGCGAGCACCCCTGGCCGCTGGGCTGCCTGCCCCTGGTGATCGAGGGGCCGGAATGGGCGGCGCTGAGTGCCGGCATCGTCCAGCGCGCGGAGCTGATGGAGGCGATCCTCGCCGACGCCTACGGCGAGGGGCGGCTGGTCGCCGAGGGGCTCCTCCCCGCCGCGATCGTGGCCGGCACGCCCGAGTTCCTGCACCCGCTCCACGGTGTCGCGCCCCCCGGCGGCCACTACCTCAAGCTCTACGCGGCCGATCTCGGCCGGGGACCGGACGGGCGCTGGCAGGTGCTCGCCGACCGGACCCAGGCGCCCTCGGGCCTCGGCTGGGCGCTGGAGAACCGCATGGTCCTGGCCCGGACCTTCCCGGACTTCTTCCAGGACCTCCACGTCGAGCGCCTGCCGGCCTTCTTCCAGGCGTTCCGCGACGGGCTGGCGCTGGGGGCGGAGCGCGCCGACCCGCGCATCTGCCTGCTGACCTCCGGCCCCTACAGCAGCACCTACGTCGAGCAGGCGGCGCTCGCCCGCTACCTCGGCCTGATGCTGGTGGAGGGCGACGACCTCGTCATGCGCGACGGGCGCCTGCACGTGCGCACCGTCTCGGGCCTGAAGCGGGCCGACGCCCTGTGGCGGCGGATCGACGCCGACTTCCTCGACCCCCTGGAGCTGAACCCGGCCTCGCGCCTCGGCGTGCCCGGCATCCTCGACGCCTTGCGCAACGGCTCCCTGGTGATGGCCAACATGCCGGGCGCGGGGCTCGTCGAGTCGGCCGCCCTCGCCCCCTACCTCGACGGCATCGCCCGGCGCGTCCTCGGCGAGCCCCTGCGGCTCGGCCATCCGCGCACGTGGTGGTGCGGCGACCTCGAGGGCCTGGCGCACGCGCGGGCCAACCTCGACAGCCTGATCCTGCGCCCGGCCGCCACGCCCCAGCGCGGGGCGGGGCGCGACGCGATCCTGGCCGGCCCGATCCTGGCGGCGGAGCGCGAGCGGGTCGTGGCGGCCCTGCGCGACCGGCCCTTCGACTACGTCGCCCAGGAGGCGGCGCCGCTCTCGACGATGCCGGGCTGGGAGCGCGGCCCGGACGGCCTGTTCCTGACGCCCCGCCCCTTCGTGGTCCGCGTCTTCGCCGCGCGGACGCCCCTCGGCTGGCAGGTCATGCCCGGCGGCTTCTGCCGGGTCTCGGAGCGCGAGGACGTCGACCCGATCGAGCTGCGGCTCGGCATCCGCTCCGCCGACGTCTGGGTCCTGTCCGAGGAGCCGGTCGCCGCGCCCCTGATCGGCACGCAGGCGGCGCCGCGGGTGCGGCGGGTCGGCGGGCACCTCCCCGCCCGGGCCGCCGACGGCCTGTTCTGGCTCGGCCGCTACCTGGAGCGCGGCGAGGCGGTGATCCGGCTGGTGCTCGCCCACCTGCGCAGCGTCGGCGACGCCGTCGGGACCGACATCTCGGGCGCCCTCGACACGCCGGCGGCCCTGGCGCTCCGGGCCCTGCTGCACGAGTGGGGCGCCATCGGTGCGGCCGACCTGCCCACCGCCCGCCTCGCCCAGGAGGCGCTGGCCGGGCGCGACCGGCCGGGCTCGGCCCGGTCCCACGTCATCGCGGCCCGCCGCAACGCCGCCGCGCTCCGCGCCCGCCTGTCGGGCGAGGCGTGGCGGGTGCTCGCCGACCTGAACGAGTTCCTGTCCCTCAACACCGAGCGGGCCTTCACCGAGTCGCAGCTCGCGGGCCGGGCCGAGCGGGCCCTGAGCCAGCTCGCGGCGCTCGCCGGCCTCACCCACGAGAACATGAGCCGCGCCGAGGGCTGGCACTTCATCGAGCTCGGGCGGCGGATCGAGCGGGCGATCAACACCGGCGCCTTCGCGCTGGCCTTCGCCAACGACGAGGCGACCCCCGGCTGCCTCGGGGTGATGCTGTCCCTGTGCGATTCGCAGATCAGCTACGGGCGGCGCTACCTGCAGGGGGCGGCCCTCGACCCCGTGCGCGACATGGTGCTGCTCGACCCCTACAACCCGCGCTCGATCGCCTTCCAGGCGGAGGCGATCACGCGGCACCTCGCCGACCTGCCGGCGCTCGCCGCGGACGGGATCCCCGAGCCCCATTGCCGCCTCGCGACCCGGATCCTGGCGGAGTTGCGCAGCGGCGAGGCCGCGGATTTCGACGCCGTGCGCCTGACCGCGCTCGCGACCGACCTCGAGCGCCTCGCCGACGGCATCGCGGCCCGCTATTTCCCCACCGGGCCGAACGCGCTGCGCCCCGAGAAGCTGACGGGGCTGGCTTGATGCTGTGTGTCCTTGACGCTGCCGCCTCAAGGACGATCCGCAGCACGGGCTGCGGCGCGTCTTCGCGCTTGCCGGCGACCGCAGGCGACGGACGTCGCGATGGGCGGTGGCCGGGATGATCTACACGCTGCGCCACCGCACCGCCTACCGCTACGGCCGGCCGGTGCACTTCGCCCGCTGCACCCTGCGGCTCAAGCCGCAGGATTGCGAGGGCCAGAGCGTGCTGGCGAGCGCGGTCACGATCGACCCGAGCCCCGCCCGCGCGGTGATGCGGCGCGACTATCTCGGGATCGACGCGGTGGCGATCACCCTGGAGACGCCCCACACCACCTTCAGCGTCGAGGCGCTCTCCACCGTGCGGGTCGAGCGCCCGGCCCCGCCGCCGCCCGAATCCGGGATGCCCTGGGAGCGGGTCCGCGACGCCGTTCTCGCCGGGCGCGACCTCGGCGGCCGGGCGCCGGTGCACTTCCTGTTCCCGAGCAGCCGGGTGCCGCTGCTGCCCGCGATCACCGACTACGCGCGGCCGAGCTTCGCCGCGGGCCGCAGCGCCTTCGGGGCGGCCCACGACCTGATGCTGCGGATCGGCCGGGATTTCCGCTTCGATTCCAAGGCCACCACCGTCTCGACGCCGCTCGCCGACTCCTTCGCGCTCCGGGCCGGGGTCTGCCAGGACTTCGCCCACGTGATGATCGCGGCCCTGCGCGGCATGGGCCTGCCCGCGGCCTATGTCAGCGGCTACCTGCGCACGGTGCCGCCGCCCGGCCGGCCGCGCCTGCGCGGGGCGGATGCGAGCCACGCCTGGGTGGCGGTCTGGTGCGGCGCCGGCTGGCTCGGCCTCGACCCGACCAACGGCGTCGCGGTCCGGGACGACCACATCGTGGTCGCCCGCGGCCGCGATTACGGCGACGTGGCGCCGGTCGACGGCATCGTCAGCGGCTCGGGCAAGCAGCGCCTCAAGGTCGAGGTCGACGTCATCCCCGACACCGAGACGCGGGATCTCGCGCTGGTGGGGTGAGGTGACGCTCCGTCATCGCGAGCGCAGCGAAGCGACCCAGGGCGGCGCGACATCCCCGAAGGTGGCGCGACACCGGATCGCTCCGCTCCGCCCGCAAGGACGGGGATGTCGCGGACGCCACCCTCACCACATCGACTTGGCCGCCCGCTCCGGCCATTCCGCGTCGTAGCGCTGGCCGCCGACCTCGCCCGCGGTCAGCGCCGCCAGGATCGCCCCCGGCGTCGGCAGGCTTCCCGGGTCGACGCGGGCTTCCGGATCCCACAGCCCGGCCCGGATGATCGCCCGGGCGCACTGGAAGTACACCTCCGCGACGGTGATCACGAGGGCGGTGCGCGGCGCGTGGCCGTCGACCCGGAACGAGGCGAGCAGGTCCGGGTCGGCCGAGATCACCGCCCGGCCGTTCACCCGCAGCGTCGTGCCGGATCCCGGGATCAGGAACAGCAGCGCCACCCGCGGGTCGCGCACGACGTTGCGGAGCGAGTCGATCCGGTTGTTGCCCCGCCGGTCGGGCAGGATCAGCGTGCGCGGGTCGGCGACCCGCACGAAGCCCGGCCGGTCCCCGCGCGGGCTGCAATCGAGCCCCTCGGGACCGGCGGTCGCCAGCACCGCGAAGGGCGAGGCCGCGATCAGCGCCGCGTAGTCCGGCGTGATCGCGGCCGCCACCTTCACCGTCGAGGCGGGTGCCAGGGGCGCGCTGTAGAGCGCCTCCAGCGCGGCGAGCTCGTCGACGATCATTGCGCCCTCACGCGACCGGGGCGGCCTTGCCGGCCGCGAAGGCTTCGTGCTCGGCGACCAGCGCCCCCGACAGCGCCGAGGCGATCAGGCCCCGGGTCTCGTCGACGCCGTAGAGGGCCACGAAGGAGCCGAACCGGGGTCCGCGCGCCTCGCCGAACAGCACGTTGTAGAGGCTCGTGAACCACGCCTGCGACACGCCGGGCCGCCCGTCCGGGCTCTTGGCCTTGCCGGACGTGTCGGGGAAGTGGCGCCGGCCGACCTCGTAGACCGCCGCCTGCAGGGCCTCCGGGTCGGTCGAGCCGGCATGGTCCCCGAGCGTCTCCGACAGGTCCTCCAGGGCGGCCCGCTCCTCGGGCGTCGGCGCCCGGTAGGTCTTGGCCGGCCGCACGAAGTCCGAGAAGAACTTCAGGGCGTGCTTCACCAGCCGGTCGAGGCCCGGATGGGTCTCCGGCCCGGTCTGCGGCGCGTAGCGGCGGATGAAGCCCCACAGCACCGCCGGGTCCTCGGTGTTGGCCACCGCGGCGAGGTTGAGCAGCATCGCGAGGGTCAGGCTCGCGCCTTCGACCTTCTCGGGCTCCGGCGGGTTGCCGGCGTGGAGGTGCCAGACCGGGTTGCCCAGCCGCAGCTTCGCGTCCTGGCCGGCGTAGCGGTCGAGGAAGCCGATATACTCGTCGACGTGCCGGGGGATCACGTCGAAGAACAGGCGCTTGGCCTCGCGCGGCTTGTTGTACATGAACAGGGCGAGCGATTCCGGCGTGCCGTAGGTGAGCCACGCGTCAATCGTCAGGCCGTTGCCCTTCGACTTGGAGATCTTCTGGCCCTTCTCGTCGAGGAACAGCTCGTAGTTGAAGCCCTCCGGCGGCTCGCCGCCGAGCGCCCGGGCGATCTTGGCCGAGAGCTTGACCGAATCGATCAGGTCCTTGCCGGCCATCTCGTAATCGACGCCGAGCGCCACCCAGCGCATCGCCCAGTCGGGCTTCCACTGCAGCTTGGCGTGGCCGCCGGTCACCGGAGTCTCGTAGCGCTCGCCCGTGGCGGGATCGCGCCACACGATCGTGCCGCTCTCCGCCCTCACCTTGTCGATCGGCACCTGCATCACGTGGCCGGTGACCGGGTGGAGCGGCAGGAACGGCGAGTAGCTCGCCGAGCGCTCGGCCCGCAGCGACGGCAGCATGATCTCCATCACGGAATCGTAGCGCTCCAGCACGCGCAGCAGCGTCGCGTCGAACACGCCCGCGCGGTAGCACTCGGTCGCCGAGCGGAACTCGTAACTGAAGCCGAAGGCGTCGAGGAAGCGGCGCAACTCGGCGTTGTTGTGCGCGCCGAAGCTGTCGTGGGTGCCGAACGGGTCCGGCACGCGGGTGAGCGGCTGGTTGAGGTGCGCGGCCAGCATCTCCCGGTTCGGGACGTTGTCGGGAACCTTGCGCAGCCCGTCCATGTCGTCCGAGAAGGCGATCAGCCGGGTCGGCACCGCGTCGCGGGTGAGCACCCGGAAGGCGTGGCGCACCATGGAGGTGCGGGCGACCTCGCCGAACGTGCCGATATGCGGCAGGCCCGACGGGCCGTAGCCGGTCTCGAACAGCACCTCGGTCTTGCCGGATTTCTCCAGCCGCGCCACGAGCTTGCGCGCCTCCTCGAAGGGCCAGGCGGCGGCGTTGGCGGCGGCCTCGATCACGTCGGCGTCGAGGGTCAGGGCTGGGGGAGCGGCGGGCATGTCGTTGGAGACGATCTTCAGGGCTGAACGCGTTGGGGAGCGCGCACCCTAGAGCGGTTCGCATCGGAGCGGAACGCCCGGAGGTGCAATGCGGGGTTCCATCGCGGGCTCGCGCGTGAGGCCTGTGCGTGCGGCCTATGACAGCGTGGGCCGGTTTCGGCTTGGCAGACGCACGCCCGATCCGCTCGGCTTCCTACGCGTGCCAGGCCGAATCGCGAATCCCGGATCTCCGAATCTCGCCCTCATCCTGAGGTGCCGCAGCGCAGCGGAGGCCTCGAAGGAGCCCTCCAGTGACCGCTGCGCTGGCTGGAGCTCTCCTTCGAGGCCGCTGCGCGGCACCTCAGGATGAGGGCGAGGAGGGGAAGTCCCGAGTCGAACAGGCTCTCGGCGCCGAATCTTGGCCCAGATGGCGCGGATCTCCGCATCGGTGGCGCGATCGCCGCGCGCCTCGGCGGCCCCGGATTCGTCGAGTTCCGCCTCTTCCTCCGGGGTGAACCGGTAAACCGGGGCCTCGTCCCCCGCGAAGGCCAGCATGAGCCGGGCGCTCTCGTCCTGAGGGTCCGGGGACGGGTCGCGCCTTCGCCACCCCCTGCTCGAGCAGATCCGCCACGGTGCCGTCCGCGTGCCGTCCGACAACCGAAGCCGGCAGCAGGATACCCATTCCTGGTGGCGACGAAAGCCCTCAGAACGGGCTGACGGGGAAGAACCGCAGGTACAGCTCGGTGTACTTGCCGTCGTCCCAGACCCGCTGGAGCGCGTCGTCCAGCGCCCGGGAGAGGGCGGCGTCCTCCTGGCGGGTGATCAGGCCGATCCCCTCCCCGAAATAGCGGTTCTCGAGGTAGTCGCCGCCGGTGAGCGCGCAGCAACTCTCCGCGTCCTGGCCGCCGACGAACAGGGCGAGGTTGAGGCCGTCGGCGAACAGGTAGTCGATCTCGCCGCGCTTGAGCGCGCTCTCGGCCGCCGTGAGATCGGTGAAGTCCTTCGGCACGGCCTTCGGGAAGAACGCCTTGAGGTAGGCCGCGTGGGCGCTGCCGGCGATGACCCCGACGCTGCGGCCGGCGAGCGCCGCCGCGGAGGGGACCGGCAGGCCCTTGTCGGCCCGGGCCGCGAAGCGCGCCGGCCAGCGGAAATACGGCCGCGTCGCCAGGAATCGCGACCGCAGGGACGCGGTCAGCGGGATGGCGGCCGCGACCACGTCGCCCTGCTTGCCGTCGAGGGCGTCGAGCAGGGTGTCGAAGCGGCGCGCCTGCACCGTGCAGGTGATCGTCAGCTTCTCGCAGACCGCCCGGGCGAGCTCGACCACGAAGCCCGTCGGGTTGCCGTCGGGGCCGGCGAAGTGCAGCGGCGGGAACTCGTCGTCCGTGAGGAAGCGGACCGCCCGGCCGGTCTGCGGCGCCTCCACGCGCTCGCCCCGGCTGCGCGGGTTCCAGAAATCCGGGATCGTGACGGCGGGGGTGGCGGTGACGCCCGTGGCCGGCGCGGCCGGGGGCGCCGCGGCGGCGGCCGGCCCCGCGAGGAGCGCCGCGGCGGCGGCCGGCCCCGCGAGGAGCGCCGCGACCGCGGCCGCCGCGATCCGGGATGGGATGGCTGTCCTATCGCCTCTTGACGACGGGGACGGGGCGGTGCTCCTCTCGGAGCGCGGGGGCGGGGACTGGCTCACCCCCCTCCTCTACCACGTCCTCGGGCCGCCGGGGGAGCGCGCGGCGTGTCGTTCCAGCGCCCGCCCGCGGGGCCGGAGGGCCTGCCGCCGGAGATCGCCTTCCTGCTGGACGAGGGCGTCGACGCGCGGCTGCTGGCCCGGGCCGCCGCCGCGGCGACCGCGGCCGGGACCGACGCGGCGACCGCGCTGATGAATGCCGGCCTGATCGCGGAATCGGCCTACTACGCGGCCCTGGCCCGGGCGCTCGGCGCCCCCTACCTCGACGGCCCGATCCCGTTCGGCCTGGGCCTGCGCTTCCCCGACAGCCTCGTGGCCGGCCTCGCGCCGCTGGCGCCGGGCGCGGTGGCGCCCTGGGTCCTGGCGCCCCGCGGGCGGGCGATCGCGGACCTCCTCGACGCCGCCGGCCGCGCCGCTGGCCACGCCGCTGGCCACGCCGCCGTGCCGGCGATCACCAGCCCTACCCGCCTGCGCGAGGCCGTGTTCGCGTCCGTGCCCGGGCAGGTGGCGGATCACGCGGCGCACGACCTGCGGCGGCACGGCCCCGAGTGGGCGGCCGCCCCCGAGCCGGCCTTCCGCTGGCTGCTGGTCCTCGCCCTCGGCGGGACCGCCGCGCTCTGCCTGTGTGCGGCGCTGCCGGCCCCGCTGGCGCGCGCGGTGATGACGGCCGGGCAGGTCCTGTTCCTGGCCATGGCGACCCTGCGGATCGCGGCCCTCGCCATCGCGGCTCCGGTCGCCGCGGAGGCGGTGGTGCCCCTCGCCGAGGCCGACCTGCCGGTCTACACGATCCTCGTCCCCCTCCACCGCGAGGCGGCGGTGGTGCCGGACCTGCTCAGGGCGCTCTCCGCCCTCGACTATCCGGCCGCCAAGCTCGACATCAAACTGCTGCTCGAGGCGGACGACGCGGAGACCGCCGCGGCCCTCCCCCGCGACACCCTCCCGGCCCGGTTCGAGGTGATCACGGTGCCGCCGGGCGGCCCGCGCACCAAGCCTCGGGCGCTCAACGCCGCGCTGCCGCTGGCTCGCGGCACCCTGATCACGGTCTACGACGCCGAGGACGTGCCCGATCCCGGCCAGCTGCGGCTGGCGGCCGCCCTGTTCGCGCGCCTGCCCGCGCGGACCGCCTGCCTCCAGGGGCGGCTCGTGATCGACAATGCCGGCGATTCGCGCCTCGCCCGCGCCTTCGCCCTCGAATATGCCGGGCTGTTCGACGTGCTGAACCCGGCCTTCGCCCGCTGCGGCCTGCCGGTCCCGCTGGGCGGCACCTCGATGCACCTGCGCACCGACGTGGTGCGGGCTCTGCACGGCTGGGACGCCCACAACGTCACCGAAGACGCGGATCTCGGCCTGCGCCTCGCGCTGGCGGGCTACACCGTCGGCGACCTGCCCAGCCCGACCTTCGAGGAGGCGCCGGCCCGCCTCGGGCCCTGGCTCGGCCAGCGCACCCGCTGGCTGAAGGGCCTGGTCCAGACGAGCCTCACCCACGGGCGGCACCCGCTGGCCAACGCCCGCAGGCTCGGCGGCCTGGAGACGCTCTGCGCCGCCGCCCTGGTCCCCGGGACGGTGGTCTCGGCGCTGGCCTACCCGGCCTGCCTCGCCGCGGCGGCGTGGTCCTTCCTGGTCCGGGACATCCCGGCCGCCCCCGTCTTCCTGGACAACCTCTCCACGGGGCTCGCCATCACGCTGTTCGGGACGGGACTCGCCGCCCTGGTCCTGCCCGCCCTCGTCGGCTGCGCCCGGCGCGGCTGGGGGGACCTCGCCCGGTCGGTCCCGTGGATGCCGGTCTACTTCCTGCTGGTCAGCCTCGCCGCGTGGCTGGCGCTGATCGAGCTGGTCCGGGCGCCGCTGCGCTGGAACAAGACCCGGCACGGCCTCGCGCGGACCTCCCGCAGCGGCCGCCGGCGGCGGGCGTACCCTGCGACAGCCTGCGACACCGGGACGTGACCGGGCGGCAGCGGATGCGCGTCGGCTTGATCTGGATCAGTCGCGGGCCCGCGCCGGGCCGCTAGCTTGGCCAGCCGGCTCCCGCCCGCGCCGCGGGCGGCCGGTGATTCGCCTCGCGGTGGTCCAAGCGATGCCGGCCTATCACCTCCGACGCACCCTCGAGCACGCGGACGGCCGCTGCGGCCTCGCCTTCGCCAGCGACCGCCTGGAGGCGGACGACGCGGAGGCGGCGATCCGCCGCGCCCGCGACCTGTGCCGGACCGCCGCCAACATGCTCCTGACCGGGGCGGTGCTGACCGATTCCCTCGGCCGGATCCTGTGGTCGTTCACCCTGGCGCTGGCCCGGGAGCCGCTCTGCGTCCGGCCGACGAGCTAAGGGCCTTGACGGAACCCGCGCGGATCGGCGCGCCGTGCAACGCCCGCGGCCCGCGCGCCGTTGTCCCGCACGGGCGCGGCCCGGAGAGGCCGAGAGCGCGGCCGAGCGAGCTGCCGGGAGAGCTGCCATGAGCACGATCGCGATCCTGATCGGCACGCAGGCGGGGGCGCGCCTCCTGGCCGCCGCCTCCGAGCGGGAGGCGGCCCTCTCGGCCGAGGCCTTCCTGCTGCGCCTGCCCGTCCGCGCCCTCCCGGCGCCGCTCTGGGTGCAGTGCGCCGACCCGGCGGTCAGCGGCCGCCTCACCGGCTACCTGAACGGCCTGCAGGCCGAGCAGGTGCGCGAGCGCGACCCGAGCCGGGTCTGAGGCCCGGCGCTGAGGACCGGCGCTGAGGACCGGCGATCCGCGACACGCATTTCCCTGCGCCGCGCCGTGCGCTAACCCCGTCCGCATGAGCGAGACACGCGACGCGGGCCGGTCCGGGGCGAGCGGGGGGCGGGACGCCGAGCCCGCCGCGGAGGCGCCCCTGGGCCGGCTCCTGCGCCTGATGGCGACCCTGCGCGATCCCGTCGCCGGCTGCCCCTGGGACGTGGCGCAGAGCTTCGCCACCATCGTGCCTTACACGATCGAGGAGGCCTACGAGGTCGCCGACGCGGTGGCGCGGGGGGACCTCGGCGACCTGCGCGACGAGCTCGGCGACCTGCTGCTCCAGGTGGTGTTCCACGCCCGCATGGCCGAGGAGCGGGGCGCCTTCGCGTTCGACGACGTGGCCCGCGCCATCGGCGACAAGCTGGTCCGGCGCCACCCCCACGTCTTCACCCCGGACGGCGCGCCCCTGCCTGCCGGCTCGCCCCTGCGCGACCCCGCGGCGGTCGAGGCCCAGTGGGCGGCGATCAAGGCGCAGGAGCGGGCGGCCCGGCAGGCGGAGCGGCGGGACGCGGGGCTCGCGCCGGACCCGGCGCCCGACCCCCTCGGCGGCGTCGCGCGGGCGCTGCCGGCCCTCGCCCGGGCGGAGAAGATCTCCCGGCGGGCGGCCGCCTACGGCTTCGACTGGGACGACGCCGCCCAGGTCGTCGACAAGGTCCGCGAGGAGACCGACGAGGTCGCCGAGGCCCTGGCGGCGGGCGACCCGGAGGCCCTGTCCGAGGAGATCGGCGACCTCCTGTTCTCGGTGGCGAACCTCGCGCGGCACGCCGGGATCGACCCGGAGACCGCCCTGCGCGACGGCACCGCCAAGTTCGAGCGGCGCTTCGCCGCCATGGCGCGGTATCTCGCGGCGTCCGGGGGCGCCCTCGGCCGCTCCGACCTCGCCGCCATGGAGGCGGCGTGGCAGGCGGCCAAGCGCGACGAGGCGGCGGGACAGGCGTAGCGGCGCTGTCAGGCCGCCCCGCCCCGCCCTGCCCGCTCGCTCGCGGCCCGAGATGCCGGCTCGTCGCGGCGGATCCGTCGGGCTCCGAAACGGTGATCCGACGCGTTGGCGTTCCGGCGGGCGGGCGATAAACCCGTGCCATGTTCGACGACGCGGCCGCTCGGCGCTACCTCGCGGGACTGGCCCCCGTGGCGGCGGGGTCGGTGCGCTGGCTCATCTACGATCACGACCGGCAATGGGTCTCGGTCGTGGACGGCGATCTCGTGTCCCTGCGGCAGGATTACCTGCACGTCCTCGACGTCTCCGCGGAGGCGGACGCCACCGCGTACCTCGTCGACGCGATCCGCGAGTTCCTCGCCGAAGGGACGGAGCGCACCCCGCAGATCGTCGCCCTCTCGTGCGCCGTGCTGATGCAGAGCGTCGGGGATCTCGACGCGGTCTTCGATCGGATCCGGTCCGGTGTCATGGCAACCCTCGTCTACGCCGAGGACGTCGTGGTCAGGCCCGTCGCCGGGTAGCGCGGATCGGCCCTCGCCCGGACGCGCCGCCCGACCGGGCCGGCGGCCTTCGCGGCTCCCTTCGCGGCGACCTCCGCGGCGCCCCCGCGCGGCGAGGGCTCGACACGTCGCGGCGCGCGGATATGTTCCGCGCATGCGCTTCGCCCTGCCCGCCCTCGCCGTCCTCGCCGTCACCGCCGCTCTGTCCCGGCCGGCCGCGGCCGAGACCATCCTCCAGGAGCGGTTCGGGTGCCACACCCAGGAGGTCACGGACCGCCTGTTCAAGCTGGTCATGGCGGGCGACGAGTCCGGGTTCGGCCAGCTGCTGCAGGGCAGCCTCGCCAGCGGCGAGTGCCGGTCGTTCAAGCCCGGCGAGGAGGTCCGGCTCGAGTCCCGGACGATGAGCTACGGCTGCCTCGCCCTGAAGGACACGCAGGATCGCTGCTACTGGACGCCGCTGAGCGCCATCGAGAAGACGAACTGACGGCGAACTGACGCGCCCGCGGGGCGGCGGCGAACCGGCGCCCGGGGGCGCCGGCCCGCCCGCGCGGCCGGTGCGCGGTCAGGCGGCCTTCTTCCCCCGGCCCTTCGACGGCTCCGCGTCCGGCTCCGCCCCGCCGGGCTCGCCCGCGGCGTTGATCGACTCGGCGATCTTCGAGAGCAGCGCGTCGGTCCGCTTCTCCTCCTGCAGGGTCTCGTCCAGGAGCTGGGCGGCGTCCGCGTAGCCGAGCTGGGCCGCCCAGGTCTTCAGGGTGCCGTAGCGGGCGATCTCGTAGTGCTCCACCGCCTGGGCGCAGGCGGCCAGCACCGCGTCGGCGGCCGGGCTGTCGGCGAAGTCGTCGAGATCCTCCTCCATCTCCGAGACGATGCCCTGCATCGCCTCGCAGGTCTTGGCCCGGGCCGGCTTGCCGATGATCTCGAAGACCTGCGTCAGGCGCTCCACCTGCTGTGCGCTCTCCTCGGCGTGGGTCTCGAAGGCCTGGCGCAGCTCGTCGTGCTCCGCCGCCTTGGCGGATTTCTTGAGGGCTTTCACCGACTGCTTCTCGGCGTAGTAGACGTCCTTCAGGGTCTCGTAGAAGGCGTCCTGCAGCGTCTTCTGCTTGGCCATTCGGTCTGTCTCCGCTGGGGTCCACGCGCCGTGTTCGGCGGCGTCCTCCGGGGAACTCCGGTCCGGCCGGCCGTATCCGGGCGATATCTTCGCCCTGTGGAGGAACCTTTCGGGGCTCAGCCGCCCGCCCCGTCCGGGCGCGGCTTCCGGCTGCCCCGCGGCGCGCCGCCCGGCTTCGGGCGCAGGCGGTCGAGGACCGTTTCCAGGGCGCGCTCCACCGCGTCGCGGTCCGGCACGGTCTCCGGCACCGCGTCCGGCGGAGGCGGGGGCGATCGGCCCGGGTCGCGGCGCTTCGGCATGTCGTCCGCCCGTATCGCCGCCGGGCCGACCGGTCTTCCGGCCCGCGCGGCGGCTTCCGGCCGGTCGATCGGCCAGGATCCTGGGATCAAAGCTTGCCGGGATCCGGGGATCCCGGGATCCTGTGATCAAGGTTCGCGGATGGTTGCCGGCGCGTCGGGATTCGGACCTTTCGGCGGCCGTGCCGGATCACCGGAGATCTCGGTCGCGCCCTGTCCGGACCCGCGGCGGCCGCCGAACGGCCAGTCGATCAGGCCGCTGGCCCAGAGCGCCGCCCAGACGAAGACCGGCTGAAACGCGAGCCGCGGCCCGTGGTACCACCAGGAATCCGGGATGCCCTCGACGTGGACGTGCTCGAACGCGTGCTTGAGGTTCGCCGGGTAGACGCAGACCGCGTAGAGGGCGAGGCCGAGCGCGGCCGCCCGGCGGAACCGCCCGGTGAGGAGGCCGACCGCGCCCGCGATCTCGCACAGGCCGGTCGCCAGGATGACGAGCCGCGGCTGCGGCACCCAGTCGGGCATGAGCGGCAGCATCGCGTCGGTCGCCACGAGGTGGACCACGCCGATGAACCCGTAGATCGCCGCGAGCGCGTAGCGCAGCCGGCGCCGCCAAGTCTCGATTGACGCCTCGATCGCTCCCTCGATCGCTCCCTCGGTCACGCGACCGCGTCCTCCGTGACGCCGCAGGCCTGCGCCAGGCGGGCGCGCAGGGCCGCCACGAGGCGGGTCACCGCCGGATGGCCGGCGCCCGGGAAGGCCGTGTCGCCGATGGCCGTCACGGGGGCCAGGAGCCGCAGGGAGTTGGTCAGGAACACGGCCTCCGCGCCGAGGAGATCGGGCAGGCCGAGCGACCGTTCCTCGGCCCGCAGCCCGCATCCGGCGGCGAGACCCAGCACCTCCGCCCGCACGATGCCGGCGAGCACGCCGTCCCCGAGCGGGGGCGTCACCAGATTGGCGCCGAACAGGGCGAAGAGATTGCCGGTGCCCGCGCAGGCGACGCGGCCCCGGGTGTTGCGGAACAGCGCCTCGTCGAACCCCGCGGCGGCGGCCTCGCGGGCGGCCAGCACCGCGTCGAGATAGCCCAGCGTCTTCAGGCGGGCGGCGGGGGAGGTGTCGTTGCGGGCGATGGCCGTCGGCCACAGGCGCAGGGGCGCGAAGGACGCGGCCCTGGCGCTCGCGGCCGCGGTGGCGAACAGGGTCGGGTTCGGCGCGTCCGGCGGCCTCAGGCCGCGCGGGCCGGAGCCGCGCGTCAGCGTGGTCCGGATCGCGAGCCGCTCCCCCTGACCCGCGAGGTCCCGCATGGCCGCACGGATCCGCTCGGGTTCGGCGGGGATCCCCAGCGTCTCCGCGGAGGCCACGAGCCGGGCGATATGGGCGTCCTCGAAGGCGACGCGGCCGCCGAGCGCCAGTGCGGTGTCGAACAGGCCGTCGCCGAGCGTCAGGCCGCGGTCGGTGTGGTCGAGCGGAGCCGTGGTTCCGGGCAGAAGCGCCCCGTCACGCCACAGCATCGCGGCGCCCCTCCGGCCTCTCCCGCCACGCGCGGGCGAGATCCAGGAAATTGGCGAACAGGGCGTGGCCGCCCTCGGTCAGGACCGATTCCGGGTGGAACTGGATGCCGTAGGTCGGGTGGGTCCGGTGCGACAGCGCCATCACCTCCCCCTCCTGCGAGACCGCGTCGACCGAGAGGTGTCTTTCCATGTCGGGGCCGGGATTCACGACCAGCGAGTGGTAGCGCCCGACCGGCATCGGCGCCGGGATTCCGGAAAACAGGCGCTCGCCGGTATGGGCGATCGGC
Organism: Methylobacterium sp. 190mf; assembly: GCF_900107945.1. Lineage (NCBI taxonomy): Bacteria > Pseudomonadati > Pseudomonadota > Alphaproteobacteria > Hyphomicrobiales > Methylobacteriaceae > Methylobacterium > Methylobacterium sp. 190mf. Next base: position 140,315 of record NZ_FNVI01000006.1, on the reverse strand, counting down.
GTCATCTGCCCGTGGAGGGGGCGCTGTGCCCGCGCGACCGTGCCGCCGAAGGCCGCGCCGATCGCCTGATGGCCGAGGCAGACGCCGAGGATCGGCACCGCGCCCGACAGGTCGCGGATCGCCGGCAGGGAGATCCCGGCCTCCGCGGGGGTGCAGGGCCCGGGCGAGACCACCAGGGCCTCCGGCTCCAGCGCCCGGATGCCGGGGACGTCCAGCGCGTCGTTGCGCACGACCCGGACCGTCTCGCCGAGCTCCTCCAGGTAACGGACGACGTTGAAGACGAACGAGTCGTAATTGTCGAGGACGAGGATCATGCGAAGGCCTCGAACACGCGGGCGGCCTTGGCCAGGGTCTCGTCGTATTCCGGGCCGGGCTCCGACAGCAGCGTCACCCCGCCCCCGGCCTGCAGGACCGCCTGCCGGTCGTCCATGAACACGGTGCGGATCGCGATCGACGTGTCGAGCGCCCCGTCGAAGCCGATCCGGCCGATGGCGCCGCAGTAGAGTTCCCGCGCGTCGCCCTCGATCTCCGTGATGATGTCCATGGCGCGGATCTTCGGCGCGCCCGTGATCGAGCCGCCCGGGAAGGTCCCTTCCAGGAGGTCGAGGGCGTCGAGCCCGTCGCGGAGGTCGCCGGTCACCACTGACACCAGATGGTGGACGTTGGCGTAGGTCTCCAGGCCGCACAGGGTCGGCACGGCGACGCTGCCCGGCCGGCAGACCCGCGACAGGTCGTTGCGCAGCAGGTCGACGATCATGACGTTCTCGGCCCGCTCCTTGACGCTGGCCTGGAGCGCCTCGGCCGCCGCCCGGTCGGCCGCCGGGTCGTCGAGGCGGCGGGCGGTGCCCTTGATCGGGCGCGTCTCCACGTGCCGCCCGTCGAGGCGGATGAACCGCTCCGGCGAGGACGAGGCGACGGTCAGGCCCTCCTGTTCCAGGTAGGCCCCGAAGGTCGCCGGGTTGGTCTCGCGCAGCCGCCGGTAGAGGGCGAACGGGTCGAAGCCGGCCGGCAGGTCGGCGACGAAGCGCTGGGCGATGTTGGCCTGGTAGATGTCGCCGGCCCGGATATAGGCGCGGACCTTTTCGACTGCTTCCTCATAGCTTTGGCGGTCGAAGTTCGAGCGCCACGCGAGCGGCTGGGCCGGCCGGGCGGGGGCCGGGACCGGCGGCTCCGCGCCGCCGAGCAGGTCGGCGAAGCGGGCGAGCCGCGCCTCCGCGCGGGCCCGCCGCGCGTCCGGCGCGGTCTCGGGGAAACCCGTGGCGACGAGCCGGCCCGTGCCGACGGCGTGGTCGACGACCAGCGCGGTGTCGTAGAGGTTCAGCGCGATGTCGTCGGTGAGCCCCGCCCGCCGGGCGGGCGGCGCCACCCGCTCCAGCGCCGCGCCGAGGTCGTAGGCGAGGTACCCGATCGCCCCGCCGGGGAACGGCTCCGGGCCTGCCTCGAGCCGGTAGGGTTCGAGGCAGGCCCGGAGCGCGGCCATCGGGCCGCCCGCCACCGGCCTCCCGTCGAGGGTCGCGCGCCCGTCGCGGTAGCGGAACCGCGCGAACGGGTCGGCGGCCACGATCGAGTGCCGCCCCAGCGGGTCGTGCCGCATGGCGCTGTCGAGGAAGGCGAGCCCGGGCAGGGCGCGCAGCCGCGCTGCCGCCGCGACGGGATCGATGAAGGGGATCTCTCGGGTCCACATGACCGGGTTCGGGGCCGCCATCCTCGAGCTGTGCGTCGTGCGCTGCCGTCGCACAGGCGATGCCGCGGGGGAAGCGGCAGTTCCACGCAGGCCCCGCCGCCGCGCGCGGGCGGGCCGTGTCCGGGGCGCAGGGCCGCGCCGCCCAATCCTGATGTGGGGTCTGAGGAACCGGCCGCAAAGCTTTGCCGTAGCGATAGGATCTTTGTCAGGGCTCAGGCTCGCGCGCAGGGCCGGGCACCCCTGCGGCGGCCGGCCTCGCGCGGAGGCGCGGGAGCCTGTATAGGAGCGCGACCCCGAATTCTTGGTCCCGCGCGCCGGGCGGCCGATCGCCCCGCCGGACTATCCGACCCGAATGCCATGACCGCCACGCCCGCTCCCCGCGGCCCCGCTCCCGGCGCCGCCCCGAAAATCTCGTTCGTCTCGCTGGGCTGCCCGAAGGCGCTGGTCGATTCCGAGCGGATCCTCACCCATCTGCGCGCCGAGGGCTACGAGCTGGCCCGGCGGCACGACGGCGCCGACGTGGTGATCGTCAACACCTGCGGCTTCCTCGATTCCGCCAAGGCGGAGTCGCTCTCGGCCATCGGCGAGGCCATGGCGGAGAACGGCCGCGTCATCGTCACCGGCTGCATGGGCGCGCAGCCGGAGGAGATCCGCGAGAAGTACCCCGACCTCCTGGCGGTGACCGGGCCCCAGGCCTACGAGTCGGTGGTGGCGGCCGTCCACGAGGCGGTGCCGCCGGCCCACGACCCGTTCCTCGACCTCGTGCCGCCGCAGGGGATCAAGCTCACCCCGCGCCACTACGCCTACCTGAAGATCTCGGAGGGGTGCAGCAACCGCTGCAGCTTCTGCATCATCCCGAGCTTGCGCGGGAACCTCGTCAGCCGCCCCGCCGCCGACGTGCTGCGCGAGGCCGAGAAGCTGGTGAAGGCCGGCGTGAAGGAGCTGCTGGTCGTCAGCCAGGACACCAGCGCCTACGGCGTCGACATCCGCTACAGCGAGAGCCCGTGGCGCGACCGGCAGGTCCGGGCGAAGTTCTACGACCTGACCAAGGAACTCGGCGAGCTCGGCGCCTGGGTGCGGTTGCACTACGTCTACCCCTACCCGCACGTGGACGAGGTCATCCCGCTGATGGCCGAGGGCAAGGTGCTGCCCTACCTCGACATGCCGCTCCAGCACGCGAGCCCCTCCGTGCTCAAGCGCATGCGCCGCCCCGGCAATCAGGAGCGCCAGCTCGACCGGATCCGCAGCTGGCGGCAGACCTGCCCGGACCTCGCGATCCGCTCGACCTTCATCGTCGGCTTCCCCGGCGAGACCGAGGCCGAGTTCGAGGAGCTGCTCGCTTGGCTGCAGGAGGCCAAGCTCGATCGGGTCGGCTGCTTCGAGTACGAGCCGGTGGCCGGCGCCACCGCCAACGCGCTGGGCGACCTCGTGCCGCCGGCGGTGAAGGCCGAGCGCAAGCGCCGGTTCATGGAGACCCAGAACGGCATCGCGCTCCGGCTGCAGCGGGCCAAGGTCGGCAAGCGGCTGCCAGTCATCGTCGATTCCGTCGAGGGCGGGGTGGCGCGGGGCCGGTCCAAGGCCGACGCGCCGGAGATCGACGGCAATGTCCACGCCGCGTTCCGGCGCCCGGTGCGGGTCGGCGACATCGTCACGGTGAAGATCGACCGGGCCGAGGCCTACGACCTCTACGGCAGCGTCGCCTGACGGCAGACCCCGTTTTTGCGAGCGCAGCGAAGCAATCCAGGGATGCGCTGCGCTCGGGAACGTCGCGCTGCGCTCGCGATGACGGGCGCGGACCGGACTCCTGTTGACGCCGCGTCCGGCGCGGCTTGACCCCGCCCGCCCCGCGCGGTCTTTCGGAACAGATCAGGAACTTGGTCGGGACCCGAGGCGGCGATGGATCCGGAGGTCGCGCTCCGAAAGATCATCCACATCGACATGGATGCGTTCTACGCCTCCGTGGAGCAGCGCGACGACCCGTCGCTGCGCGGCCGGCCGCTGGCGGTGGGCGGCTCCCGGGAGCGCGGGGTGGTGGCCGCTGCGAGCTACGAGGCCCGAAAATTCGGTGTCCGCTCCGCCATGCCGTCGGCCACCGCGCGGCGGCTGTGCCCGGACCTGCTGTTCGTGAAGCCGCGCTTCGAGGTCTACCGGGCGGTCTCCGAGGAGATCCGGGCGGTCTTCGCCCGGCACACGGCCATCATCGAGCCGGTGGCCCTCGACGAGGCCTATCTCGACGTCACCGAGAACCTCCAGGGCCTCCCGACGGCGACGGCCGTGGCGAAGGCGATCCGGGCCGAGATCCTGGAGCGCACCGGGCTCATCGCCTCGGCCGGGGTCTCGTACAACAAGTTCCTCGCCAAGGTGGCGTCCGACCACCGCAAGCCCGACGCCCTGTTCGTCATCACCCCCGCCATGGGGCCGGACTTCGTGGCGGCGCTGCCGATCGGCCGGTTCCACGGCGTCGGCCCGGTCACCGAGGCGAAGATGAAGCGGCTCGGGATCGAGACCGGGGCGGATCTGCGCGCCTGGACGCCGGAGCGCCTGCGCGAGACCTTCGGCTCCGCGGGCGCCTACTACCACGCGGTCGCCCGGGGCATCGACGCGCGGCCGGTGCGCGCCCACCGGGTGCGCAAGTCGATCGGCGCCGAGACCACCTTCTCGGACGACACGGCCGCCTTCGAGGTCCTGGCCGCCCGGCTGGCGCCGCTGTTCGACAAGGTCTGGGCGGGCGCCGACGCCAAGGGCATGCGCGCCCGGACCGTGACCCTGAAGCTCAAGTTCTCGGATTTCGCGCAGGTCACCCGGGCGAAGTCCCTCGCCGTGCCGGTGGCCGACCGGGCCGCCCTGGAGCGGATCGGCCTCGACCTGCTCGCCGGCCTGTTCCCCCTGCGCCGGAGCGCGCGGCTGATCGGGGTGTCGCTGTCGGGCTTCGCGCAGGACGCGCCCGAGGCGCCGCTCCAGCTCGGGCTGGCGCTCTGACACGGCCTCCGGGGCAGGCCCACGCTCCGTCATCACGGGCGCAGCGAAGTGGCCCCGGGCAGCAGGACATCGGTCAGCGTGGCGCTGCCCTGGATCGCCTCGCTCCACTCGCAACGACGACGGTTGGGAAGCGATCAACCGGAAAGTGATAGAGCCGCCGCCGTCATGCACGACACGGCGCCTGTGCGGTTCCGCACGTCGGGAAGGCCGGGTCGATCGCAGAGCGGAGCGATCCGGTCTGGATCAGGGTTTCTCGAGCCCGCGCGAACACAAGGACCCTGTCGATGCCGAAGCACGCCCGCCTGGCCCTGGCCGCCGCGCTTCTATCGGCCCTCGCGGCGGGCGCCGCCCGCGCGGACGGCACATCCGCTTTCGGGGCCGCCAACGCGGCCCAGCTCCGGGGCTACACCGCGAGCCCGGCCCAGGTCTACGTTCCGGCAGGCGGCCCGAGCGCCAGGCCCGCGGCCCCCGCACCGCAGCGGCCGAAGGCGCCGGCGCGCAGTCGCTGAGATCGACCCGGGCCGCACCGGCCCGGGCATCCGGTCACGCGTTCTCGGTCACGCGTTCTTGCGCGGCCGGTGGTCGGGGTCGACGCCGCCGTCGAGCTTCGTCTCGTTGTCGACGTCGCCCTCGAAGGTCGAATCCGCCTGCAGATCCGCCGGGTCGGCGCCGCTCATCCCCTTCGAGGTGCCGATCCCGGGATTGCCCTTGAGGTCGGCGTCCGTGGGCGTGTCGGTCTTCGGGTGCTTGGATGACATGCAGGCTCCTGTCGGATGCTGATGTCGGGCCAACGCGTCGGCGCGGGGCCGGTCTCCCGCGCGGCGTGCGGCGGTTCGCCTCCCGGTCCCCGCACGCCCTCAGCCGATCTCCGCCGCGGCGATCCGGCGGACGCCCGCCGCCTCCATCCGCGCCCAGGCCCGCGCGAGCGACCCGTCCACGTCGATCCCGCGCACCGCGTCCGCCACCACGAGGACGTCGAACCCCGCGTCGCGCGCGTCGAGCGCGCTCCAGGCGACGCAGAAATCGGTGGCGAGGCCGCACACGGCGACGCGGGTGATGCCGCGCTCCCGGAGCGCCCCGGCGAGGCCGGTGCGCGTGGCCCGGTCGGCTTCCAGGAAGGCCGAGTAGCTGTCGACCCGCGGATCCAGCCCCTTGCGCACCACCAGGCTCGCCCGGTCGGTGGCGAGGTCCGGCGCGAAGGCGGCCCCGGGGCTGCCCTGGACGCAGTGGCGCGGCCACAGCACCTGCGGCCCGTAGGGCAGCGTCACGGTCTCGAACGGGGCCCGCCCCGGATGGGTCTCGGCGAAGGAGACGTGATCGGCCGGATGCCAGTCCTGCATCAGCACCACGTGCCGGAAGCGGTGCTGGAGGTGGTTGATCGGGCCGATCACCGCGTCGCCCCCCGGGACGGGGAGCGCCCCGCCCGGCAGGAAGTCGACCTGCACGTCGACGACGAGGAGCAGGTCGGCGTTGCCGGGCGTCACGGTCGGTCCCTACGGCAGCATCACGATCGAGCCGGTGGTCTCCCGGCCCGCGAGGTCGCGGTGCACCTGCTGCGCCTCGGCCAGCGGGTAGGTGGCGTTGACCGCGATCTTCACCGCGCCGTCGCGGACCACCTTGAACAGGCGGGCGGCCGCCTCCTCCAGGGTGGCGCGGTTCGACGAGAAGGTCGCGAGCGTCGGGCGCGTCACGTAGAGCGAGCCGCGCGGGGCCAGCAGGCCGAGGTCGAGCCCGGTGATCGCCCCGGAGGCCGAGCCGAAGCTCGCCAGCAGGCCGAGCGGCGCGAGGCTGTCCAGGGAGCCCATCAGGGTCGCCTGCCCGACGCCGTCGTAGACCACCGGCACGCCCTTGCCGCCGGTGATCTCGCGCACGCGCTTGGCCACGTCCTCCTCGCGGTAGAGGATGACGTGGTCGCAGCCGTTCTGCTTGGCGAGCTCCGCCTTCTCGGGGCTGCCGGCGGTGCCGATCACGGTGGCGCCGAGGTGCTTGGCCCACTGGCACGCGATCAGGCCGACGCCGCCGGCGGCGGCCTGCCACAGGATCGTGTCGCCGGGCTTCACCGCGTAGGTCCGGTGCAGCAGGTACTCGACGGTCAGGCCCTTGAGCATCATGGCGGCGGCGGTCTTCTCGTCGACCCCGTCGGGGATCGGCACGGCCGCCGAGGCCGGGATCACCGGCTCCTCGGCGTAGCAGCCGTCCGCCACCGAGCCGTAGGCGACCCGGTCGCCGGCCTTGAACTGGGTCACGCCCTCGCCCACCGCCGTGACGGTGCCGGCGCCCTCCTTGCCGGGGGTGTAGGGCATGTGCGGGGACTTGTAGGCGCCGGTGCGGAAGTAGATGTCGATGAAGTTGACGCCGATGGCGGCCTGCCTGACCCGGATCTGCCCGGGGCCCGGCTCGGCCAGGGGCACGTCCTCGAAGCGCATCACCTCGGGACCGCCGTACTCGTAGACCCGGATCGCCTTCGGCATCGTTGGACTCCCGCTCGCCGCCCCGTCCGGGGCGTTGCAGCCCGAGATAACGGACCGCCCGCCGGAGGCAATTCGTTTTTGGCCTCTCGCGCCCCGGTTGTAACCCGCCCGGCCGCGGCCCCGTTCTGGATCCGCCGGACCCGGACGCCTATCTAGGCCCTGCCATTCCCTGAGCCGAGGTCCGACATCCATGTCCGGCACCACCCGCACGAGCGCCGACCTCGATCCGCGCCGCCGCCGCCTCCTCTACCGCGCCTGGCACCGGGGCATCCGCGAGATGGACCTGATCATGGGCCGCTTCGCCGATGCCGAGATCGGCGACCTCTCGGAAGCGGAGCTCGACCAGTTCGAGGCGCTGATCGAGGTGCCGGACCGCGACCTGTTCAAGTGGCTGACCGGCGAGGTCGAGACGCCCACGAACTACGACACGTCGGTCTGGCGGCGGGTGCGGGCGTTCCACCGGCACGACGCGCCGATCCACTCCTGAGAGCGACCGGTCGAGAGAGCCCGCGATGGACGAACCGAAGCCCAACTACGACCACCCGGCCCGGTCGATCGCCACCGAGCTGGTGGTGCGCATCATGCTGGAGATGATGGAGCGCTCCGATCCGGCGCTCCGCGCCGAGATCCTGCGGCAGGCGACGGCGCGCGCCGCCGCGATGACCGAGCACATGCCCAACGCGGACTTCTTCCGCGGCCGGGTCGAGGCGGCGCTGGCGGAGATCGTCGGGCCGGACGCCTGAGGGGCGTAAGCCGCGGGCTTCCGTCGCATCCGATCGAAAAGCTCGGCCGATGCGACCCGCTCCGTCATCACGAGCGCAGCGACGTGACCCAGGGCAGCGCGAATTCCGAAGGTGCGGCGCCGCTGGATCGCTTCGCTGCGCTCGCAAAGACGATGGGGCCGGCTCTTCCCCCTGGGAGAGGCGATCCGCAAGGTGCTCTGGGCCGGGCCGCGCGTGTCCCCGAAGCGCGGCCGAACAGCCGTTCCATGCCGCGGCAGAACCGCCATATAGGATGCGTTCAGCCGTGACCGCGGGGACGCTTTATCGCGGCGGCCCGATCGGCTAACGCCACCCGACCTCCTCCCCTGACGCGCCCGGCGGGATTTCCCGCGAAAGACCCGATGGCCAAGCCTCAGCCGAAGCCCCCCGCCGCCAAGCCGCAGGTCGCGCGCTTCGCGCTGCCGAAATCCTCCGCGCTCGCCCGGGCGATCGACGCCCTCAAGCGCGGCGACAGCCCGGTCCTGGCGAACGCCCCGGAGGGCTTCGACGCGCTGGCGCTCGCCGACCTCGCCCGCGCCCTGGCGCCCACCGTCGACGCGCCGGCGGTGCTGGTCCACGTGGCGCGCGATTCCGGGCGCTCGGCGGCCTTCCAGGCGGCCCTCGGCTTCGTCGCGCCCGAGATGGACGTGATGAGCCTGCCGGCCTGGGACTGCCAGCCCTACGACCGGGTCTCGCCGACGACGGCGGTCGCCGCCGCCCGGATGACGGCGCTCGCCCGCCTCGCCCGCACCCGCTCGGCCGAGGACCGCCCGCGCATCCTCTGCACCACGGTCAACGCCCTGGTGCAGCGGGTCCCGCCCCGCGCCCACATCGCCAAGGAGGCGTTCTCGGCGGCGATCGGCAACGTCGTGTCGATGGACGACGTGGTGGCCTGGGTCGAGGCCAACGGCTTCCTGCGCACCGGGACGGTGCGCGACACCGGCGAGTACGCGGTTCGCGGCGGCATCCTCGACCTGTCGCCCCCCGGCCTGCCGGCCCCGATCCGCCTCGACTTCTTCGGCGACACGCTGGAATCGATCCGCGCCTTCGACCCGGAGACGCAGCGCACAACCGGGCAGCTCCGCTCGCTCGACCTGATGCCGATGAGCGAGGTCCAGCTCACCACGGAGACCATCCGCCGCTTCCGCCAGAACTACATCCAGAGCTTCGGGGCGGCGACCCGGGACGACCGGCTCTACGAGACGGTGAGCGAGGGGCGGCGCTACGCCGGCCTCGAGCACTGGATGCCGCTGTTCTACGACCACCTCGACACGCTGTTCGACTACCTCGGCGGCGTGCCGCTGGTCTTCGACCCGCAGGTGGAGGACGCCGCCGCCGAGCGGATCGCGCTCGTCCAGGACTATTACCAGGCCCGCGAGGGCGCGATGAAGACGCCGCAGCCCGGCGTCGCCCCCTACAAGCCCCTGCCGCCCCGCGCCCTCTACCTGACGCCGAACGAGCTGAAGGAGCGGATCGGCACCGCCACCGTGGCGCGGCTGACCCCGTTCGCGCAGCCCGAATCGTTCGAGCGCGCGGTGATCGATTGCGGCGCCAAGGCCGGACGGAGCTTCGCCCCCGAGCGGGCCGACGAGAATGCCAGCGTGTTCGACGCCGCGGTGGCGCATATCCGCGATCTCCAGGGATCCGGTCATCACGTGATCCTGGGAGCCTGGTCCGACGGGTCCCGCGACCGGCTCTGCGGCGTGCTCACCGACCACGGCCTGAGGAAGCCCGTGGCGATCACCCGGCTCACCGACGTCTACGCGCTCAAGCGCGGAACCGACGCGGCCGTGGCCGTCTGGGGCCTGGAGGCGGGCTTCACCGCGGGCGAACTCGCCGTCGTCTCCGAGGGCGATATCCTGGGCGACAGGCTGGTCCGCCAGAAGCGCAAGGCCAAGCGGCCCCAGGACGTGATCCTGGAGGTGCAGGCGCTCCAGCCCGGCGACCTCGTGGTCCACGCCGACCACGGCATCGGCCGGTTCGTGGGCCTCAAGACGATCCACGCCGCCGGCGCCCCGCACGATTGCCTGGAGCTGCAATACACCGGCGGCCTGCTGCTCCTGCCGGTGGAGAATATCGAGCTCCTGACCCGCTACGGCTCGGAGGATTCCGAGGTCGCCCTCGACCGGCTCGGCGGCGGCGCGTGGCAGGCCCGCAAGGCCAAGATGAAGCGCCGCATCCTCGAGATGGCGGGCGAGCTGATCAAGGTCGCGGCCCAGCGCTTCGTCCGGAAGGCCCCGTCCCTGCAGGCGCCCGAGGGGCTCTACGGCGAGTTCGCCGCCCGCTTCCCGTTCGAGGAGACCGAGGATCAGGCCAACGCCATCGACGCGGTGCTGGACGACCTCAATGCCGGCCGCCCGATGGACCGGCTGGTCTGCGGCGATGTCGGCTTCGGCAAGACCGAGGTGGCGCTCCGCGCCGCCTTCGCGGCGGCGATCTCCGGCAAGCAGGTGGCGGTGATCGTCCCGACCACGCTGCTGGCCCGCCAGCACTACCGGACCTTCGCCGAGCGCTTCAAAGGGCTGCCGGTCCAGGTGGCGCAGCTCTCCCGCTTCGTCTCGGCGGGGGAGATGAAGCAGACCCGCGCCGGGCTCATCGCCGGCACGGTCGACATCGTGGTCGGCACCCACGCCCTCTTGGCGAAGAACATCGCCTTCAAGGATCTCGGCCTGATCATCGTGGACGAGGAGCAGCATTTCGGCGTCGCCCACAAGGAGCGGCTGAAGGCGCTCCAGGCGGACGTCCACGTGCTGACGCTCTCGGCGACGCCGATCCCGCGCACGCTCCAGCTCGCCATGACGGGGGTTCGCGAGCTCTCGATCATCGCCACCCCGCCGGTCGACCGGCTGGTGGTGCGCACCTTCGTGACGCCGTTCGACCCGCTGACCATCCGCGAGGCCCTGCTGCGCGAGCGCTACCGCGGCGGCCAGTCCTTCTACGTCGTGCCGCGGATCGAGGATCTGGCCGAGGTCAAGAAATTCCTCGACGCCGAGATGCCCGAGATCAAGGTCGCGGTCGCCCACGGCCAGATGGCGGCCGGCCAGCTCGAGGACGTGATGACGGCCTTCTACGAGGGCAAGTTCGACGTCCTGCTCTCGACCACGATCGTGGAATCGGGCCTCGACATCCCCACCGCCAACACGCTGATCGTCCACCGGGCCGACATGTTCGGCCTCGCGCAGCTCTACCAGCTGCGCGGCCGGGTCGGGCGCTCGAAGGCGCGCGCCTACGCGCTGTTCACGACGCCGGCGAACCGCCAGCTCACCGCCCAGGCAGAGCAGCGCCTCAAGGTGCTCCAGAGCCTCGACACGTTGGGCGCGGGCTTCCAGCTCGCCTCCCACGACCTCGACATCCGCGGCGCCGGCAACCTGCTCGGCGACGCGCAGTCCGGCCACATCAAGGAGGTCGGCTACGAGCTCTACCAGCAGATGCTGGAGGACGCGGTCACCGCGCTCAAGGCCGGCATCGAGGACGTGCCCGAGGAGGCGTGGTCGCCGACCATCGCGCTGGGCGCGCCCGTGACGATCCCGGAGGATTACGTCGAGGATCTGGGCGTCCGGCTGGCGCTCTACCGGCGGCTCGCCACCATCCAGGACGATGCCGAGATGGAGAGCTTCGGTGCCGAGCTGATCGACCGGTTCGGGCCGCTGCCGCCGGAGGTGGAGCAGCTCCTCAAGATCGGCACGATCAAGATCCTCTGCCTCAAGGCCAACGTCGAGAAGGTCGAGGCCGGGCCGAAGGGCGTGGTGGTCCATTTCCGCGACCGGTCGTACGCCAACCCGCAGGGGCTCGTGGCCTTCGTCGCCGAGCAGGCGTCGTTCGCGAAGGTGCGGCCCGACATGAGCGTGGTGTTCGTGCGCGAGCTGAACACGATCCCGGCCCGGCTCAAGACCGCTACCGAGGTGCTGCGCAGTCTCGTGAAGATCGCCGAGCGGGGGAAGAAGGCGGCGTGAGGGGCGGGGGCGTCGCGCCCCGGCGAGACCCCTCATCCTGCGGGGCGGCTTGAGGAGACGCGTGGATGGCAGACCCGGCGCCGATCACCGGCGCGCCCGAGCCGGTGAAGGCCGCGCCGGGCGCCTTCCTCACGCCCCTGTTCACCGACCGGCGCGTCGCCGCGGTGCTGGGGCTCGGCTTCGCGCAGGGTATCCCGTTCCTGCTCGTCTACGCGACGCAGTCGGCGTGGCTCGTCCAGGCGAAGGTGCCGCTCGCCACGATCGGGCTGATGAGCGAGCTCACCATCGCCTACAAGCTCAAGTTCCTCTGGGCCCCCTTCCTCGACCGCCACGACGCGCCGCTCATCGGCCGCTGGCTCGGGCGGCGCCGCGGCTGGATCGTCGCCACGCAGATCCTCGTCGCCCTGGCGCTGGCGGGCGTCGCCTTCGGCGACCCGGCCCACTGGCTCGCCTGGACGGTGGCGTTCTCCCTGGCGCTCGGCGTCGCGGGCGCCACCCAGGACGTGGTGATCGACGGCTGGCGCATCACCGCCGCGCCGCCCGAGCAGCAGGCGCTGATGTCGTCCTGGGCCGAGGTCGGCTTCCGGATCGGCAACCTCGCGGCCGGCGCCGGCGCGCTCTACCTGTCCGACGCGTATGGCTGGCGCGTGGCCTACCTGTGCATGGCCGCGCTCATGGCGCCCGGCACGGTCGCGGCCCTGCTGGCGCCCGAACCCCCCGTCCCCGAGACCCCCGCCACCGGCGGCTTCGTCGAGACCGTCTGGGCGCCGATCCGCGACCTCCTCGCCCGGCTCGGGCCGCTCGCCCTGCCGGTGCTGGCGCTGGTCGCGGGCTTCCGGATGCCCGGCTACGTCTCGAACGCCATGGCGATCCCGCTGTTCAAGACGCTCGGCTACACCAACACCGACATCGCGACGGTGACGAAGCTGTTCGGCTTCTGGATCGCGCTCGGGGGCACCTTCCTGGCGAGCGCCATCATCCCGCGGATCGGCATGATGGCGAGCCTGCTCATCGGCACCGTGACGGCCTCGGCCTCCCACCTCGCGCTGGCCTACCTCGCCTGGCACGGCGGCCACGGCGGCGCGGCGTTCTGGACCTTCGCGCTGACCGTCGGGATCGACGGCTTCGCCTACGCCTTCGCGTCGATCGTGCTGATCACCTACATGTCGCGGCTCTCGGCCACCGCCCACGCGGCGAGCCAGTACGCCCTGCTGACCTCGCTCTGCGCCCTGCCCGGCAGCCTGCTCGCGGGGTTCTCGGGCTTCGTGATCGAGTGGACCGGGTTCACGTGGTTCTTCGTCGGCACGTCCCTCATCGGCGTGCCGGTGGCCCTGCTCTGCCTACTGGTCGCGCGCCGGCACGGGCCGATGGAGCCGGCGGCCGACGCGGCCGGGGACGCGCCGAATCGGGCCACCTGAGGCTGTGTCCCAACACGGGAACGCCCGCGGAAACTGTCTCTTTAGCGGGGATTAACCACAGCACGGCTTAATGGGGTGGACGGTTGATGTCCTCCCCAGACGGGTGACCCGGGCCACGTGCGCGAGAACGGCTCTCGCGGACGAACGGCGGCGGCTGCCCAGGGGAAGCGCGTACGCGAGTTCCCGAATGGCCCAGGCTGCGTTGTCCCTCGCCGCGTTCCAGACCGCGTATCCGAGCGCGGAATCCCGGCGACCGGCGCCCCCGCGCCCCAGCTACGTCGAGACCGCCTACGACCCGGTCGTCCGCACCCGGGCGCCCTACCCGAGCGCCATGCGGCGCGCCCGTCGCCGCGCCCGGCTGACGACGCTCATCGCTCTCACCGGCGTGAGCCTCGCCGGCTGGGCCGTGTTCAGCCACCCGCAGGGGCCGGCCCGCCCCGAGGCGGAGTCCGTCGCGGCGGCCGGGCCGGCCGCCGTCCCGGTCCCGCAGGCCGCGGCGGCGCCGCGGCCGAGCCTCGCCTGGATGCTCGACCGGAGCCCGGCGCTGGGCGCCGGCACCGCCACGGCCTTCGGGGGCGAAACCCCGCCGGTCGCCGGCTTCCAGGTCGCCGCCGCCGCCCCGTCCCCGGCGGTCCGGGAGATCGCCCGGCAGGTCGCGCAGGCGGAGCGGGCGCGGGCCGCCCAGGTCCGGATGGCCCAGGCCAAAGCTGCAGAAAAAGTCGCCGAGAGAGTCGCGGACAGGACCGGCGAGAGGACCGGCGAGACGGGGACGGGGGCGCCGGTCCGGATGGCCGCGGCCGAGCCCACGCCCGCCGCCCTCGCACCCGCCCCCGTTCCCGCCCTCGTGCCGCTGCCGGTGGCCCGCCCGCCCGAGCTGCGGCGCGCACCGGCGCCGCCCGCGCGGGTGGCGAGCCGCGCCCTGCCCCGGACCCGCGACGTGTTCCGCGCCGCGATGGCCGAGGAGCCGTCCTTCTTCGAGAAGCTGTTCGGCGTCGGCGCCGCGGCGCCGTCTCAGGACAGCCGCCAGGACAGCCGCCAGGAGCCCCGTCAGGCGCTGGCCTATGCCAGCCCGGACGCCCTGCCGCAGGAGGCGCCGCGCACCCGGATCAGCCCGGAGCCCGATTCGGTGGCCGGAACGGCCGTCTACGACATCACCGCCCGCACGGTGACGCTGCCCTCCGGCGAGGTGCTGGAGGCCCATTCCGGCCTCGGCGAGCACATGGACAACCCGCGCTACGTCCACCTGCGCATGCGCGGCTCGACCCCGCCCGGCACCTACACGCTGACCGAGCGCGAGCGCCTGTTCCACGGGGTCCGGGCGATCCGGCTCAACCCGGTGGGCGGCAGCGCCGCGATCCACGGCCGCGACGGCCTGCTGGCCCACACCTACATGCTGCGGCAGCCCGGCGCCTCGAACGGCTGCGTCTCGTTCCGCGACTACAACCGCTTCCTGCAGGCCTTCCTGCGGGGCGAGGTCCGGCGCCTCGTGGTGGTGGCCGGCAGCGGCGACGGCGGCGGCATCCTCAACCGGATCGGCCTCGCCGGGCGCCGGGGCGGTCGGGGCTGAGGCTCCGCGGGCCCTGCGGCGCGCCGGGCCGGAAGCCCGAGCGTCACGAAAGTCCGAGATCACTTCCGCGCGGCGCGGCTTTACGCGCCCGCCCAAGCTGCCTTAACGGGGCTCAGACGCCAGCCCTGACAAGAGGCACCCGATGAAACTGCCCCGCCGCTTCTTCCAGCCCCTCGCCACCGGCGCGCCGGCACCGTTCCGCGAACTGCCGGTGCGGCTGGAGCGGATGATCCACTTCGTGCCGCCCCACAACGACAAGGTCCGCGCCCGCGTGCCGGACCTCGCCGGGACCGTCGACGTGGTGCTGGGCAACCTGGAGGACGCGGTCCCGGCCGACCAGAAGGAGGCGGCCCGCAAGGGCTTCGTCGCCATGGCCCAGGCCACCGATTTCGCCGCCACCGGCACCGGCCTCTGGACCCGGATCAACGCCCTCAACTCGCCCTGGATCTTGGACGACCTGTTCACGATCGTGGCCGAGGTCGGCGACAAGCTCGACGTCGTGATGGTGCCCAAGGTCGAGGGACCGTGGGACATCCACTACGTCGACCAGCTGCTCGCCCAGCTCGAGGCGCGCCACGGGGTGACGAAGCCGATCCTGGTCCACGCGATCCTGGAGACCGCCGAGGGCGTCGCCAACGTCGACGCGATCGCGTCGGCCTCGCCGCGGATGCACGGCATGAGCCTCGGGCCGGCGGACCTCGCGGCGTCGCGCGGCATGAAGACCACCCGGGTCGGTGGCGGCCACCCGGATTACCGGGTGCTCAGCGATCCCTCCGGCGATGCCCCCCGCGCCACCGCCCAGCAGGATCTCTGGCACTACACCATCGCCAGGATGGTCGACGCCTGCATGGCCAACGGCATCAAGGCCTTCTACGGCCCGTTCGGCGACTTCTCCGACGGCGACGCCTGCGAGGCGCAGTTCCGCAACGCCTTCCTGATGGGCTGCGCCGGCGCCTGGACGCTGCACCCGAGCCAGGTGGCGATCGCCAAGCGGGTCTTCGCGCCGGACCCGGCCGAGGTCGCCTTCGCGGCCCGGATCGTCGAGGCCATGCCGGACGGCACCGGCGCCGTGATGCTCGACGGCAAGATGCAGGACGACGCCACCTGGAAGCAGGCCAAGGTCATCGTGGACCTGGCGAAGCTCGTGGCCGCGAAGGACCCGGAGCTGGCGGCAGTGTACAAGCTGGGGTGAGCGGGTTGCCGTTCGGGCTCCCGGACTCGGGCGTCGTGCGCGGCGCCGCGGCGACGAAACGAGGCGCGGGCCCCCTCTCCCGTGCGGGAGAGGGGGCCTGGAGCGAATGGCGAGACCGGGCTCGCCGTCCTTCCCGACCGTTGCAACATGGTCGGATACGGCTCTAGTCCCCCCTCACCCGCCGAACCGCGCCCGGTACTCCTGCGGTGTCGCCGCGACGTGCCGCAGGAAGCTGCGCCGCATCGTCTCCTCGGAGCCGAAGCCGCAGGTCCGGGCGACGCGCTTGACCGGTTGCGCCGTCTCGGCCAGCGCGCGCCGCGCCGCCTCCACCCGCAGGCGCTCCACGGCCCTGGCCGGGGTCAGACCGGTCGCCGCGTGATAGTGCCGGCTCAGGCTGCGCGCGCTCATCCCGGCCGCCGCGGCGAGCGCCGGCAGCGACAGGTCGCCGGACAGGTTGTCGGCGATGTAGGCGTGGAGCCGCCCGAACCGCTCCTCGCCCGCCTGCAGCGCCAGCGCCGCGCTGAACTGCGCCTGCCCGCCGGGGCGCTTGAGGAACATCACGAGGTGGCGCGCCACCGTCAGCGCGGTCGCGCGGCCGAGATCCTCCTCGACCAGCGCCAGGGCCAGGTCGATGCCCGCCGTCACCCCCGCCGAGGACCAGACCGGGCCGTCGCGCACGAAGATCGGGTCGGGCTCGATCCGGGCGCGCCGGTAGCGGGCGGCGAGCGCCCCGCAATGCTTCCAGTGGGTCACGGCCCGCCGCCCGTCGAGGAGCCCCGCCGCCCCGAGCAGGAACGCGCCGGTGCAGACCGAAGCGACCCGGCGGGCCCGGCCCGCCCGGGCCCGCACCCAGGCCACCAGGGCGGCGTCGTCGCAGGCCGCGACGACGCCGGGGCCGCCCGCGATCACCAGCGTGTCCACCGGCGCGTCGGGTTCCGGCAATGGGTCGGCGACCAGCCGCAGGCCCGCCGAGGCGGTGAGCCCCGGGTCGCCGGCCGCGATCACCCGCGGCGCGTAGGGCATCCCGGCGCCGCCGTGCTCGTTGGCGGTGGCGAAGACCTGGAGCGGCCCGGCCACGTCGAGGAGCTGCACCGACGGGAAGGCCAGCACCTCGACCGGGCGCGGCGGATCTGGCGAGAAACGAGGGCTCTTTGGCATTTCGGCCAGATCCTGACGCGCTAGGATCACCCTGTCCACCACGGAGGCCCGGCATGATCCCGCCCGACACCCACCTGCAGATCGGCTCGCTCCTGTTCGAGGGGCTGGACCAGATCGACCTCACCGGCCCGTTCGAGGTCCTGTCCCGGGTGCCCAACAGCACCTACCGGGTCTACGCGCCGGGCCCGGAGCCCGTCCGCGACGTCCGCGGCCTCCGGATGCTGCCGGATGCCACGCTCGCGGAAGCCCCGCGGCTCGACGTGCTGCACGTCCCGGGCGGCACGGGCCAGGAGGCCCTGATGCGGGACCCGGCCGTGCTCGGCTGGATCCGCGACCAGGCGGCCGGGGCCGGCCACGTCCTCTCGGTCTGCACCGGCGCCCTGATCCTCGGCGCGGCCGGCCTGCTGGTCGGGCGGCGGGCCACGACCTACTGGAACGCCGTGCACCTGCTGCCGTTCTTCGGCGCCGAGCCGGTGGACGCGCGCGTGGTGATCGACCGCGACGCGGACGGGCGCACCTGGGTGTTCGCGGCCGGCGTCACCGCGGGCATCGACGGGGCGCTGCAGCTCGCCGCCGCGCTGCGCGGCGAGGAGGCCGCCCGGACCATCCAGCTCGGGATCCAGTACGCCCCCGAGCCCCCTTTCGACAGCGGCACGCCCCACACGGCCTCCCCGGACACCGTGGCGCGGGTGCGGGCGGCGGCGGCCGACATCACGGCCCGGCGCGAGGCCACCGCCCGGGCGATCGCGACCGAGCTCGGCATCCGGATCCCGTAGGAGACCTCCGATGGACCTGACCCGCGTTCGCGCCTTCGCGGCCGTCCTGGCGGCGAAGGACCGGGACGCCATGCTGGCGCAGATGGCCGAGGGGGGCGTGCTCAACACCCCGCTCGCCGCCGAGCCCGTGCGCGGGACGGCGGCGATCCGGCCGGTGGTCGACGCCTTCGAGAGCCGCGCGATCCTGGAAGGCCCCGCGCACGTCGCCGCCTTCTTCGGCGCGGCGGCCGGCCCGCACCGGCTCGACGGGATGGATGAGCGGCGCCTCGACGCGGCCGGGCGCATCGCCGAGATGACCGTCCCGTGGCGGCCGCTGCCGGAGGCGATCGCCGTCCGGGACCGCTTGGCCCGCGCCGCGGAAACGCCGACTTCCGCGGCGACCGGGTGACACGATCCGTCATCGGACCTATCTGTCCGATCTGGACGGGTTGAACCATGTCGGACGTAACACTGAGAACCGCGAAATTCGCGATCGGCGCCGTGGTGCGCCACCGGATCTACCCGTTCCGGGGCGTCGTGTTCGACGTCGACCCGGTGTTCGACAACACCGAGGAATGGTGGCTGTCGATCCCCGAGGAGGTCCGGCCGCGCAAGGACCAGCCGTTCTACCACCTGCTCGCCGAGAACGCCGAGACCGAGTACGTGGCCTACGTGTCGGAACAGAACCTCCTGCCCGACACGTCGGGCGAGGCCCTGCGCCACGCCGGCATCGCCGAGATGTTCGAGCGCGACGCCGCCGGCGCGTACCGGATGCGCGACCGCGCCACGAACTGAGGCGCCCTGTTCGTGAAGGTCCTGGCAAGCGGCGGGCGCTCGTCTGCCGCGACGGCCCGTGCCGTCGGACGAGCCCGCCCGATAGTCGCCAAACCCCGCTTCGCCGCCGCGTTCCTGCGCGGTGGCCTGCGCGGTGGCCTGCGCGCTGGCCTGCTCGCTGGCCTGCTCACGGGCACGGCGCGCGCCAACGACAGCGCGGCCGAACTCGATGCCGGCGGCCTCGTCCTGCGGCGCGAGCCCGGGATCGCGCTGGTGAGCGAGGACCTGTCGATCGCCCGCGATCGGATCGACGTGTCCTACCTGTTCCGCAATCAGGTTCAGGAGGCGCGCACGGTCCGGATCGCCTTCCCGCTGCCGCCGATCGACGGGCGGGAACTCAGCTTCTCGGCCCTGGCGCTGCCCCGGCCCGACAGCCCGAACTTCGTCGGCTTCACCGTCACGGTGGACGGCAAGCCCCTCGAGCCCGAGCTGGAGGAGCGCGCCTTCGTGGGCGAGCGCGAGGTGACGGACCTGCTGCGCCGTCACGGCCTGCCGCTGAACCCGCTGCGCTTCGAGGCGATCAGCGCGGCGGCCAAGCGGATCGGCGCGCCCGAATGGGCCGCGCTGGTCAAGGCCGGGCTCTTCCCCGACGTCCCCGACACGCCGGACCGGATGACCGAGGGGCTGTGGCGCGGCGAGGCCAAGTTCCACTGGCTCCAGACCTTCCCGCCCGGGCAGGAGGTCCGCATCGCGCACAGCTACGCGCCGGTGACCGGTTTCCACCTGCTCGAGCCGAAGGCGGCGTCCCGCGCGGCCTACCGGGCGACCTACTGCCTGGACGAGGGGGGGCTCGCGGCGATCCGGCGCCTGCACGCGAAGGCGCCGGATCCCGGCGGCTCCCTGCGGGCGACCGTGGTGCCCTACATCGTCACCACGGCGCGCAACTGGGCCGCGCCGATCGGGCGCTTCACCCTGACGGTCGACAAGGGCAGCCCGGAGGCGGTCGTCAGCTTCTGCCGCACGGACATCCGGAAGACCGGGCCGACCACGTTCCGCTGGGAGGCCCGGGACTACGTGCCCGACCAGGACCTACGCGTGCTGATCGTCCAGCCGGCTTCGGCGACCCCGGGGACGCGTTAGGTCTCGTCGCCGGGCGGCTCGAACGCGAAGGGCCGGACCTCGCGGCCCGGCCCCCGGTACGGACCCGCCGCGCGGCGGGTCGATGGCGCTTACTTGGCGGCCGGGGCCGGCGCCGGAGCCGCGCCGGCGGCCGGGGCGGCGCCCTGCTGCTGCTCGAGCTTCTTGCGCATATCCTCGGAGCGCTTCTCCAGCTCCGCCTGGAGCTTCTTCTGCTGTTCCTCGAGGACCTTCGGGTCGATGGCCGGGCCGTCGAAGGCCTTGCCGAAGCCGGCCAGCGGCACCGCGAAGGTGACCTCGCGCTGGGTCTGGTTCTGGACCGAGACGTTCAGGGTCGTGCCCTTCTTCATCGCGGCGATCACGCCGGCATCGACACCGCCGGCCTCGGCGAAGCAGCCGTTCGGGAAGCAGACCGCGAAGCGGCCGGCGGTCGCCGCCTGGCCGTCGACGCTGAAGCGGATGCCCGGCTGCAGCAGCAGGCCGAGCGGCAGCAGGTAGCGCACCACGCGCACCTCCTGCTTCTGGGCGGCGTTCTTCATCTCGTAGACCGCCACGGCCAGCACCGGCTGGCCCTGGTCGGACACGAAGTCGCGGGTCGTGTAGCAGATGTCGGTGCCCGAACCCTGGTCCTTGCCGCAGACCTTGGTCCAGTCGGCCTGGCTCGGCTCGGACTTCACCGCGACGATCTGCGGGCCCGTCTGGGCGGCCGGGGTGTTGGCCGCGGGGGTGCCCGGGGCGGTCGGCGCCGGGGCGGCCGGCGCGGGCGCGGCGGGCTTCTTCGGCTGCGCCAGGGCCGGCGCGGCCGCGAGACCGAGGCCCGCGAGGCCGAGGAGGGCGGCGCGGGCGAGCGTCGCGGTGCGGGTGAAGGACATCGGCTCTGACCCCTTGGAAGAGACGTGGTGTGGCTGGCAGGATGCGGAGCCGGCCTGGCGGCAGGTCCGCCGGAGCGTCCGGCTGCCCGCCGCGTTGGCGCGCCGCCCGGAACTCCGGATGAATCGGTCCGGCCATCGGGCGGGACGGGCGCCGTCTGCGCGCATCCCTCTCCCCGGCGACCGGGCGGCCTGCCTTTCCCCTCGAATGAGGCGAAGGCATGACACCGCGGCCGGGGAAGCTGTCGCAACCGTCCCGACCGCGCCCGGCCCCCGATAGGCTCCCATCCGCCCGGCCGCAAGCGCGACGTTGCGCGGCCGCGAGGCACGAGCGCGTGATCGGGCCGCGCCGCCGGACGCCGCCGAAGGCCTTCCGGACGCCCTCCGGCAGCGATCGGCAGCGATCGGCGGCGCGGCCGCTCTTAGCGGTCGGTTAACCCTGTCGGGCCGAGATGATAGGCGTTCTGCAGGATCGGCGGGGGCGGCGGGTTTGAGCGCGTTGGCGGTGGCGGAGTGGGCGGAAGACGCCGCACCGGACGCGTCCGCGCGATCCGAGGATGCGCCCGACGGCCTGTCCGGAGTCCTGTCCGGACGCCTGTCCGACGGTCTCGCGACCCGCCTGTTCGCCGCCGCCCTGGCGGGCCCGCAGCGCACCCTCCTGCGTGATTCGGGGGACCGGGTCGCGTGGTGCGGGCGCCCGTCCATCACCTGGACCTACGCGGCCGCCGCCGAGATCGTCGGGCGGCTCGCCCGCGGGATCGCCGCGTGGCGGCTCCCGGCCGGCAGCCGGATCGGGCTGTGGTATTCGGGCGGTGCCGAATCGGCCCTCGCCCACCTCGCCGTCGAGGCGGCCGGCCACCTGCCCTGCGCGATGCCCGCCCTCTGGGACGAGGCGGAGCTCTCCGCCGGGATCGAGGCCGCGGGCCTCGTGGCCGTGCTGACGGAGGGCCGCCGCGGCGCGCGCCGGCCCGCCGAGGACCTCACCCGCGCGGCCATGCGCCATTTCGCCCTGCGCTACCTCGCGGCCTTCGGCCCGAGCGTGCCGGACGGCGTGATCAGCCTCGACGCGATGGCCCTGGAGCGGGGCGTGGTCGAGCCGGCGCCGGGCCGCGGCCTCGTCACCTTCGCGGGCGGCGATCCCGGCCGGCCGGTCTACCGCACCGCCGCGGCGCTGGCGGCGGCGGTCGCCGCCCATCTCGACGCGCTGCCCCTGACCGCGGACGAGCGGGTCCTGACGCTCCTGCCCGGCCACGACCTGCGCGGCCTCGTGACCGGCCTGGGCACCGCCCTGGCGGCCGGCGCCGGCCTAGAGACCGTTCTGCCCTTCGACGAGACCGGGTTCCGCGCCGCCCTGCTGCGGCCGGTTCCGACCCGGCTGGTGGTCCCGGCGCGGGTCGAATCGGCCCTCGCCGCCCTGCCGCTGCCCTGGACCGTCCGGGTCCTCGACGTGGTCCACCGCGCGCCCGCCCGGCTGACCCCGCGGGGCGCCGGGCCCGCGGGCCCGCAGCGCCTCGATTCGCTGGTCCTGGGTGAGGCGCTCGTGCTGACCCGCCCCGGCCCGGACGACCTCGCCGCGACCCTGGCCGAGCCCGGGCAGGCCTTCCTGCCCCGCGACCTCCTGGACCTCGCCGCCGGCGCCGACGGCGACCTCGCCTGCCGGGGGGCGGCCTGCGCGGCCTCCCCGCTCACCCGCGGCGCGATCCCGGCGACGGACCCCCTGGCGTGGCGAAGCACGGGCTTCCGCCCGCTCCGCGCGGACGGGCGCGCGGACGGGGGCGCGAACGGGGCGGTCGCGGCGATCGCCGCCACCGTCGCGACCGTCCCCTCCGCCTGAACGGCGGACGATCGCCGGTTCATCCGGCACTCAGGCGGCGCGGATAATCTCGCATCTGCACACGAACCGACGGATCCGATCCGCCTCTTCGCGGGTTCTGCATCGGATTGTCGTGACGGCTATCTTTCCAAGCCGTCCGGGATGGAGTACCGCTCAAGCTTATGGGTGCGCTGCAACAAGTGCTCGTGGTCGACGACGGCGTCCGCGCCGTGGACCGGTCCCTCTCGGGCGAGCTGGCCAGCCTCGGATACGCGAGCGTGACCGCCTCGATGGAGGCGGCCGACGACGTCCTGACCGTGATCGCCCGTCCGGCGGCCGTGCTGCTCCAGGCGCCCACCCGCCGGAATCCCGCCTACGCCCGCCGCGCGGCCCGCCTCCGCGGCCAGCTGCGCGAGCGCGGCATCCCGGTGATCCTCATCGGTGATTCGGGCGAGGCCCGAGGCGGCGGCCCGGTCGATCTCGCGACCCGGCTCGGCGCCTACGTCGCCGCCCAGCCGGATCTCTGAGGCCCCCTCCGGCGCGCGCCGAGGTCGCGGCGTCCGGGCGCTCGCGCCGGGACTGAGGCCGCCTCCGGGAAGCGCCGTCCGACCGCTCCCTGTCACTGCCGGTGCCGCACGAGGCGCGGGTCCCCTCTCCCGCGCGGGAAAGGGGGCGCCGCTGGCGCGAGACGATCGGGAACGGTCCTAGCGCGCCGCGCGCATCAGCTCCGGCGCGCCGATCCGGGGCAGCACGCCCTCCCGCATCACCAGGCGCCGCAGCGGTCCGAGCTGCGTCATCGCCAGCAGGCCGAGACCGCGCAGCGCGTCGACCGGCAGCAGGTCGGTGAGCAGGCTGCGATTGAGGAGATCGACCGCGGCGGTGCGCGCGGCCGTGTCGACGCGGCGCGCCCGCGCGTAGCCGTCGAGCACGGCGCGGGAGCCGGGATCGCGTCGGTCGCGGACGGCGGCCAGCACCGCGTCGCGCAGGGTCGCGGCGTCGCGCAGGCCGAGATTGAGCCCCTGCGCGCCGATCGGCGGGAAGACGTGGGCCGCCTCCCCGATCAGCGCCAGCCGCGGGGCCACGGGGGTCGCCACCGCGAGGCCGCGCATCGGCACGAGGCCGCGGGGGCCGTCGACCCGCATGGCGCCGAGCATCGCCCGGGCCTGCCGCTCCACCGCCTGCCCCAGCGCCGCGTCGTCGAGGGCGGCGAGCCGCCGGGCCGCCCCCTCCCCGGTCACCCAGACGAGGCTGGACCGGTGGCCGCCGGGCAGCGGCACCAGGGTGAAGGGCCCCGACCGGGTGTGGAACTCGGTGGAGACGTCGCGGTGCGGGCGCGCGTGGGCCAGGATCGTGGTGATGGCGCTCTGCGGGTAGGTCCAGTCGCGCACGCGGACGCCGCTGGCGGCCCGCAGCGGCGAGCGGGCCCCGTCGGCCCCCACCACGAGCCGGGCCTCGACGGCACGCCCGTCCGCCAGCGCGACGCGGGCCGCCGCCTCGCCGGGCACGGCGCCGGCGGCGTCCGCCTCGACCAGGGTGAGGTTGTCCTGCGCCCGGGCGCGGGCGCGCAGGCTCTCGACCAAGCGGGCGCTCTCGACGTTCCACCCGAAGGCGTCGAGGCCGATCTCGGCGGCGCGGAACCGCGCCGGCGGCGGCCGGAACAGGCTGCCGGTGTCGTCGACGATCTGCAGCGTGCAGAGCGGGCTCGCGTGCGGCGCCACCGCCTCCCAGGCGCCGATCGCGTCCAGGAAGCGCACCGACCCGTCGAGGAGCGCGACGGTCCGTCCGTCCGCCACCGGGGCGTGGCGCCCGACCAGCGCCGTGGGGATCCCTTCGCGGGCGACCGCCAGGGCGGCGGCGAGCCCCGCGGCCCCGGCCCCGACCACGGCGACCTCGAAGACGGTGTTGGTGTCCTCCGGCATGGTGTCCTGCACGATCGACGCGTCCCACTCGGGACAGTGTGGCGTCGGGCTTCCCAAGGTTCCGGTTGATGCGCGGCCCCGTCATCGCGAGCGGAGCGACCCGGGGCAGCGGGACGTCAGGAAGCGTGGTGCCACCCTGGGTCGCTTCGCTCCGCTCGCGATGACGGCGGTGTCGAAGTCATCAACCGGGGACGCTGTTCGCGAGCCCGGCACGTCTCGTATCTGCGCTTTTCAGCGGATCTGCCAAGACCGGCGACGCGGGGCCACGGCGCCGCAGCCCGTCAACCCAGGAACGCCGCAAGCTCCGAGACAACCGCGTCCGGCCGCTCCTCCTGGAGGGTGTGACCGCAATCCAGCGCCCGGCCCGAGACGTCGGTCGCCTTCTCGCGCCACGTCTCCAGCACGTCGTAGGTCCGGCCGACTACGCCCTTCGCGCCCCAGAGCGCCAGCAGCGGCGCGGTGATCCGGACCTCGGCATCGGCCGCGTCGTGCTCCAGGTCGATCCCGGCGGCCGCCCGGTAATCCTCGCAGATCGCGTGGCGGCACGCCGGGTCGGAATAACAGCGCAGGTACTCGGCGAAGAGCTCCGGCGGGGTCGAGCCGGGGGTCTTCGACTGGCCCTCGACGTGGTGGCGCAGGAAGTATTCCGGATCGGCCCCGATCAGCATCTCCGGGAGGGGATAGGGCTGGATGAAGAAGAACCACCAGAAATAGCGCGTGGCGAAATCCTTGTCGGTGCGCGCGTACATGGTCGCGGTCGGCGCGATGTCGAACACGGCGATCCGCTCCACGGCCTGCGCATGATCCAGGGCAAGGCGGTGGGCGACGCGCCCGCCCCGATCGTGGCCGACCACCGCGAACCTTTCGTGGCCGAGCGCCCGCATCACCGCCACCGCGTCGGCCGCCATGGCGCGCTTGGAATAGGCGACGTGGCGCTCGCCGCCCGGGGGCTTGGCCGAATCGCCGTAGCCGCGCAGGTCCATCGCCACCACGGCGTGCCGCTCGGCGAGGCGCGGCGCGACGTGGAGCCAGGTCGACAGGGTCTGCGGGTGGCCGTGCAGGAGCAGCACCGGCGGCCCGGACCCGGCCGAGCGGGCGTTGATCGTCACGCCGGGCGCGGTCTCGATCCGGTGCCGGTCGAAACCCGGCAGGAAGTCGCGGGCCATGGATTCGGTCTCCGGGGTCGGTCTCCATCCTGCCGCACTGGCGCGCCGGGATGCACCGGATGATAAGGCGCCTCCGGCACCATGTCCGCCGAACCGCCATGACAGATGCACGCGCGACTCAGGACCCGGCCTTGAACGATTCCGACGCGGCCGAGGCGCCGGCGGCGGAGGCCGCCCCCGCGCCTGCCGTCGCCCCACCTCTGCGGCCCAGCATCCTCGACCCGCTCTTCGCGCCGGCCCGCGCCCTGCCGGGGATCGGGCCGAAGATGGCGCCGCTCATCGAGAAGCTGCTCGGCACCCCCGAGCGCGAGGCCCGGGTCGTTGACCTGCTGTTCCACCTGCCCCAGGGCGGCGTGGCGCGGAAGCTGATGGGCTCGATCAGCGAGGCCCCCACCGGCGAGCCGGTGACGATCGGCGTCACCGTGGTGGCGCACCGCCCGGCCCAGGCCGGGCCCGGCCGGCGCCCGCACCGGGTGCTGGTGGAGGATGCCTCCGGCGACATCTCCCTGGTCTTCTTCGGCATGCCCCGAGCCCGGGTGGAGAAGATGCTGCCGCTCGGGTCGCACCGCTACATCACCGGCCGGATCGACCTCTGGGACGGCACCCGCCAGATGGTCCACCCGTCGCGGATCGTGGACGAGGCGGGCCTCGCGGAACTCCCCGCCGTCGAGCCGGTCTACGGCGCCACCGAGGGGCTGACCTCCCGGGCGATCAACAAGCTCGCGGTCGCGGCCCTCGACCGGCTGCCGGTCCTGCCGGAATGGCAGGACGCGGCCTGGCTGGAGCGGAACCGCCTGCCCGCCTTCGCGGACGCGCTCCGCCTCGAGCATCGCCCCGAGGAGGCGCCCCCGAAGGCCGAGGACCCGCTCCAGCCGCCGCCCGCGACGCCGTCCCGGAAGCGGCTCGCCTACGACGAGCTCCTCGCCTCGCAGCTGGCGCTCGCCCTCCTGCGCGCCCGCCAGCGGCGCAAGGCCGGCCGGGTCAATGCCGGCGACGGCGCCCTGAGCGGGCGCCTCGAGGCCGCCCTCCCCTTCGCGCTGACCGGCGCGCAAGGCCGGGCGGTGGCGGAGATCCGCGCCGACCTCGCGGCGCCCCGGCGGATGCTGCGCCTGCTCCAGGGCGATGTCGGCTCGGGCAAGACCGCGGTGGCCCTGCTCGCCATGGCCTCGGCGGTCGAGGCCGGGCGTCAGGCCGCCCTGATGGCGCCCACCGAGATCCTGGCGCGGCAGCATTTCGAGCGGCTGAGGCCGCTGGCCGGCCCCCTGCGCCTGCGCCTGATGACCGGCCGCGACCGGGCCGCGGAGCGGAAAAGCACGCTGGCCGACCTCGCCGCGGGCGAGATCGACATCCTCGTCGGCACCCACGCCCTGTTCCAGGAGGCGGTGACGTTCCGCGACCTCGGCCTCGCGGTGGTGGACGAGCAGCACCGGTTCGGCGTCCACCAGCGCCTCGCGCTCGGCGCCAAGGGCGAGGCGGTGGACTTCCTGGTCATGACCGCGACGCCGATCCCCCGCACCCTGGCGCTGACCTTCTTCGGCGACATGGACGTCTCGATCCTCGACGAGAAGCCCGCCGGCCGCCAGCCGATCCGGACGATCACCTTGCCGACCGAGCGGATCGACGAGGTCGTGGCCGGCCTCGCCCGGGCGATCGCCGGGGGCGAGCGGGTCTACTGGATCTGCCCCCTTGTGGAGGAATCGGAGTTCGTCGACCTCGCCGCCGCGGCCGAGCGCTTCGACGATCTGCGGAAGCACTTCGGCGACGCGGTCGGGCTGATCCACGGCAAGATGCCCGGCCCCGAGAAGGACGCCGCCATGGCGCGGTTCGCCGCCGGGGAGACCAAGCTCCTGGTCTCGACCACGGTGGTGGAGGTCGGAGTCGACGTGCCCGAGGCCACCATCATGGTGATCGAGCACGCGGAGCGCTTCGGGCTGGCGCAGCTGCACCAGCTCCGCGGCCGGGTCGGGCGCGGCTCGAAGGCCTCCTCGTGCCTGCTGCTCTACCGGGGGCCCCTCGGGCAGGTGTCCCGGGCCCGGCTGGAGATGATGCGCGCGAGCGAGGACGGCTTCCGCATCGCCGAGGCCGACCTGAAGCTGCGCGGCGAGGGCGAGGTGCTCGGCACCCGCCAATCCGGTATGGCGGCGTTCCGGCTGGCGCGGCTGGAGAGCGACGCCGCCCTGCTGGAGGCCGCCCGCGACGACGCGCGGATGATCGTGGAGCGCGATCCCGGCCTCAAGAGTCCGCGGGGACAGGCGCTGCGGGTGCTGCTCTACCTGTTCGAGCGGGAGGCCGCGATCCGGCTGATCGGGGCCGGATGAACGGTTTCCTGAACGGATTCGTTCAGGAAAGTCCGGCCTTCCTGAACGGCCGGATCCGGAATCGCCGCCGCGCGACCGGATCGGTACTCCGATGCGCCGATGTCACAGGCTCTCTGGAAAAGTGTTTCGTTTCAGAGGTTTGACGGGATCGCGCGGAAGCTTGGCGGCGCCGTACGGGCGGTCCGGGAGGCTCCGGACAGGCCTCGTGACCTTGCATCAGCCATATTCTTCCCTTAACTGGAGATGAACGAATGGCCCGGTAAGCCGGGACATCACGGACGAATCTGGAGGACGGACATGTCGAACGGACTGTTCCAAGGCCTGCCGGGCTCCCACGAGATGGCCGGTGCCCACGCCCTGCCGACCGAGCCCTGGCTCCTGCCGATCTCGGATAGCGCCGCCGAGGCGGCGGGCAAGACCGCGGACGAGCTGCAGGCCGCCGTGCGTCGGGCGTCCCGGCCCTTCTGGCTGGCCGCCAACGGGCTCTGCATCGCGCTGGGCCT
This sequence comes from Methylobacterium sp. 190mf, assembly GCF_900107945.1. Classification (NCBI taxonomy): domain Bacteria; kingdom Pseudomonadati; phylum Pseudomonadota; class Alphaproteobacteria; order Hyphomicrobiales; family Methylobacteriaceae; genus Methylobacterium; species Methylobacterium sp. 190mf. The sequence continues at coordinate 111,878 of NZ_FNVI01000006.1, read as the reverse complement.
CGCCCTCACCCTGCAATGCGCCTCCGGCTGGGGCCCGACGGCGCCCCGCAGCGCCGTGACGGTCGCGCAGGCGACGCCGCCGACCATCGCGCCGCAGACCGCCTCGCTGCAGCGCTGAGCCGATAGCAGTCTGATCATTTCAGGGCCGTCCCGCGCGCGCGGGGCGGCCTTTCTCGTGGACGATGGCCGCCAATCCCACGGTCTCCCTCAAGCCGAGGAGCGGTGAGCTCGGCGCGCAGGAGGCCTGGATCGCGCGCCGGCGCCTCGGGAAGGCCCCTTGAGCGGACCGGAGGTCGTCCCCGCTTCGACGCTGCCGTCATCGCGAGCGCAGCGCAGCGACCCAGGGCAGCGGGACGTCCTGCACCGTGGCGCGACACGGGGTGGCTCCGGCCGCCGAGACGGCGACGAAGCCGGCGACCGGGCGCCGCATCACGCGTCCTGCGGCTCCCGGCGGGGCAGCGGTCCGCCGGCCTGCTGGGCCGTCCGCAAGGTGGCCGCCATGGCGTTGAGGCGGCCCTGCGGGTCCTCCGGCTGGATCACCCCGGCCGACATCACCAGCTTGGCGGCGTCGTCGACGCTGATGGCGAGCTCCACCACCTCCGCGCGCGGCAGGTAGAAGAAGAAGCCCGTGGTCGGGTTGGGCGCGCAGGGCAGGAAGACGCCGACGAGGTCGTCCGCCGGCGCCCCCCGGGCCCGCAGCGCCCCCTCGACCTCGTGGGCCGCCGGGGCGGACAGGAACACCACCGACCACGTGCCCTTCACGGGGAACTCCACGAGCCCCACCGTGCGGAACGAGGTGCCGTTGGCCGAGAACAGCGTCTCGAAGATCTGCCGCAGGCCCTTGTAGAGGCCGGAGATCACGGGGGTCCGCGCCAGCAGGACCTCGCCGAACTCGATCACCGAGCGTCCGACGAGGTTCGCCGTGAGGAAGCCCAGCAGGGTCACCGCCAGGAACGCGATCACGAGGCCGAGGCCCGGGATCGAGAACGGCAGGTAGTGGTCCGGCAGGTAGCTCGCCGGGACCAGCGGCTTCACGAACGAATCGATCAGCGCGATGAACCACCACGTGATGTAGGCCGTGATGGCGAGCGGGCCGGCGACGATGATGCCGGTGAGGAAATAGGTGCGCAGCCGGCCGCGCGCGCTGACCCGCGTCTTCGGGGTGCCGCCGCCCGCCGCGGCGTCGGGCTCGGGAACCTGGATCGGCGGGGGAATCGGCGCCACGGGTGCCCTCTCGGCCGCACCACGCGCGGCGATGACGCTGCGGGGCCGTCCCCCGCTGGCAGAGAGGTAGCGGTTGCGCTTGTCCGCCTCAAGGGCGGCCCCGCCTCCCTCAGGCGTCCGCACCCGGCGGTCGGGCGGCGGGGACCGGCATCGCGTCCCGGGGAATCACGGCGCCGCGATGCCCGATCACCGCCCCGGCCAGGCGGTGCGCCTCGGCGGCGGCGGCTTCCGGTGCCAGCCCGGCGATGCGCGCCGCGAGGTAGCCCGCCGCGAAACTGTCGCCCGCCGCCGTCGTGTCGACGACCCGCGCGGCCCGCCCGGCCGGCACGGCGGTGTCGGCCCGGCCGTGCAGCACCCGGGCGACGGGGCCGGATCCGTCCGAGGTCTTGAGCACGATCTCGGCCCGGCCGCGGTGGCGCAGCACCTCGTCCTCGCCCGCCGCGCCGAACAGCCAGTCCAGATCCTCGGCCGAGGCGAAGATCACGTCGGCCAGGTCCAGGGCCGCGCGGAAGGCCGCCCAGGCCTCGTCCCGGTCGGGCCAGCCGCGGGGACGGTAATTGGTGTCGAAGGCGACCTGCCCGCCCCGCTCCCGCAGGCGCGACAGCGTCTCGAACAGGGCGGCGCGCCCGGTCTCGCCGTAGAGCGAGAGGCTGATGCCGGACAGGTAGACGAGGTCGTAGCGCTCCAGCTCCGCCTCCGTCTCGGCGGCGCCCGGCTCGGTGAAGAGGTCCCGGGCCGCGGCCCGGTCGCGCCAGTAGTGGAAGCTGCGCTCGCCGTCGGCATCCGTGCGGATGATGTAGAGGCCCGGCATCCGGCCCTGCAGGCGCCGGACCCGGTCGAGGCCGATGCCCTCGCGGCCCCAGGCCGCCGCCATCTCGTCGCTCCAGATGTCGTCGCCCAGCGCGGTCACGTAGTCCACCGCGACGCCGAGGCGCGCGAGGTAGAGCGCGGTGTTCAGCGTGTCGCCGCCGAAGCCCCGGACCAGATTCCCGTCCGGGCGTTCGGACAGTTCGACCATGCACTCGCCGATGCAGGCGACCCTCATGCGGTTCCTCCCGGTGCGCGACCCCGTGTCCCCGCATTGTACGGCCCGGCCTGTCAATCGCCACCGGTCCCGGTCCCGACCTCGCCGCGACGGCCGCGCTCGCGTGGCCCCGTCGCGCGCCCGTCTGAGGAGCCTCGACGATCCAAGGATCAGCGCGCCAGTCGCTCGATTTCGTGGGATTTGCATATCGATAATTTGGCAAACGTATTGTAATATACGCACCATGACCGATTATGAATCATATACAATTAGTATAATTCACAATAAAATCTGTAATATGCGTGCATGACTCGTCATAGAACCTCGACGTCGCGCTTTTCTGAAGTTCGATTCAATGCCGGAGCGGAAAATCACCATTCTTAAACACCGAAGGTCAGAGAAGTTCCTTCGCGACAGGGGTCATTGTCGAGCGAGATCCGGTCGCGTTGCTGTCGTGACGGTGTGTGCCGAACGCACTGAGGGGCGGGATGCGGTCGAGGATCCCGGAAACCTCCGTTCACAGCGCGGCAGGAACGAATCCGTTCGATCGGGAACAAACCGCCTCGGGCTGGAATGTCGATGCAAGATGTTTGTCGATCGCGGGCGCCATCTCGATGGAGATACGTGCCGGATCTGAAGAAATTCCGGATGAATGGTGAAGTGTTGTGCCGAAAAAATTCTCGTGGCCGAACGGCGGGAACGGTGATACGGTTCGAACGGTGCTGAGATGTTCCATACTGCTTTAAGCGCTCTGACTTTCTCGTCGGGAGAGTTCCTGACTCTCACGGAAAGTCGGGGCGTGAGTGGGGCCTGGAGCTGGATCTTCGCGGGCGAGGAGCAGGTCTGGTCGCCCGGGTTCTACCGGCTGCTCGGGCTCGTTCCGAACGCCGCGAAGGCGCGCTACGACCTGTTGCTGAGCCTGATCCATCCCGAGGACCGGCCTCTCATGCCGACGCTGGCGGACATCCGGCAGGGGCACGTGCCCCGCGAGGTCATCGTCCGGGTGATCCGGACGAACGGCACGGTGCGCACGCTCTCGCTGACGATGGAGGTGCGCGTCTCGGCGGAGGGGCGGCCCGTCGCCCTCAGCGGCACGGCGCTCGACGTGAGCGACCGCGAACAGCTGGCGCGCCTGCGGCAGGAAGAGCGCCGCCGGCAGAGCGCGCTCTACCTCACGGAGCACATCACGACCTTCTCGATGGGGCTCGACCGCGTCCGGGACATCCCGTTCGCCGTCGCCCAGGTCCACGGGCTCCCGCTAGAGGAGATCTGCGCCGAGCCGTATATCCTGATCGTTCCCGAGGAGCGCGCGGGCTTCCGGGCAGCGGCCCTGGAGCAGATCGAGCGGCGGGCGTTCTTCCAGGGGGGCGCCCACGAGCGCCTCGCCAACGGCGAGCTCTGGCACTTCCGGATCCTCACGATGCCCGTCTGGGATCCGGACGGGACCTATCTGGGGCGCTGCGGGCTCAAATACCCCGTCCGCAACCACGCCCCGCCCCCCGGCGGCCTGCACGAGGGGCTGGAGCATTCCGTGAGCGGCCACCACCTGCGGGCCGCGCGGGCGCTCCTCGACTGGTCGATGATGGAGCTCGCTCAGGCGAGCGGCCTGTCGCATTCCACCGTGCGGCGTCTGGAAGAGGACAGCGAGCATCGGGGAAGCCGGTCCCGCCTGCACGCGGTCGAGGCGCTGCGCCGGGCGGGCGTCCGGTTCGTCCCCATCGATGACGGGACCCTGGCGGTCGCCCGGGTCTGAGCGGCCCGCGCGGCCGACGGGCGCTCGCGGGATCTGCCCTGCCCCGCCCCACCGGGTCATCGGGGTCGGTCTCCGCGCTGGCCCCCCGGGGGCCCCCCGACCCCAGCGCGGAGACCGGGACGGGCGGATCGGGCGATCCGCCGTCAGGCATCCCCGCGCCCGTGTCCCGCGGCGGCCCGGACGGGGCCGCCGATCCAGGGCGGTGCGGGCCTGGCCGCCTCAGGCCGCCTTGTGTCCGAGCTGGATCGCCTTGGCGATCTCCGAGCGCTTGGCGGCGTAGCCCGGGGCCACCATCGGGTAGTCGGCCGGCAGGCCGTACTTCGCCCGGTAACGCTCCGGCGTGAGGCCGTGCGCCGTGAGGTGACGCTTCAGGGTCTTGTAGGACCGGCCGTCGATGAAGCTGATCAGGCCGTCCTGCTGGATCGAAGCCTCGATCTGCGCCGCCGTCGGGCCGGTCCAGCCGGGACCGGATCCCGAGCCGCCGCCCTGCAGCACCGATATGGCCGTGTGCACCTGGTCGATCAGAACCGGCAGGTCGCCCACGCCCACCGCATTCCGAGACACGTAGGCCGCGACCAGTGATGCCGTGCACTTGATCAGGTCTGTGTTCAGGTCCGAGGTCTTTTCGTTCAGATCGATGGTGTTCATGAATCCCCCAGTACCAAAATTCGAGGCATGAAAACCGGCGCATCGATAAAGCTGAGGCTAGGATCAGATTTTACCGCCCAAGCATGCGCCGAATTGCTTCGAGTGTGCCAAGATTGGCGCGTAACTATACAAAAACTGTCTATTTTGTCTATACTTTATCTTAGGATGTTCTTTGAACACTTTCTGTTCTTGCGAGGCAACATGAGGTTGCCAGGCCTGCGGCGTCTCGCAAACAGTGCGCAGTTTCGGCCTCCGGTCCGTGAGGCTGTCCGCGATGACTGCGAACGGCCGCGCGATGACGGGCTGCAGGGGCGCGAATCAGCGGCGGAGACAGGGACGGATCGCGGATGCCGCCCGGTTACGGGTCAATCGGACCGCGGCCCGCGTCCCTGCTGACCATCGGTCGGGCGGCGCGCGACGGGATCCCGGGGGCCGTGGCGCTTCTCCACGGCCTCTCCGCGGGCGCTGGCGCCGCGACCGGGCCGCGATTAACAAAGTTCTCAGGCAAGGCGTGGATCGTGCGCCGGGCGCGTCGCGAAACGCTCGCACGTCGGGAGCCTCGTTCCGGCCGTGACGGCACGGCGGCATCCGTGCGAGAGGCCCGTCGACGCGCGCTATCGAGGGCGACCCCTATGTCCGGACCCTGTGCGACCACTATCCCGCGCGCGCTCTCCGCGCTCGAAGCGCCCGGACCGGGCGCCGCGGACGCGGTCGGCGGCCGGATGCCGCCCCTCTGGATGCTGCTCGTCGGCCGGGCCGCGGTCCGCCGTCACTGGCACCTCATCGCCGCCACCGGCCTGCTGTGGTCGTCGCTCGGCCTCCTGGTGGTGATCGATTCCCTCGACGGTGCGCTCCACGTCCCGGACCGGTGGTTCGGCCTGATCCTCCTGGCCGAGGGCGTGAGTTCCCTCCTCGTCGGCGCGTCCGCGATCGGCGCCGCGCGCCGCCTGCGCCTCGCCAAGGGCGCGCTGCTGTCGGTCATGGCCGTGCTGATCATGATGGCCACGAAGCACAGCACCTTCCTGCTCGCCATGATCTTCGGCGTCGCCTTCGTGGTCGACGGCCTCGTCCGGATCACGATCGCCGGCCTGCTGAAATTCGCTGGCTGGCGGATGTCGGTCGCCCTCGGCGGCCTCAGCATCGCCTTCGGCCTGTTCCATCTCCAGCCCTGGCCGACCTGGTACGCCGGCACGGTCGGCTACTGCATCGGCATGTTCCTGATCCTGAACGGCGCCAACCTCGCGCTGGTCGGGCTGCGCACCCGGCGCCTGGGCACCGCCGAGCCGGCGGTGTCGGTCGGCGGCGACGAGCCCGGCAGCCTGACGGTCTATGTCTGGACGCCCACCGGGCAGGCGACCACCCCCGCCGGCCAGCGGCTGATCCGGCGCTACGTCGCCTCCGTCGACAAGGCCGGGCGCTTCTCCACCGGCCACGCGGCCCTGCAGCAGGGCGACGACCTCTACGTCAGCCACTACCCCGCGGTGGAGATCGACCGCTCCCCCGCCAACCTGCGCTCGAGCCTGCGCGCGGGCCCGGAGAACGACGTGCCCGGGCGCTTCCTGCCCTCGCACGCCGCGGAGGTGGCGGACTGGTGCCCCGCGACGGTGGCGGTGACGCTGAACGGCATCGACGCCGCCCGGCTGCGGGCGTTCTGGGCGCAGTACAGCCGCGACACCACCTACAACTTCATCAGCCGCAACTGCTCCACCACGGTGGCGCGGGCGCTGGACATCGCCGTGGAGGGCGCGTTCAGCCGCGGCGGGCATCCCTGGCGGCGGCTCGCGGCGGCGCTGACCACGCCGGAGTTCTGGGCGGCGGCCTTCCTGCGCAACGGGGCGCGGTCCATGACCTGGACCCCGGGCCTCGTGCTCGATTACACGCGGGCGCTGAGCGCCCTCGTGGATCCGGCCTCGCCGGTGCCGTCGATCGCCTGGAAGCGGGTCGGCTGGCGGCTCCTGCGCAACTGGCGGGCGCGGGACCTCGCGCCCCTGAGCCCGATCGCCCGGCAGCCCTCCGTGCCGGGAGCCGGCCCGACAGAAGCCTGATCCCGGCCTGATCCCGGCCCGATCGGGACTCGGGACCGCGGTCGCCCGCTCAGGGGTCCTTGCGGGCGGCGGGGCGACCGGCAGCGAGGTCGCCCGCGATGGCCTGCATCACCGCCAGCGTGTCGACCTCGTCCTGCTCGGCGCCGTGGTCGCTGAGCTTCACGATCACCGTGCCGGTCGCGCGGTTCACGTAGATGTACTGGCCGTAGACGCCGATCGCCGAGATGTCGTCGTCCTCGCCGCCCGGGGCGTGCCACCACTGGGCCGAGTACTGCCAGCCGTCGACGTCGCGCCGGGCCGGCGTCATGATCCGCTCGATCCAGCGGCCCGGGATGATGCGGTGATCGCCCGACCGGCCCTGGTCGGCCACCAGAAGGCCGAGGCGGGCGAAGTCGCGGGCCGTCGCGTTGATGCAGCAGAACGCCTTCTCGATGCCGCCGGGCCGGTCGAGGTTCCAGGTGGCGTCGGCCTGGGCGCCCATCGGCTTCCAGATCCGCTCCGAGAGGATGTCGGCCAGCGGCTTGCCCTCGACCCGGGCGAGGATCAGGCCGAGCAGCTCGGTGTCGATGCTGCGGTAGCGGCCCTTGGTGCCGGGCTTGAACGCCAGGTGGGCGTTGTCGCGCACGAACGCCGTGAGATCGCGCGTCAGGTACATGCCGGCGGTGCCGGTCAGGGGATGCCGGGGGTCGTAGTTCTCCGGCACGGCGATGCCGCTCGCCATGTCGAGGAGGTTGCGCACGGTGATCTGGCCGAAGACCGCGCCGTTCCGCAGCTCGGGCAGGAGGGTGGAGACCCGGTCGGTCTCGGCGAGCTGACCCCGCGCCACCGCGGCGCCGACCAGCAGCGAGACGATGGACTTCGCCACCGACCACGAGGGGAACAGTGTCTCCGGTCCTGTGCCCGCGCGCTGCCACTCGTGGATCAGGATGCCGTCCTGCAGCACCAGGAACGCGTTGGTGTGGGTCGCCTCCAGCACCGTCATCAGCGGGACCGTCTTCCCCTTCCAGGGGACGCGGTCGAGGATCGGGCGCGGCCGCGCCGGCAGGTCGCTCGCCCGGGCCGGGGCCTGGACGATCCGGCTCGGGAACCACGTGCCCACCGACGACGGCTCGATGACCGCGAGCGCCGTCAGGGTGACGGGATCGGGGACGTTGATCAGCGCGGCCGCGGTCCAGGCGCAGCCCGCGATCGCGGCGCCGCCCGCCGCGGCGATCGCGCCCCAGCGGCGGCCCCGGCGCGCGCGGGCCGGAGAATCCGGGATCGCCAAGGACGCGGTCATGCTGGATCTGTGTCGCTCTGGATCGTCGCTGTCGCGCGGCCGGCCCCGGGGCGGGACGGCGCGCGGTCACCATGATCAGCAGGCCTTAACGAAAGCCCCAATCGGCCCCGGCGCCGGGCCGGTCCGTCGCCCGCGAAGCGGCGAGCCGCCGGTTCGGAAATGTTCACGGATCTGTGGCCTTGTGTCCGGCGGCCGCCGACGTCCGCGGCCGTTTCGACGCGGATCCGGGCCGGCCCAGCGCCGCCCCGTCCGCGCGGGCGTCCGATTCGAACCTGTTTCTACACGCCTCGACCGCCCGACTCACCCAGCCCGCGCAGCCCGAAAGTCCGCCGTGCCATGAATCCGTACCTGATCCTCGGGCTCGCCATCGGCGCGGAGGTGACCGCCACCCTGGCGCTGAAGGCCGCCGACGGCCTCACCCGCCCGGGGCCGACGGTGATCGTGGCGCTCGGTTACGGCACCGCCCTGTGGCTGATGTCGACCAGCATGGACATGCTGCCGATCGGCGTGGTCTACGCGATCTGGTCGGGGATCGGCATGATCGGCGCGGCGCTCGGCGGCGCGTGGCTGTACGGCGAGGCGCTCAACCCGACGATGCTGGTGGGCATCGGGGTGATCGCCCTGGGCGTGACCGTCCTGGCCGCGGGTCAGGGCCAGCACTGAGGCTCCCGGTCCGGTCCCGAAACGGGACAGCCTCGCCACATCCTCGCCGCGAACATGCCGTCAAGCTTGGCCTTCGTCCGGTCGGAGCGGAACACCGCCCGGCTGGTCAGGCTGGAGGAGCACGGAGCGCGGATGCATGCGGGGTAGCGAGAGGACGAAGGTCGGTCCTGCACTGATCGTTCTGGCGGCGGCCGGCGGCCTGGGGGCCTGCAACACCGCGTCGCCGGTGCTCACGACGGGATCGATCCCCGACCGCAAGCCGCCGATGGTCGTCAGCGACGCCGAGCGCGATTGTCTGGGCCGCGCCATGTACTTCGAGTCGAACAGGAGCGACAGCGACGGGCTGGTCGCCGTCGGCACGGTCGTGATGAACCGGCTCGAGAACGCGATCTTCCCAGGCGGCATCTGCGCGGTGGTCGGGCAGCCGGGCCAGTTCGCGCCGGGCGTCCTCACCAAGCCGATGCAGGAGAAGGACCTGCAGAAGGTCGCCGACGCCGCCGACGCCGTCCTGGCCGGCGAGCGGCACCCGAAGGTCGGGAAGGCGATGTTCTTCCACACCGCGGGCCACCGCTTCCCCTACACGAACATGCACTACGTGGCCGTCGCCGGCGGCAACGCCTTCTACGAGAAGCGCGACAGGCGCACGGCCAAGCTGGAGAAGCTGGAGAAGCCGGCTCAGCAGGACAGGCCGGCCACGCCCGCCCTGCCCGCGACGGCCCTGACCTTCGCGGCCGTACCCGCGCCGCCCGCCGCGGGCCCCTGATCAAGGCGGCCCGATCCGACAGCCGCGTCCCGGATCTGCGCGCGGTGAGCTCCGGTCAGCCGGCCGCCGCGTCCTCCGCGCGGCTCGCCCGCAGGGTTCGGGCCTCCTGCCGGGCGGCGGCCAGCACCCGCTCCCGGCGCACCGGCTCCCGCAGCGATTCCCACAGACGGAGCAGCTCCAGCGTCGGCAGCGCGTCGCAATCCGGCGACGCGTCCCCGGATGTGCGCCCGGTCGCCGGCGCGCATTCGGCGAAGAAGATCTCGACCGGGCTCCCCAGGGCCTCGGCCAGTCTCCCCAGGAGCGCGTCGGCCTGGACGGTCGGGATCATGGGAAATCCTGTTTCTGCGCGGGCGGTCGAACCGGATCCTTACCTTTAAGTTGTATGCTCGGCATTCAACCAGGTTACTGCACCGCCATGTCCGACGACGACGGTTTTGACCGCATGGTGGAGGCGACGATCCTGGCCCATCAACTCGTGGCCGCGCACGGCACGGCGACGATGCAGCTCCTGTCCCGATTGCTGCTCATGGAGATCGGTACGGAGATCGCGGCGCGGCGCGATCCCGATCCGGCCGCCAACGACAATCCGGACGCCCTGGAGGATTAGAGCGCGCTCCGCCGGCATTCCGGTCGGATCGGGTCCCGGCGGAAGAACCGGCCTGGCCCGTAATCCTTGGCGCGATGCAATGGAGCGGGCGGCAAATCTGTTGATCGGCCCATCGATCCGAGCAGGCGGCATTTACAAGGATGGATAACGGTCTAGCTTCTGGGTAGAAACTACCCACGAATCACGGATCCCTCGCCGATGATCGCCGAACGGGTAGCGCTCGCTGGTGCGCTCCTCCTGCTGAGCATCACGCCCGCGGTCCCCCAGCTGCGCCGTCCGATGACGTGTACGGTGGAGGCGTCGACCAGTCTCGATGTCGCCGCACCCGAAGGCGCCAAACCGCAATCCCAGAAGGCCCGGACATTCTCGCTGGTCTCCAGCGGCGGCCTGCTGACCGTGATCTCGGCCGGGCGCTCCGACTATTACGAGTGCCAGACGGCCTCGCCGCGGCTGAACGAGCGCACGCCGCGCAACGCGATCAAGTGTCAGAACGGCGTCTACTTCCTTCTGATCGACCTCAACAAGATGAATTTCGTCGAGGCGCAGCTCAATCCCGAGGAGCGCAACGACGTCAAGGTCAGCTACGGGAATTGTCGGACCCTGTAGGGGCGTCGCCGGGCAACCTAGTCCATGTGGATCAGGACGTACGCGGCGGCGGCAACGGCCGTGAGGGTGAGGACCACCAGCAGCGCCGTTTTCCCGGGCGGTCCTTCCGGCGGGTCTGGGGCGTCGGTCATGCGGCTCCTCCGGGCCGGTGACGGGGCCTCTGCCGAAAGGGCCCGGTCCTTCGGTTGGTTCCCTGACCGGGCCCGGTCCGCATTCTTCCGCCCCGGCCGGGACGATCACCGGCAGAAATGGGCCGCGGCCGGCGTCCACTGGCCGAAGCCCGTGGCGACCATGTTGGCCACGACCCGGCAGATGTAGATCTTCTGCGCCGCGTTGTTGTGCGGGCCGGCATGATAGCGCGCCACGGCCATCGTCCAGCTGCCCTCCCGCCGCTTCAGATCCCGGAGAAATTGCGTCGCGTAGTCCACGTTCGCGCGCGGGTCGATCATGGCCTCGACCGAGGCGAACTTTTCGCCGTGATAGTGGTGGTTGATCTGCATGCAGCCGAGATCGATCAGGCGCGCGCCCCGGCGGCGCGCCGCGGCGAAGTGGGCCAGCACGTCCTGGGGCCCGGTCGCGAAATAGGCCGCCCCTTCGATGTTCATGGCGTAGGGCTGGAGCGAGCCGCGCTTACCCGTCTCCGTGAGGCCGACCGCGTAGAGCACGCCGAGGGGCACGCCGTAACGGGCCGCGGCACGGCCCATCTCGGCCTCGCACACGGTCCCGGCGACCGGGGCGGCGCTACAGATAAACGCCGCCGTCGCGAGGACGTACCGTCTCATCTGTCCGCTCCCCGTCGCGCCTGAGACCTACTTCCGCTAGCTCCGTCCCCGGTCGGGGACGGCTCCGGGGCGCCGCTCCGGCGGACGCGTCCCGCCGGGCCGACCGGGGCGGTGCCGTCGGCGGCCCGAGTTCGGGGCGCCGCGATGTCTGAGGACAGGGAGAGCAAGACCGAGGCGGCGAGCGAGAAGAAGATCAGCGACGCGATCGCGGAAGGAAACACGCCGTTCTCGCGGGAAGCGCCCGTCTTCGCCTCCATCCTGGGACTGCTGATCTTCCTGGTCTTCGTGGCGCGGGATCAGGGGCTGCCGCTGGTGCAGAGGCTCGCGCTGATCTTGGAGCAGCCGCGCAACTTCAGCGTGGAGACGAGCCACGACGCGATGCGCCTCGTCCACGCCCTCGCCCTGGAGATGGGCCGCTTCCTGCTGCCGGTCCTGGTCATCCTGCTCGTGGCCGGCATCGCCGCCTCGATCTTCCAGAACGCGCCGCGCGTGGTGTTCGATCGGATCCAGCCGAAATGGTCCCGCATCTCCCCCGTCGCCGGCTGGAATCGGCTCTTCAGTCTGCAGGGGTTCGTCGAGTTCGGGAAAAATCTGTTCAAGTTCTTCGCGATCGGCGGCATGTCCTACATGGTCCTGCACGCGGATCGCCACGAGATCGTCAATGTCATGTTCGTGGATCCAGTCGGGTTGCCCGAATTCCTGCTGACCCTCTCGGTGCGCCTCGTCTCGGCCGTGAGCGTCGCGACGATCGCGCTGGTCGCCGGCGACCTGGTCTGGACCCGCGTGCGCTGGCAGCGCGACCTGCGGATGTCGCGGCAGGAGGTGAAGGACGAGTTCAAGCAGCTCGAGGGCGACCCGCTCGTGAAGGCGAAGATGCGCTCGCTGGCGCAGGACCGGCTGCGCAAGCAGATGATGGCGGCGGTGCCCCGCGCCACCATGATCCTGGCGAACCCGACGCACTACGCGATCGCGCTGCGCTACGACCAGAGCGAGAACGACGCCCCGACGGTTCTGGCCAAGGGCGCGGACCTGATCGCCCTCCGCATCCGCGAGATCGCCGAGAAGCACCGGATCGAGGTCGTCGTCGACAAGGCGCTCACCCGGGCGATGTACGACCATGTCGAGGTCAACCAGGCGATCCCGGCGGAATTCTACCGGGCGGTGGCGAACCTGCTGGTCTACGTGATGACGCGCAAGCGCCGCTGACCGGCGCGGCGTGGCCGAGGCGTGGCAGCGGCGTGGCAGCGGCGTTGACCGGTCGGCCCGTCCCGACCGGCAGAGGCCGCGGACCCTGGCAGATCCGCGGCGCGGCGTTTCGGGCCGCACAGGCCGTCGGCCGGCCCGGGGCGATCTCGGGGCGCTGCGCGTCCGGGATCCGGGAGCGGCCTCAGGCCGCCCGAACGCGGGCGTCCAGGCGCTTCGCCTCCCGGCGGAACCGGTGCAGCACGAACTCGGTGTAGCCGTTCGGCTGGCCGGCGCCCTCGAAGACCAGGGCCTCGGCGGCGCGGAAGGCCGGCCCGTCGAAGCCGGGGGCCATCGGCCGGTAGGCCCGGTCGCTGGCGTTCTGGCGATCGACGACCTCGGCCATGCGCCGCAGGGCCGCGGCGACCTCGTCGCGATCCACGATCCCGTGGCGCAGCCAGTTGGCGATGTGCTGGCTGGAGATCCGCAGGGTGGCGCGGTCCTCCATCAGCCCGACCTCGTGGATGTCCGGCACCTTGGAGCAGCCGACGCCCTGGTCGACCCAGCGGACCACGTAGCCCAGGATCCCCTGGCAATTGTTGTCGAGCTCCTCCCGCACCGCCTCCGGCGCGAACGCGCCCTCGGCGAGGGGCAGGGTCAGCATGGCGGCGCGGGTCGCGGGCGCCCGGCCGGCGAGCGCCGCCTGGCGGGCGCGGACATCCACCTGATGGTAGTGGAGCGCGTGGAGCGTCGCGGCGGTCGGCGACGGCACCCAGGCGGTGTTGGCGCCCGCCTCCGGGTGGGCGCCCTTGGCGTCGAGCATCGCCGCCATCCGGTCGGGGGCGGCCCACATGCCCTTGCCGATCTGCGCGTGGCCGGGCAGGCCGCAGGCGAGGCCGGCATCGACGTTGCCGTCCTCGTAGGCCTGGATCCAGGCGGTCGCCTTCATGGCGTCCTTGCGGACCACGGGGCCAGCCTCCAGCGAGGTGTGGATCTCGTCGCCGGTCCGGTCGAGGAAGCCGGTGTTGATGAAGAACAGCCGGTCCGACGCCGCGGCGATCGCCGCCTTGAGGTTCAGCGTCGTGCGCCGCTCCTCGTCCATGACGCCGATCTTGAGCGTCCGCGGCGCGAGGCCGACCAGCGCCTCGACCCGCCCGAACAGCGCCACCGCGAAGGCGACCTCGTCGGGACCGTGCAGCTTGGGCTTGACCATGTAGACCGAGCCGGTCCGGCTGTTGCGGAGCGGACCGGTGCCCTTCAGGTCGTGCAGGGCGATCAGCGCGGTGACGGCCGCGTCGAGGATCGTCTCCGGGATCTCGGCGCCGTCGAGGGTCACGGCGTCGGTGTACATGTGGTGGCCGACATGCCGGACCAGCATCAGCGACCGTCCCGGCAGGGTCAGGCGCCCGCCATCGGGGGCCGTGAAGGTCCGGTCCTCGGCGAGCCGCCGCTCGACCGTGCGGCCGCCCTTGGACAGGGTGGCGGTCAGATCACCGCGCATCAGGCCGAGCCAGCTCCGGTAGACCGCGACCTTGTCGGCCGAGTCCACGGCCGCCACCGAATCCTCCATGTCCATGATGGTCGAGAGGGCGGCCTCCAGCACCACGTCGGCGATGCCGGCCGGGTCGGTGCGGCCGATCGGGCTCGCGCGGTCGATGACGACCTCGATGTGCAGGCCGTTGTGGCGCAGCAGGAGCGCGGTCGGCGCCGCGGCGTCGCCGGTGTAGCCCGCGAAGGCGGACGATCCGGTCAGGCCGGCGCTGCGACCGGCGCCGAGATCGGCGGCCAGGCGGCCGTCCGTCACCGAGAAGCCCACGGCATCCGCCCAGGAGCCGACGCTCAGCGGCGCGGTCGCGTCGAGGAACGCCTTGGTCCTGGCCACCACCGCGGCGCCGCGGGCCGGGTTGAACCCGGCGCCGGGCGCGAGCTCGCCGTCCTGCGGGATCGCGTCGGTGCCGTAGAGGGCGTCGTAGAGGCTGCCCCAGCGGGCATTGGCGGCGTTCAGCGCGTAGCGGGCGTTGGAGATCGGCACCACGAGCTGCGGCCCGGCGATGGCGGCGATCTCCGCGTCCACGTTCTCGGTGGTCACCCGCACGGTCTCGGGCTCCGGCTGCAGGTAGCCGATCCGCGTCAGGTAGTCCGCGTAAGCCGCCGGATCGTGCGGCGCTCCGCGATGGTCGCGGTGCCAGGAGTCGATGTCGGCCTGGAGGCCGTCGCGCCGGTCGAGCAGCGCCCGGTTGTGCGGTGCGAGATCGCGGACGATCGCGGCGAAGCCCGACCAGAACTGGTCGGCCGAGAGACCGGTCCCGGGCAGCGCTTCCTCGGAGACGAAGGTGCGGAGATCCTCGGCGACGACGAGCTTCGACATGGCGATCCTCGGGGATGCGTGGCGACGCGCGTCAGAAAAAATCGAACGCGCCGTGAAAATTTTTTGATGTCTCCTCGATAGATCGCTTGGCATCCGCGAGAAAGGCGGCAAAAGGGATTTGATTTTTTCCGCAGCGTTGACAATGCACGACCAGAGCGACTTGGAGATCTTCGCCCGGGTGGTCCGCACCGGCAGCCTCACCCAGGCCGGCTCGGAGCTCGGCCTGTCGGTCGCGGTGGTGTCGAAGCGGCTGAAGAGGCTGGAGGAACGGCTCGCCGTGCGCCTGCTGCATCGCACCACGCGGCGGGTGGCGCCCACGGATGTCGGGGCGGCCTTCTTCGAGCGGATCGCGCCGATCGTCGACGCCATCGCGGAGGCCGAGAGCCTCGTGTCGCAGACGGCGACGCGGGCGCGGGGGACGCTCCGGGTCACGGCGCCGAGCTCCTTCGGGCGCCTGCACATCGTCCCGCACCTGCGGGCCTTCTTCGCCCTCCATCCCGGCATCGTGCTCAACTTGGAGTTGAGCGACGATTTCGAGTCGATCGTCGAGCGCGGCTACGACCTCGCGATCCGGGTCGGCGCGCTGGAGAGTTCCGGGCTGACGGCGGTGCGCCTCGCGCCGGTGCAGCGGGTCCTCTGCGCGCGGCCGAGCTACCTCGACGCGGCCGGGCGGCCGCGGAGCCTCGACGACCTGCGCGGCCATGTCTGCCTCGCCACCGAGAACCAGAATCCCTGGCGGCTGGTCGGGCCGGAGGGCCCCTGCACGGTCGGCGCGTCGGGGCCGCTGCGCACCCATTCCAACGAGGTGGTGCGCGAGGCCGTGATCGGCGGCCTCGGGATCGCGCTGCGCTCCACCTGGGACGTGCACGCGGAGCTGCGCGACGGCCTGCTGGAGGTGGTGCTGCCGGCCTACGCGGCGGCGGCCTCGGCCGGCATCTTCGCGGTCTACCCGAGCCGGGCCTTCGTGCCGGCCAAGACCCGGGCCTTCATCGCGTTCCTCAAGCAGACCTACCGGTCGAGCGGGGCCTGGGCAGACGGGTGAGGCCCGTGCTGCGGCGTCTCGCTCCTGCTGAGCGGGAGACGCCCGCTCGACGTCTCACGCCGTCGCCGATCGCGGTACCGCCGTCGTTGCGGGTGGAGCGAAGCAGTCCGGTCGGCGTGACGAGGTCGGACGTCGCGCTGCCCTGGGTCGCTTCGCCGCGCTCGCGATGACGGAGAGCGGCGCATCGACCGAACGGCTCAGCCGGCGGCCGTGCCGCCCTCAGCCGTTCGCGAAGAAATCCGGATCCGTCCGCGCCAGCATCCGCTTGAACGCCGCCCACTCGTTGTCGGGCGCCCCCTGGACCACGACGCGGTCGTAGCCGGCGGCGTACTGCCCGGCGGTCTTGGTGGCGACGGCGGAGGAGGGCCGGATCACCGGCGCGCCCGCCGCCTGGATCGCCAGCTGCGCCCGGCACGAGCGCTCCAGGTTGTGCATCAGCCGGAACGCCTCGCCGACCGTGCGGCCGCAGGTCAGCAGGCCGTGGTTGCGCAGCACCATCACGGGCTTGTCGCCGAGATCGGCCACCAGCCGCTCCCGCTCGTCGAGGTCGAGGGCGATGCCCTCGTAGGCGTGGTAGGCGACGCGCCCCGTGAACTGCATCGACCACTGGTTCAGGGGCAGGAGCCCCTCCTCCTGGCAGGAGACCGCCACGCCCGCGACCGTGTGGGTGTGCAGCACGCAGATCGCGTCGTGGCGCGCGGCGTGGATGGCGCTGTGGATCGTGAACCCGGCCGGGTTGATGCCGAGCCCCATCGGATCCTCGAGCACCTTCCCGTCGATGTCGACGGTGACGAGGTTCTCCGGCGACACCTCCTCGAAGCGCATCCCGTAGGGGTTGATCAGGAACCGGTGCCCGGCGCCCGGCAGCCGCGCCGAGATGTGGGTGTAGATGCTGTCGTCGAGGCCCAGCCGATGGATCAGCCGGTAGGCGGCCGCGAGGTCGACGCGCATCGCGCGGATCGCGGCGCGATCGGCGAGGTCCGTATCCCGGTCCGCGACGGTCGACGGTGTGGCTGCGCTCATGCGACGGCTCCCTGCCGGTCGGCCCTGTCGGCCCTCCGGGATCGCCGCCCGGCGCAGGCGGTCCCGCGATCCCCGGGCGCCCGAGGCGGGGGCTCGGGGCGAGGTCCGGGAATCGCCGGCAGGGTGCACCAGGGCGGGCGGCCCGGCAATCCGGTGGGATGCGGCGGGACCTCCGGGGGAGCGACGGCCGCGTTCCACCGGATTGCCGGGCCGCGCGGGCGGTCGCCCGAGCCGTCTTCCAGTCCCTTACTTGGACGGGCGATCGCCGGGCGGAAAGAGCGCGAGCGCCTCCTCCGCCAGGACGCCGCCCGTGATCGCGATCGGGCGGAACGCCGACCGGTCCGCGACCTCCGTGCAGGTGATCATGATCTGGTCGATCTTCGTGGCGAGCTGCTGCAGCGAGGCGGCGAAGACGACGCGCGAGATCCCGCACCAGACGATCGCGCCCATGCACATCGCGCAGGGTTCGCCGGACGTGTAGAGGGTCGTCCCCCGCAGCGCCTCCGGCCCGTGCTCCGCGAGGAAGCGGCGGATCGCCACCATCTCGCCGTGCGCCGTGGGATCGCGCTGCTGCTTCCCGAGATTCAGGCCCCGGGCGCGGATCTCGCCCTCCGCGACGATGACGGCGCCGAACGGGAAGTCGGCGCGGCGCGCCTCGGCGATGGCCGCCCGCATGAAGGTCTCGTCCGCGGCCGTGGCCGGCGCGGCGGTGGTCGCCGACGCGGGGCGCGCGCCCGTCGACAGCGCCACGCCGAGCGCCGCGGCCCCGAGGAACGCGCGCCGGCCCGCATCGGGCGCGACGGGCAGTGCGTGGCCGTGCGGCCCGGTGCCGCGGAGCTTGCTCGTCATGATCGGTTCCGCTGAGCTGTCTCGAGGGGCCGTCCCGGCGGCCGCGACCGCGGCCCGGGGCCGTCCTAGAAGCGCTGCCTAGAAGCGCTGATCGGTGCGGCCGGGGTTGGGGCCGCGGCCGTGATAGGACGCCATGCACAGGTGCCAGATCTGCGAACCGAGGTCGTAGAGGCTGAGGTTGTTCGGGTTGGGGTAGCTGAAGATCTGGGCCCGCGCCTGCTCGCGGCAGGCGGCGTCCTGCGGGCTCTGGATGGGTGGCTCCGGCACGGATTGCGCCGCCGCCCCCGTGGTCAGGGCAATCGCGGTCGCGAAGGCAATCAGCGGGAGGCGCATCGTCACAGGTCTCCGAATACGGCGCCGCGGCGGCCGCTGTCCGGCCGGCCGCGGATCTGGGAAGCGGTATGTGGGGCCGGCGGCGCTCCGGGCGAGACCGTCCGGAGCGCCGCCGGCGCGTTCGTCAGCGGCGACGCCAGTGGTAGCTGCGATGCCAATGATAGTTGCGATGCCAATGATAGTTGCGGTGCCAGCGATAGTTGCGATGCCAGCGATAGTTGTAGGTCCGGTAGAAGCGCCGGCCTCCGTAGTAGCGGGCTCCGTAGAAGGCAGGGCCCGGGCCGTAGAACCGGCGGGCGTTCGGGACGCACCGGCCCCACGGGTTGAGGTGGAATCCGGGCCCGCACCAGTAGCCGACCCGGGTCAGCCCGCTCGCGTCGCCGGCCAGCGGCGCCGGTGAGAGCGGGGCCGCCGACGCCGGGCCCGCCAGGCCCAGGCCGCTCAACACAAGGGCCACGAGCCCCATCATCCGCATGAAATGCACGGCGTGATCCTCCCGCGACCGGCGCGCTGTCCGCGTCCGGATCGTGCATCATGCTGCTTGCGAGCTAAGATTAATGTCAATGGCCCGCATTCAGTCAATACCTGTATCAACTACGCATCATCATTTATGAGCCGCGCGATTTCCGTTCTGTATTCAGTGTTCGTCAATGCATCCGTTCCAATCTGACGCACCCGGCGCGCCGGTGACGGATCGGGAGGAGGACCATGAACAGCACGGATCGTCGGGCCGGCGGACGGTCTCGACCCATCGTGACGGCCGGCCTCGCCGCCCTCGTCCTCGCGCTCGCCGCCGGTCCCGGCGGCGCGCAGGACGGCTTCGGTGAGGGGGCCGGGCGCCCGGCCGACCTCGCGGCCGGCGCGGAGGTGGACGCGCTGCGGCCGGTCGTCGAGCGCTTGGCCGGCGCCTGGGTCGCGCGCGGGGCGATCCCGGGCCTGATCGTGGGCGTGAGCCACCGGGGGCGGCGCAGCTACTTCGGGTTCAACGGGGCCGGCGGCGCGCCCTACCGGTCCGACACGATCGTGGAGATCGGCTCGATCACCAAGGTGTTCACGACCGCACTGTTCGCCGAGGCCGTCGATGCGGGCCGCCTGCGTCCCGACACGCCGCTGCAGGAGCTGTTGCCGAACCTGCGGCTCCGGCCCTGCACGGCCCAGATCACGCCGCTGCAGCTCGCCGACTTCACCTCGGGGATGCCGACGCTGCCGGGCGACCTGCCGCGTGCCCTGGCGGAGCGCAGCGTCCGGACCTACCCGCCGGAAGCGTTCCTGGCCTGGGTGTCGCGCTGGAGCCCGGAGGGATCCGAGGCGGGCGGCTGCGCCCTGCCCGCCCCCTACCGGTACTCGAATGCCGGCATCGGCCTGCTCGGCTACGTTCTCTCCGAACGTCTCGGCGCGCCGTGGGAGAGCCTCGTGCACGAGCGGATCACCGGGCCGCTCGGGATGACCAGCACGGCGGTCACCGTGAAGCCGGCCGACCGCGCGCGTCTCGCGCAGGGCTACGGGATGGAGGGCCAGCCGGTCATGCCCTGGCCGGTCTTCGCGTGGTACGCCGCGGGAGCGCTCCGCTCGACCGCCACCGACATGCTCGCCTTCGGCGAGGCGGCGCTCGGGCACGAGGCGGTGAACGGCGCGCCCGTGCCGCCAGCGCTCACCCGGGCGCTGCGCGAGGCGATGACGCCGCTCTACCAGCCGGAGGGACAGACCTTCCGGCAGGGCATGGCCTGGATCGAGGAGATCGGCGACCCGGACGCGGGCCAGCGGCCGGTCTTCCTGAAGGTCGGGGGGACCGACGGCTTCAACAGCGTGGTCGTCGTCAATCCGGGCAAGGATCTCGTCGTCTTCGTGGCCGGCGGCCAGCCGAAGATCGGCGCGGAGCGCCTCGGCGTGGCGCTGTCCCGCCAGATCCGCTGAGCGGGCCCGGGCCGCGCGGGGCGCTCACCCCGCCAGCGCGGCCTCGATCCCGGCCCCGATCGCCAGGAGCCGGCGGTCCTGTCCGTGCCGGGCCAGCAGCATCAGGCCCGCCGGCCGGGGCAGGCCCGGCATCGGCAGGGACAGGCCGGTGAGATCGAAGAAGTTGCCGAAGGCGGTGTTGCGCAGCATCAGGCGATTGGCCGCCAGGAAGGCCGCGTCGTCCGCCGCCAGCGGGGCGGTGAGCGGCGCCGTCGCGGCGGTCGCCGGAAGCGCCAGCACGTCGAGCGGGGCGAGGTGCCGGTCGAAGGCGGCGATCAGCGCGGCCCGCCGGCGCATCGTCCGGATGTAGCCCGCGGCCGTCGCATTCCGGCCGGCCACGATGCGGCGATGCACCCGCGGGTCGTAGCGGCCGGCCGCGCTGTCCAGCCAGTCGGCGTGGATCGCCGTGGCCTCGATCGCCGCGAGGGAGCCGTCCGGGAGCGCCGCGTCCATGGCGGCGAGGTGGTCGTCGATCGGGTGATCGGCGATCCGGGCGCCGGCCCGGGACAGGCGGGACAGCACCCGCTCGAAGGCCTCGGCGACCGGCGCCTCCGTCTCGGTGAACAGCAGGCCCCGCGGCACGCCGATGCGCAGGCCGGCGACGGCGAGCGCCTCCAGCGGCGCGGGCTCCTCGCCCGCCATCACGGCGTCGGCGGCCGCGCAATCCGCGACCGTCCGGGCGAGCGGCCCCAGGGAATCGAGGGCGTAGGACAGCGGGAACGCCCCCTCCAGCGGCACGCGGCTCGCGGTCGGCTTGAAGCCGACGACGCCGTTCAGCGAGGCCGGGATCCGAACGGAGCCGCCCGTGTCGGACCCGATCGCGATGTCGCTCGTCCCCTGCCCCACCGAGACCCCGGCGCCGGAGGACGAGCCCCCCGGGATGCGCGCCGGATCGGCGGCGTTGCCGGGGGTGCCGTAATGCGGGTTGAGGCCGAGCCCCGAGAAGGCGAACTCGGACATGTTGGTCTTGCCCAGGATCACCGCGCCGGCGCGGCGCAGGCGGGCGACCACCGGGGCGTCGGACCGCGCCGGCGCCGCGTCGGCCAAGAGGACCGAGCCGGCGCGCGTCGTCTCGCCCGCCACGTCGAACAGGTCCTTGATCGAGACCATCGCGCCGTCGAGGGGGCCGAGGGAGATCCCGTCCCGGCGGCGCGCATCGGCGGCGTCCGCCGCCGCGCGGGCCTGCTCCGGGTAGAGGCGGGTGAAGACCGCCGGGTCCCCCGCGGCGATCCGGGCCAGCCGGGCCTCGAGGGTCTCGCGTACGCTCATGGTCCTCACCGCATGATCTGATCCGGCCCTGCAAGCGGAGGGCCGGTCGGGCCGGTCCGCGTCAGAACGTGCCGGGATAGGCGCCGCCATCCATCAGCAGGTTCTGCCCGGTGATGAAGCCCGCCTGCTGGCTGCACAGGAACGCGCAGGCGGCGCCGAACTCGTCGGGGTGGCCGAAGCGGCCGGCGGGGTTGTCGCGGGCCCGCGCCTCCAGGAACGCCTCAACGGAGGTGCCGGCCTTGGCGGCCCCCGCGGCGGCGTTGCCGCGGATCCGGTCGGTGTCGAAGGGGCCGGGCAGCAGGTTGTTGATCGTCACGCCGTGCCGCACGGTCTTGCGCGCCAGGCCGGCCACGAAGCCCGTCAGCCCCGAGCGGGCGCCGTTCGACAGGCCGAGATGCTCGATCGGCGCCTTCACGGCGCCGGAGGTGATGTTGACGATCCGGCCGAACCCGCGGTCGATCATCCCGTCGACCGTCGCCTTGATGAGCGCGATCGGCGCCAGCATGTTGGCGTCGAGCGCCCGGATCCAGGCGTCGCGGTCCCACTCGCGGAAATCGCCGGGGGGCGGGCCGCCGGCATTGTTGACCAGGATGTCGGGCTCGGGGCAGGCGGCGAGCGCGGCCGCCCGGCCGGCCTCGGTGGCGATGTCGCCCGCGACGGCGGTGACGGTGACGCCCGTCGCGGCGCGGATCTCGTCCGCGGTCCGCTCCAGCGTCTCCGCGGTGCGGGCCGTGATCGTCACCGCGACGCCCTCCCGGGCGAGCGCCAGGGCGCAGCCCTTGCCCAGTCCCTTGCTCGCCGCGCAGACGAGCGCCCGGCGTCCGCTCAAGCCGAGATCCATGGGAAGCCTCCGTGAGCCGGCCCTCGCCGCGAGGGCGTCCGGCGCGTCATAGCGCGCCGGGTGCCGTCTCCGGAAGCGGCCCGGGACGGGGCGCGGGGCCTCTCGGGGTCTCTCCGCCTCCGGAGGGCCGGTTCGGCGGCGGGCGCCTCACGGCCGGAACCGGGATCCGGCGCTCACCACGTGCGCAGGTCGCGGGCGCCGGGCACGTCCGGACGCTCCTCCCGCTCCGGAGCGACGAAGCCCGCCCACAGCAGGGCCACCGCCCCGGTGAGGAGCGGGAGGGACGTGCTGAGGACGAGGCTGAGGGTCACGGCGATCCTGCCAGGCGGACGGTGTCGAGGCGACGAGATCAGAATTCCATATCCTGAGAATTGTTTTCGACGACTTAAGGCGAGTGCTCGTAATTGCGGGAACCTGAGGGAAATCTGCGCGGCCGGCCCGCGTCGCGGCGGCCATCGCGCGTGATGGCGGCGTCGGACGCTCGGCCGAGGCCGACGCATCGCGGGTCCGCGCGATCCCGGCCGGTGCGCGCCGGCTCAGGGCTGATCCGCCGCTCCGGACAGGGCGCCGAACTCGTTGACCATGCACTCGTGCATCCGGCGCAGCCACGCCCGCGCCTCGGCCCGCTGGGCCTCCGCCCGTTCGGCCCGCTCGTCCGACGCGCGGGCCTGCGCCTCGGCCCGCTCGGCCCGGGCGAGCGCCGCCTGCAGGAGCGCCTCGGCGTGGCGGGCCCGCTCCTCGGCCGCGCGGAGCGCCGTCTCGGCCGCCCGCACGGAACTCTGAGCCTCCCGGACGGAGTCGCGGGCGCTCGCCTGCAGGGCGCGGACCCGCGCCGCGGCGCCGCGCACGGCGGTCAGGGAGGTCGACCAGTCATCCTCGGCCGCCGGGGAGGCGGGCGCGGGGGATGCGGCCGCGGCGCCGGAGAACAGCGCCACGACCCGGTCGATCGGGTCGGCGTGGCCGTCGCGCGGCAGGGCCGGGTCGGACAGGGGATGGGGCACCGTCGGCTCGGCCCACGCGCGGGCGGCACTCATGCCGCGGCCTGCTCGGTGAGGTCCGAGAACTCGGACAGGATCGCCTGCTGGACACGGTCCAGCCAGTCCTCGGCCTGCCGGGCCCGATCCTCGGCGGCGCGGGCGCGGGCCTCGGCCGCCTTGGCGCGCTCCTCGGCGGCGACGACCTGCGCCTCGGCGCGCAGCTGGGCCTCGCGCGCCTGCATCTCGGCCATCCGGGCGCGCTCGTTGGAGGCGTGGACCTCCTCGCGGACCTGATCCAGCACCTGCTCGATCCGCGCCTCCCGCTCGCGCGCCTGGGCCTCGATCACGCGCGCTTGGCGGGCGGCGGTCTGCACCCGGTGGATCAGCGCGTCCCAGTCCCGCGGCGCGGCCGGCGGTGTCGGGGACTCGGCCCGCGCGTGCAGCGACGCGACGGCGCGCAGGACGTTGCCGAGGTCGGGTTCGGACGCGGCGCCGCGCTTGGCCTTGTCTGCGGGCCGGAACCGAGGATCGCTCAGAAGCCTCTGCAGCTCGCTCACGGATCCCCTGCTCCCTGTGTACGCGATTCTGATCCGACTAAGCTGTTTAGAATGGTTAACGAAGGATTAAACGACGGGCGATCGGGTATTGGACAATTGATGACGGCGGCCGATCCGCGCGCGTCGGCCACGGCCGGGCGGGCCTCGCGCCGGGCCCCGGATCGCCGGATCGAAGCCGGCGGCAGGATTGCCGGCGCGCTCGCCGGATGTGCTGTTTGATACGGAATTCGCGCCCGGAATGACCGCGTATTCAGCTCATCGGTACGGGCTGAAATGGTTGTTCTGTAGGAGATCGCGATGGCCGGGAACCGCATGGAAGAGGCCTGGAGGCCGGCCTTCAAGACCGGACAGATCTTCTTCGGGCACCCGCAGGAATGCTGTGACTGCCTGATCTGGGAGCTCAGGACATCCGGGGCGCGGATCGAGGTCCAGCCGGAGGCGGTGCCACCGCAGGCCGTCCGGCTCGTCTCGATCGCCCTGCTGCTGAACCAAGCCTGCGAGGTCGTCGCGCGCGAGGGCCGGACGATCGAGCTGAGGTTCTCCCCCCGTCCGGAGCCCGCGGGCGGTGCGCCCGACGCGACGCGGCCCGTGCTCGGCCGCACGCTGTTCCCGCCGCACCGGCCATAAGTCTCCCGCATCACCGCGAAGCACCCGAGGAGGTGCGTCATGACCGCTCCGCAAGTCATCGCAACGATCTTCTTCCTAGTCTCGGTCGGTTCGGCGACGACGCTGGCCCTCATGGCGGCGGCCTCGGCCGTGCTGGACGCGGTCGCGAAGACCTGCGACCGCGCGCGGCCGGACGCGGGACGGGACCGCTCGCGCCGTGTCACGGAGGCCGCCTGTCGGCTGCGCCGCGCGGCCCTCGCCCGCGCCGCGATCCCGTAGGATCCCGGTCCCGCCGACGGGTCGGGCATCGGTTCTGCTCGAGCCTCGCCGTCTCGCCACGCGAGAGGAGGCACGAGCGACGCCGTGAGGGAGGAGCGGGCAGGCGCGATTCCGGAGGCCGCGACGGGTTCGGAGAACCCCTCTCGGTGGGCGATCCTGCCGTGACGTCAGTCTGGGGCGTTCAATCTGGAGACGGGCCGGGAGTCACGGCGTCGAATGGTGGAGACGACAGGGATCGAACCTGTGACCTTTCCCATGTCAAGGGAATGCACTACCGCTGTGCTACGTCTCCGTATCGACCGCGATCAGGTTCGACGAACCTGCAAGCCATCGAAATAGTCCAGACTGCTCAGTAATTTATGAGAGTGCCGACTACCGTGTCAAGGTAGTGCTCTCCCGCCGAGCTGCGCGTCCGGGCCGGCGCCGTTCGGGCTCCGGTGGGCGGGGCCTATAGCGGCTGCCCGGCGAGGGCGCAAGCGGAACCTGCGTGACCAGGCCGATCGATCGCGTCCCTCAATGGTCCGGCCGCGGCGCGCGCCGACCCGATCGCCCCGCGCCGCGCGTGGATAGCGCATTTTGCGTCAATGGCTTAGAGACGGGGAGAACGAGCCGGCGGGGGCAACCCGCCGGGATCCGTCTCCGGGCCGAACGCGCCATGGTGCACGCCGACGGGAAAATGCGCTATGGCCCTGCCGCTCGGCATCCGGCCGCGCCGCGACACATGGCGGACACTCGGCGCCGGCATGCCGCCGCCTCACGCTTCAGGACATGCGCTACTTCATCGACCACGATCAGGGCGACTCGATCCGCGGCTGGATCGTGCCGGACAATCCCCTCGCCATCAGCCGGGTCGTGGTCGCGGTCGACGGCCGACGCGTGGCCGAGGTCCCGGCCAGCGTCATCGACGAGGCGTTCAAGCGCAACGGCTGGCACGCCACCGGGCAATGCACCTTCGTGGTCAGCGAGGCCGAGGTGCCGGGCCTGTCCGAGATCCCGCGGCTCGAACTCTACGATGCCGACACCAACGTGCTGGTCTACCGCCGCATGCCGGTCGAGGGTCAGATCCGGCTGCGGACCATGCTGATCAACACCGGCATCGAGCCCGAGACCGTCCTCCAGACGGCGCTCTTCCCGTATTTCCAGCACTGCTACTTCGGCATCCACAAGCTGCCGGACGAGATCCTGAGCTGCGTCCTGGCCGGCCCGGCCGCCCCGTCGGCCTTCCTGTCGGGCGCCGTGACCATCCCGCGCTACGAGAACTTCATGACGCCGGACCTGATGGTCACGGCCATCCTGCTCCAGGAACCGCAGATCGAGATGGCGGCCCGAATGCGCTGGCTGAAGGCCCGGGCCACGGATGCGGCCGATCCGGCGCGCAGCTGGCGCCTGGGGCCGCTGGCCGAGGCCGCCGCCTTCGCGGACGGGTACGACTTCTCCGACGTGAAGAGCCTCAAGCGCTTCTTCCGGATGCTGCCCGAGCCCGCCTACCGGCTGCTCTACAACCCCCTGACCCGCCAGCTCGGGACCCGCATGCCGGACGACCGGCTGCATCCGGGCAACTCGATCGCGGCGATCGAGATTCTCGCCCGGGTCGGGATCGTCGGCCACAAGACCCGGTTCCCCGCCTTCGCGTCGACGCTGTTCGACCGCCTCGGGATCGGCGCGCCGATCCCGGCGCTGCCGCCGGTGCCGGCCGAGACGCTGGCGCTGGCCGAGCGCCTGAAGAGCGTCAAGGCGGTCGAGGACATGATCGTGTTCGACGTGGCCATGTCGGATGCCGTGAAGGCCTCGGTCGACAAGAGCTGGAGTTGATGGTGCGTTCGACCGGGCCGGCGGTGCCCGAATTCCGCCTCCCGACGGCGCAGGTCACGGGGCTCTGGGGCAAGCGGCGCGCCCTCCCGGCGCGGGCGGGCTCCGACGGGCTGCGCGTCGCGCTGCCGGATCTCGCGGGCCGCTGGGTCGAGATCATCCTGTCCAACGACCCGGCCGAGGCCCGCGACACCCTCCCCGACATCAGCTTCGTCGGTCCCGACGGACGGGCGGGCACGCTGCTGCCGCAGGAGGCCCGGGGCGGCGGCGCCTTCGCGTGGATCGGCTGCCTGCCCGAGGACGTCGTCGAGCTGCGCGTCGCCGACCCGGCCGGGCGCGTCCCGGTCCGGCTGCGCCGGATCGCCGTGCGCCGCCTCGCCCGGCCGGTCCTGGCCGCCCGCGGGCTCCTGCGCGATCCCGGCCTGACCGTGCAGGCCTTCACCTGGCGGATCCTCGGCAAGAAGGTGCGCGCGCGGGGCTTCCTCGGCCGGGCGCTGCGCCACCGGCGCGTGAGCGGCTACGAGGCCTGGCTCGGGACCCACACCCTGCGCCGCGCGGAGCGGGACGGGATCGCCGCCGAGATCGCCGCCTGGACCGATCCGCCCCTGATCTCCGTGCTGATGCCGGTCCACGATCCGGACCCGAAGGTGCTGCGCGCGGCCCTGGCCTCGCTGCGGGCGCAGCTCTACCCCCACTGGGAACTGTGCGCCGTGGACGACGCCTCCACGCGCCCCGAGATCCCGCGGATCCTGAGCCGGGCGGCCGAGGCCGACCCGCGCATCCGCGTCCTCGCCCGGATGGAGAACGGCCACATCGCCCGGGCGACCAACGACGCGCTGGGCATGGCCCGGGGGGCGGTCTGCGCCTTCATGGACCACGACGACGCGCTCACCGAGGACGCCCTCTACGAGGTCGCCCGGGCGCTGCGCCGCGACCCGGGCCTCGTGCTGATCTACAGCGATGAGGACAAGATCGACGGGCGCGGCCGGCGATTCGACCCGCACTTCAAGTCCTGCTTCGACCGCGAGCTGCTCTACGCCCAGAACTACATCAACCACCTCACGGTCGTGCGCACCGAGGCGCTGCGCGCCGTCGGCGGCCTGCGCCCCGGCTTCGAGGGCAGTCAGGACCACGACCTGCTGCTGCGGCTGACCGACGGGCTCGACCCCGCCCGCATCCGCCACATCCCGCGGGTGCTCTATCACTGGCGCGCCGCGCAGGGCTCCGGGACCTTCTCGGACCGGGCGCTCGCCCGGGCGGAGGCCGCGCGCCTGCGCGCCCTGGAGGAGGTCGTGGCGCCCTGGGGCGGCCGCGCGGAGCGCGGTCCCGGCGGCTTCAACCGCCTGGTCCGGCCGCTGCCGGCGTCGCCGCCGCGGGTCTCCGCGATCATCCCGACCCGCGACCGGGCCGAGATCCTGTCGGTGACCCTCGACGGACTGCTCGGCGCGACCGACTACCCCGACATCGAGGTGATCATCGTCGACAACGACAGCCGCGAGCCGGAGACCGCCGCCCTGTTCGCCCGCTACCGGGACGATCCGCGGGTGCGCGTCGTGCCGGTGCCGGGGGCGTTCAATTTCTCGGATCTGTCGAATCGCGGCGCCGCCGCGGCCACCGGCGCGGTGCTCCTGTTCCTCAACAACGACATCGAGGTGCTCGAGCCCGGCTGGCTGGCCGAGCTGGTCCGCCACGCCGTGCGGCCGGAGATCGGGGCCGTCGGGGCCAAGCTCCTCTACCCGGACCACACGATCCAGCACGGCGGCATCGTCCTCGGGATCGGGGGCGTGGCCGGCCACAGCCATCTCGGCGTCGCGGACGCGGATCCGGGCTATTTCTGCCGCATGGTCATCGCCCACGAGGTCTCGGCGGTCACCGGCGCGTGCCTGGCCATGCGGGCGGACGTGTTCGCGGAGGTCGGCGGCTTCGACGCGCAGGCCCTGAAGGTCGCCTTCAACGACGTCGACCTCTGCCTGAAGATCCGCCGGTCCGGCTACCGGATCGTCTGGACCCCCTTCGCGAAATTGATTCATCACGAGTCGAAGAGCCGCGGGGCCGAGGACACGCCGGAGAAGCAGAAGCGCTTCGAGGGCGAGGTGCTGACCATGCTCGACCGCTGGGGCCCGGAGCTGCGTGCCGACCCCTATTACAACATCAACCTGTCACGGAATTCCGCCCATTACCGCGTGTGAGCGGTCCTCACCCGGTGGCGACACCGGTGGTCGCGGCCGCGCGGTGCTATGCATGCGTCAGTGGGTAAACTTGCGTCCGGAGCCGGTTGCGGTACCTCTGGACATGCCGCAAGAGGCAGTTCCGGCCAAGGCGTCCCCACGGGCGCGCGGCGAGGGCGACAATCAGAGATGAGTGCGAACACCCCTACGGTCGCGGGCCTGGAGCGCGACGCCCAGCAGGCGATGGGAGACCACAAGGTCCACCCCAACGAGATCGCTATCGGCGTGGTGATCGGACGCGCGTCCGAATACTTCGACTTCTTCGTGTTCGGCATCGCCTGCGTGCTGGTCTTCCCGAAGGTGTATTTCCCCTTCGTCGACCCGCTGAAGGGCACCCTCTACGCCTTCTCGATCTTCGCCCTCGCCTTCATCGCCCGGCCGCTCGGCACCGTGCTGTTCATGGCGATCGACCGGCGCCACGGCCGCAGCGTCAAGCTGACCACGGCCCTGTTCCTGCTCGGCGGGTCGACGGCGGCGGTGAGCTTCCTGCCGCGCTACGACAGCATCGGCATCTCGGCGGTATACATCCTGGCCGGCCTGCGGATCCTGCAGGGCCTCGCCCTCGGCGGCGCCTGGGACGGCCTCGCCTCGCTGCTCGCCATGAACGCCCCGCGGGAGCGCCGCGGCTGGTACGCGATGATCCCGCAGGTCGGCGCGCCTTTGGGCTTCATGGTGGCGAGCGCCCTGTTCGCGTTCTTCATCGTCAATCTCGACGAGGCCGATTTCATCGACTGGGGCTGGCGCTTCCCGTTCTACTGCGCCTTCACCATCAACGTGGTCGCGCTGTTCGCCCGGCTGCGCCTCGTCGCCACCGACGAGTTCGCCCGGATGATGGACCTCGACCGGCTGCGCCCGGTCCCGGCCCTGGAGCTGTTCCGCCACCACGCCGGCGACGTGGTCCGCGGCGCCTTCGTGCCGCTCGCCGCCTTCGCGCTGTTCCACCTCGTGACGATCTTCCCGATCGCGTGGCTCGCGCTGAACAGCACGACCCGCTCGCCGGGCGAGTTCCTGATCGTGCAGTTCTCCGGCGCGATCGTGTGCGCCGGCGCGGTGGCGGCCTCGGGGCTGATCGCCGACCAGATCGGCCGCCGCAACTGCCTGATCATGAGCAGCTCGCTGATCGGCTTCTTCGCCGTCGGCAGCATCATCGCGCCGCTCCTGTTCGGCGAGAGCGCCATCGGCCAGACCATCTACGTCACGATCGGCTTCATGCTGCTCGGCCTCGCCTACGGCCAGACCGCGGGAGCGGTGAGCGCCCGCCTCGGCAACCGCTACCGCTACACCGGCGCGGCGCTGACCTCCGACTTCGCGTGGCTGATCGGGGCCGGTTTCGCGCCCCTGGTGGCCCTGTTCCTGTCGCAGCGCTACGGCCTGGCGATGATCGGCGTCTACCTCCTCTCCGGCGCGGTCTGCAGCCTCGTGGCCCTGTTCACCGACCGGTCGGAACTGCGCCAGATGTGAGTCGGCGGCCGGCGGCGCAGGCCGCCCGGCCCGCCCGTGAGCTGACTGGAACGCCGCCTCGCGCGGTACGGCAGAAGCGCCGCGGCAGCGGCATGGCAGAAGTGCCGCGGCAGCGGCCTGGGATGACGAGACGCGTGCTGTGACATCCACGATCCATCGACCGGACAGGACCGACACCGCGACCCGCCGAGGCGGTCGCGCTCGGCGCCTCCTGCCGCTCCTCGCCCTGCCGCTCCTGACCCTGCTCGGCGGCTGCAACTTCGTGGTCCTGCACCCGGCCGGCTACGTCGCCGAGCAGCAGCGCAACCTCGTGCTGGCGGCGACCGGGCTGATGCTCCTGATCATCGTCCCGGTGATCGCCTTCACGCTGATCTTCGCGTGGCGCTACCGCGCCAGCAACCAGGACGCGGTCTACGATCCCGAATGGCACCACTCGACGCAGCTCGAGGTGCTGATCTGGACGGCGCCGCTGATGATCATCATCGCCCTGGGCGCCCTCACGTGGATCGGGACCCACACCCTCGATCCGTTCCGGCCGCTCAGCAAGATCGACCCGAAGCGCGACGTCCCGGCCGGGACGGTGCCGCTCGAGGTCGAGGCCGTGGCCATGGATTGGAAGTGGCTCTTCCTCTACCCGCAATACGGGATCGCCACGGTCAACGAGCTGGCCGCGCCGGTGGACCGGCCGATCCGCTTCAAGATCACCGCCACCGACGTGATGAACACGTTCTACGTGCCTACGCTCGCCGGCATGGTCTACGCGATGCCGGGCATGCAGACCCAGCTCCACGCGGTGATCAACCGCGAGGGCGCCTACGAGGGCCGCTCGGCGCATTACAGCGGCGCCGGCTTCTCCAACATGTTCTTCAAGTTCCACGGCCTGACCACCGACAAGTTCGACCAGTGGATCGCCAAGGCCAAGGCCGAGGGCGGCGAGCTGACCCAGGAGGCCTACCTGAAGCTGGAGGAGCCGAGCGAGGCCGAGCCGGCGCGGTTCTACAAGTCCTACATGAAGGGCCTGTACGACCGGATCATCGGCATGTGCCCCCGGCCCGACCAGATGTGCGTCGGAGAGATGGCGAAGATCGACGCGCAGGGCGGCGCCACCGGCACGGAGGCCGCGGAGAACTACGCGCGTCTCCGGTACGACAACCGGCTCGCCGAGCGCGGCGTCGAGGGGCCGGGCGCGACGGCGCCGGCCTCCGGAACGGCGCCGCACGGCCAGACGCAGCCGCAGGGCATGCAGCCGCGACCCGACATGGGCAACCCGGACGTCCGGGGCCAGACGACGCCGCCCGACGCCACGGGCCAGGGCTCCGGCGGGGGTCGGAGCGGGGGCATCCAGATCGCCCCGAAGCAGCTGAACCAGTGAGGCCGCGCGTGCTGACAGCGGACTCCACACACACAACCGGCGGTCGCCGTCGAACCCACTGAACGGGCCGATCCCATGTTCGCAAACCTGGACCTACAGCAGCTGCTCGTCGGGCGATTCACGATCGAGCAGATCCCCTATCACGAGCCGATCCTGCAGGGGACGTTCGCCGGCGTGGCCGTCGTCGGCCTCACCGTGCTCGGCGTCATCACCTACTACCGCTTCTGGGGGCCGATGTGGCGTGACTGGATCACGTCGATCGACCACAAGAAGATCGGCATCATGTACTGCATCTTCGCGGGCATCATGCTGCTGCGCGGCTTCGCCGACGCGATCCTGATGCGCTCGCAGCAGGCGGTCGCGTTCGGCGACCAGCAGGGCTTCCTGCCGCCGCACCACTACGACCAGATCTTCACCGCCCACGGTATGATCATGATCTTCTTCGTGGCGATGCCGTTCGTCACGGGGCTCATGAACTTCGCCGTGCCGCTGCAGATCGGCGCCCGCGACGTCGCCTTCCCGTTCCTGAACAATTTCAGTTTCTGGATGACGGTCGCCGGCGGCATGCTGGTGATGGTCTCGCTCTTCGTCGGCGAGTTCTCCCGCGCCACCTGGCTGGCCTACCCGCCCCTCTCCGGGGCGGCGATGAGCCCGGGCGTGGGCGTCGACTACTACATCTGGGCCCTGCAGATCGCCGGCATCGGGACGCTGCTCTCAGGGATCAACCTGATCGCCACCATCGTGAAGATGCGGGCGCCCGGCATGACCATGATGAAGCTGCCGATCTTCGTCTGGTCGTCGCTGTGCACCAACATCCTGATCGTGGCCGCCTTCCCGATCCTCACGGCCGTTCTCGCGATGCTGTCGCTCGACCGCTACGTCGGCACGCACTTCTTCACGAACGACCTCGGCGGCAACGCCATGCTGTACTTCAACCTGATCTGGATCTGGGGTCACCCGGAGGTCTACATCCTGATCCTGCCGGCTTTCGGCGTGTTCTCGGAGATCACCTCGACCTTCTGCGGCAAGCGCCTGTTCGGCTACACCTCGATGGTCTACGCGCTGGTGGTGATCACCATCCTCGCCTACCTCGTGTGGCTGCACCACTTCTTCACGATGGGCTCGGGCGCGGACGTGAACTCGTTCTTCGGGATCACGACCATGATCATCTCGATCCCGACGGGCGCGAAGATCTTCAACTGGATGTTCACGATGTACCGCGGCCGGATCCGGTTCGAGGTGCCGATGCTGTGGGTGGTGGCGTTCATCGTCACCTTCGTGATCGGCGGCATGACCGGCGTCCTGCTCGCTGTGCCCCCGGCGGACTTCGTCCTGCACAACTCGCTGTTCCTGATCGCGCACTTCCACAACGTGATCATCGGCGGCGTGCTGTTCGGCATGTTCGCCGGCGTGACCTTCTGGTTTCCCAAGGCCTTCGGCTTCAAGCTCGACGAGTTCTGGGGGAAGATGGCCCTCGTGTTCTGGGTGACCGGGTTCTACGTCGCCTTCATGCCGCTCTACGTGCTCGGCCTGATGGGCGTGACCCGGCGCATGCAGCACTTCGACGACCCGTCGCTGCAGATCTGGTTCGTGATCGCGGCCTTCGGCGCGGCGCTGATCGCCTGCGGCATCGCCTCGCAGATCATCATGTTCGTGGTCTCGATCCGGAACCGCGACAAGCTGCGCGACCTCAGCGGCGACCCGTGGGGCGGCCGGACGCTGGAATGGTCCACCTCCTCGCCGCCGCCGGACTACAACTTCGCCTTCACGCCGGTGGTCCACGATTCCGACGCGTGGTGGGACATGAAGAACCGCGGCTTCGACCGCCCGCTCAAGGGCTACCGGCCGATCCACATGCCCAAGAACACCGCGGCCGGCGCGATCCTGGCGGCGCTGAACTTCACCTTCGGCATCGCCATGGTCTGGTACGTCTGGTGGCTGGCGATCCTCAGCTTCGTGGCGATCTTCGTCGTGGCGATCGCCCACACCTTTAATTACAATCGCGACTACTACATTCCCGCCGACGTCGTCAGTCGGACGGAAGGTCAGCGGACGCGCGAACTGGAGATGGCGTGATCCGATGATGCACGCGGAGACTGCACCCCCCGGCGCCGCGGCGCCGGTCTTCTACCAGACCGACGAGGAGGGCCATCATTCCGAGGGCTCGACCATGCTCGGGTTCTGGCTCTACCTGATGAGCGATTGCCTCATCTTCGCGACCCTGTTCGCGACCTACGGGGTGCTCGGGCGCAGCTACGCGGCCGGCCCCACCCCGAAGGAGCTGTTCGACCTGCCGGGCATCGCGGTGAACACCGCCATGCTGCTGTTCTCGTCCATCACCTACGGCTTCGCCATGCTGGAGATGGACCGGGACCGGGTGAAGCAGACGCAGATCTGGCTCGCCATCACCGGCCTGTTCGGCGTCGCCTTCGTGGCCCTGGAGATCCGCGAGTTCGTTCACCTGTTCCACGAGGGCGCGCCGCCCTGGCGCAGCGCGTTCCTGTCCTCGTTCTACACCCTGGTCGGGACGCACGGCCTGCACGTCTCGATGGGCATCCTGTGGCTCGTCGTGCTGATGGTGCAGGTGAGCAAGCGCGGCCTGATCGTCGAGAACAAGCGCCGGCTGATGTGCCTGTCGATGTTCTGGCACTTCCTCGACCTGATCTGGATCGGCGTCTTCACCGTCGTCTACCTGATGGGAGTGCTCGAATGAGCGCCGACGTTCACAACGCCGCCGCCGGGCACGGCCACCACGACGCCCACAGCGAGGGCGGGCACGGCACCTTCCAGAGCTACATGACGGGCTTCGTCCTGTCGGTGATCCTGACGGTGATCCCGTTCTGGCTGGTGATGGGCAACGTGCTCGACAACAGCCTCGTCACCACCCTGGTGATCCTGGCGCTCGGCGGCGTCCAGATGGTCGTGCACGTCATCTACTTCCTGCACATGAGCACGAAGTCGGAGGGCGGCTGGACCTTCATGGCACTGATCTTCACCATCACGCTGGTGGTGATCATGCTCGCCGGCTCGGTGTGGGTCATGTACCACCTCAACCACAACATGATGCCGATGGATGCCCACGACGTCATGAAGAACGCCCGCTGAGCGCGCGTTCGGTTTCGAGACCCGCGGGGTCGGGAGGGGGGTCCGATCCGGGCCCCTCCCCGGCCCCGCTCTCGTTGCTGCGGCGCGCCGTGTTCGGCGCCGGCGCGGGCCTCGTCTTCCTGGTGCTGCTGGGGCTCGGGACCTGGCAGGTGGAGCGGCGGGCCTGGAAGCTCGACCTGATCGCCCGGGTCGATGCCCGGGTCCACGCGCCGCCCGTGCCGGCGCCCGGCGCCGCCGCGTGGCCGCGCGTCGGCCCCGACGACGCCTACCGGCATGTCCGGCTCTCCGGCACCTTCCTGCACGATCGCGAGACCCTGGTTCAGGCCGTCACCGAGCTGGGCGGCGGCTTCTGGGTGCTGACGCCCCTGCGGCGGCCGGACGGGACCGTCGTGCTGGTCAATCGCGGCTTCGTGCCCGGCGACCGTCGGGACCCGGCGACCCGGGCGGCCGGGCAGGTCGCCGGCGAGACCGCGGTGACCGGCCTCCTGCGGCTGACCGAGCCCGGGGGGGCGTTCCTGCGCGCCAACGATCCGAAGGACGGCCGCTGGTATTCCCGCGACGTGGCAGCGATCGCCGCCGCCCGGGACCTGACCGACGTCGCCCCCTACTTCGTGGACGCGGACGCGACACCCAATCCGGGCGGCCTGCCGGTGGGCGGCCTCACGGTGATCGCCTTCCCCAACAACCACCTCGTCTACGCGATCACGTGGTACGGGATGGCGCTGATGCTCGCCGGCGCCGTGATCTACCTGCTGCGGCGCGGCCCGGGGGACCGGGACGTCGAGGTCCGCTGAGGCCTGCCGGGGCGCCGGCGCCGCGCGGCCTCCGCGCGAGGCTTGACCGATAGGGGAGTAGCCCGCTCCGAGCGGGTCCCTATAATGGCGTGACAAACGCCACAACGAGTCAACGCCATGACCTCCCGCATCCCGAACTTCGCCGAAGTCCCGTTCTCAGGCGAATCGCTCGCGGTGTCGGCCCCGGCGCTCGGCGAGCCCTGGATGACGCCGGAGGGCATCCCGGTGAAGGGCCGCTACGGGCCGGAGGACCGGGAGGGCATCGAGTTCCTCGACACCTATCCGGGGATCGCGCCGTTCCTGCGCGGCCCCTACCCGACCATGTACGTCACCCAGCCCTGGACGATCCGGCAATATGCCGGCTTCTCCACGGCCGAGGATTCGAACGCCTTCTACCGCCGCAACCTCGCGGCCGGGCAGAAGGGCCTGTCGGTCGCCTTCGATCTCGCCACCCACCGCGG
Source organism: Methylobacterium sp. 190mf (assembly GCF_900107945.1). NCBI lineage: Bacteria > Pseudomonadati > Pseudomonadota > Alphaproteobacteria > Hyphomicrobiales > Methylobacteriaceae > Methylobacterium > Methylobacterium sp. 190mf. The sequence continues at coordinate 75,975 of NZ_FNVI01000006.1, read as the reverse complement.
CTACGATTCCGACCATCCCCGCGTCTCGGGCGATGTCGGCATGGCGGGCGTGGCGATCGACTCGATCTACGACATGCGCACACTGTTCTCCGGCATCCCGCTGGACGAGATGACTGTGTCGATGACGATGAACGGCGCGGTGCTGCCGATCCTCGCCCTTTACATCGTCGCCGCCGAGGAGCAGGGCGTGCCGCCGCAGAAGCTCGCGGGCACGATCCAGAACGACATCCTCAAGGAGTTCATGGTCCGTAACACCTACATCTATCCCCCCAAGGGATCGATGCGGATCATCTCCGATATCTTCGCCTACACGTCGAAGAACATGCCGAAGTTCAATTCGATCTCGATCTCCGGCTACCACATGCAGGAGGCGGGCGCCACGAACGACCTGGAGCTCGCCTACACGCTCGCCGACGGCGTCGAGTACATCAAGGCCGGGCTGGCGGCCGGGCTGACCATCGACCAGTTCGCCCCGCGCCTGTCGTTCTTCTGGGCGATCTCGACCAACTTCTTCATGGAGGTCGCCAAGATGCGGGCCGCGCGCCTGATCTGGGCGAAGCTCGTGAAGGGGTTCGATCCGAAGTCGGAGAAGTCGCTCGCCCTGCGCACCCACTCGCAGACGTCGGGCTGGTCGCTCACCGCCCAGGACGTGTTCAACAACGTCACCCGCACCAACATCGAGGCGATGGCGGCGACGCAGGGCGGCACGCAGTCGCTCCACACCAACGCGCTGGACGAGGCGCTGGCGCTGCCCACCGACTTCTCGGCCCGGATCGCCCGCAACACCCAGTTGTTCCTGCAGCAGGAGAGCGGCACCACCCGGATCGTCGATCCTTGGGGCGGCTCCTACTACGTGGAGAAGCTCACCGCCGACATGGTCGCCCGCGCCTGGGAGCACATCCGCGAGGTCGACGGGCTCGGTGGCATGGCCAAGGCGATCGAGGCCGGCATCCCGAAGCTCCGCATCGAGGAGGCCGCCGCCCGCGCCCAGGCGCGGATCGATTCCGGCCGGCAGACCATCGTGGGCATCAACAAGTTCCGCGCCGACGACGAGATGGCGATCGAGCTGCTGCGGGTCGACAACGGCAATGTCCGCCGGCTCCAGATCGACAAGCTCAAGCGCCTGCGCGACGAGCGCGACGAGGCCGCCGTGACGGCCCGGCTCGAGGCGCTCACGAAGGCCGCCGACGGTGCCGGCAACCTGCTCGAACTCGCCGTCGAGGCCGCCCGCGCCAAGGCGACGGTGGGTGAGATTTCCGAGGCCCTGGAGAAGGCCTGGGGCCGGCACCGCGCCGAGATCCGCTCGATCTCCGGCGTCTACAAGCGTGAGGTGGGGGGCATGTCGCCAGTGGTCGAGGAAGTCCGGGCGCTGGTCGAGGCGTTCGAGGAGAACGACGGCCGCCGGCCGCGCATCCTGGTCGCCAAGATGGGCCAGGACGGTCACGACCGCGGCCAGAAGGTGATCGCCTCGGCCTTCGCGGATCTCGGCTTCGACGTGGATATCGGGCCGCTCTTCGCCACGCCGGCGGAGGCCGCCCGGCAGGCGGTGGAGAACGACGTCCACATCGTCGGCGTCTCGTCGCTGGCGGCCGGCCACCTGACGCTGGTGCCGGAGCTGAAGGCGGCGCTCACCGAGCAGGGCCGCGACGACGTGATGATCGCCATCGGCGGCGTCATCCCGCCGGGCGACTACGAGGCGCTGACGGCGGCCGGCGCGGCGGCGATCTTCCCGCCCGGCACGGTGATCGCCGAGGCGGCAGCCAAGCTGATCCGCGCGCTGAACGAGCGGCTGGGCTACGCGGCCCGGCAGGCGGCGGAGTAGGACGCGCCTCCCGCGGCGGCCAAGCTGGCCGCCGCGGACCTCATTGCCGAGGCGCCTCAGTTCAGCGCCTGCGGGTCCGCCTCCGTGAGGAACGCCCCGACGGCGTGGAGGAACTGCATGCGGTTCTTCTCCATCATCACCGTGTGGGTGCCCTCCCCCAGCTCGACGAAGCGCTTGTAGGGGGCGTGGGTGAGCTTGGCGAAGTATTCCTGGGCCTGGTAGCTCGGCAGGTCGGCGTCCCACTCGGCGTGGATGATCAGCACCGGCACGCGGATCTCGCCCGGGTCGTAGAGCGGCTTGCCGGCCGCCCAGTAGGCGTCCTTGTCGGCGACCGTGCCGTTCGGCGCGCGCAGGACCGGCGGCGACCGCTTCGCCCCGTCCGCGTCGGTCGCGAAGGTCGCGTCGGCCCACTGGTCGAACCAGCCCGCCGGGATCAGGTCGGCCTTCTTGTCCTCGGGCACCCCGGTCAGCCAGCGGGCCCGGGCGCTGTCCCGGCTGACGGTGCGGTAGGCCCCGACCTTGCCACCGCCGCCGATCAGGCCCGGCGTGCGCGCGAGCCATTGCGGCGCGTAGAGGACGAGGCGGTTGACGCTGTCGTTGTGGGTGCTGGTGTAGAGCCCCATGGTGGAGGTCCCCCAGGACCAGCCCATCAGGTCGATCTTCTCGACGCCGCGCCGCTTCTTGATGAAGTCGACGACCTGCCCCACCACCTTGGCGGCGTCGGGCGTGCGCATCAGCGGCGGGTTGTCGTCCGGCGGCGCGTCCATGGCGGCCGGGCGCCCCGACAGGCCGTAGCCCGGCAGGTCCACGCAGTAGACGTCGAAGCCGAGGCCCGCGAGGTAGTCCATGGCCGACATCCCGCCGAGCGGCAGGTCGAAGGCCGTAGAGGACGGGTAGGTCGAGCCGTGCACGTAGAGCAGGATCCGGTCGCCCGGGAACGTGTCGGTGCCGGCCGGGCGCTTGTTGCGCACGTAGATGTCGACGCCCGGCTCGCTCCAGGGGAGGCGGAACTCTTCCGTGGCCAGCCGGGCCGCGGGAGCCGCGACGGCAGGGGCCGCCGCGGCCGCGACCGCCGCCCCGGCGGCGAGCGCCCCGACCAGCTCGCGCCGGGCCAGGCCCCGGCCCGGTCGTGCCCCGTTCGGATCTGTCCGCATCGGTCTGTCCGCCATGGTTTCCTCCGGTCCGCCTTGTCCGGCGGCTCGGGCGATTGAACCGGCGGGTGCCGGCGGGCGCAACGCTCCGGGGCGGCCGGCGGCGGACAGGCGGCGGGTTCCGTCGCCCGATCCGGCGAAACCGCGTGATAAAAGCCCGCCCCTGTCGCCGGGGCTGGTGACGCCGCGCCTCCGCGCGGGCATTGAGGCGGGAGAGCCCGGGAGACGCCCGCTTATGACGACCCCGACGACCGTCGCGACCACGCCCTTCCCCGACCAGAAGCCGGGCACCTCCGGCCTGCGCAAGAAGGTGCCGGTGTTCCGGCAGCCGAACTACGTCGAGAACTTCGTCCAGGCGATCTTCGACACCCTGCCCGACAGGGCGGGCGCCACCCTGGTGCTCGGCGGGGACGGCCGGTTCCTCAACCGCGAGGTGGTGCAGAAGACGCTGCGGCTGGCCGCCGGAAACGGCTTCGGCCGGGTCCTGGTCGGGCAGGGCGGCCTTCTCTCGACGCCGGCCGCCTCCTGCGTGATCCGGAAGGCCAAGGCGCTCGGCGGCATCGTCCTCTCGGCGAGCCACAACCCGGGCGGCCCGGAGGGCGATTTCGGCATCAAGTTCAACGCCGCTAACGGCGGCCCGGCGCCGGAAACCGTCACCGACGCGATCTTCGCGCGGGCCAAGGCGCTGACCGAGTACCGCGTCGTCGAGGCCCCGGACCTCGACCTCGACACGCTCGGCGACACCCGCCTCGGCGCCATGACGGTCACGGTGATCGACCCGGTGGCCGATTACGCCGAGCTGATGCGCACGCTGATCGACTTCGACGCGGTGTCGCGGCTGTTCGCCTCCGGCTTCCGCATGCGCTTCGACGCCATGAGCGCGGTGACGGGGCCGTACGCGACGGCGATCCTCGAAGGGATGCTCGGCGCCCCCGCAGGCACCGTGGTGAACGCGACTCCGAAAGAGGATTTCGGCGGCCACCACCCGGACCCGAACCCGGTCCACTGCCACGACCTGTTCGACCTGATGCAGGGCCCGGACGCGCCGGATTTCGGCGCGGCCTCGGACGGCGACGGCGACCGCAACATGATCGTCGCGCCGGGCCTGTTCGTGACGCCGAGCGACAGCCTCGCCCTGCTCGCCGCCCACGCCCACCGGGCGCCGGGCTACGCCGGTGGGCTCGCCGGTGTCGCGCGGTCCATGCCCACGAGCCGCGCCGCCGACCGGGTCGCCGCCGCCCTCGGCATCGAGGCCTACGAGACACCCACCGGCTGGAAGTTCTTCGGAAACCTGCTGGATGCGGGCCTCATCACCCTGTGCGGCGAGGAGAGCGCCGGCACCGGCTCGAACCACGTGCGCGAGAAGGACGGGCTCTGGGCGGTGCTGCTCTGGCTCAACATCCTGGCCGCCACCGGCGAGCGCGCCGACGCGCTGGTGCGGGCGCATTGGCGCGCTTACGGGCGCGACTACTACGCCCGCCACGATTACGAGGAGGTCGATTCCGACGCCGCCAACGGCTTGATGGACGCGCTCCGCGAGAAGCTCGCCGGGCTGCCGGGCACGCGGATCGGCGACCTCACGGTGTCGACGGCCGACGAGTTCGCCTACCGCGACCCGGTCGACGGCTCGCTCACCGAGCGCCAGGGCATCCGGATCGGCTTCGCCGAGGACGCGCGGGCGGTGTTCCGGCTCTCGGGCACCGGCACCGCCGGGGCGACGCTGCGGGTCTACCTGGAGCGCTACGAGAACGCGCCGGACCGGCTCGACTTGGCCGTGGCCGAGGTGCTGGCCCCGGTGGCCGCCGCAGCCCGCGCGATCGCCGAGATCGCGCCGCGCACCGGAAGGCCTGAGCCGAGCGTGGTGACCTGAGGGGAGCCGGGAGACGTCCCGTCTCTGCGCGGGGAGCGAAGCGACCCAGAGGCGCCACGCTCGACGGCGGCGCGCGACTCCGGGTCGCTTCGCTGCGCGCGCGATGGCGGCAGGGCCGGCGCCGATTTCCTCAAACCAGGTCCTTCACCATGTGCACGGTGACGTCGTCGTCGCGGGTCCGGCCCGGTCCGTCGTAGAGCTCCTCCCGCTCCACCCGGTAGCCGAGTGCCCCGTAGAGGCGCAGGTTCGCCGTGTACTTCTTGTTGGTGTAGAGGCGCAGTCGCGTCAGCCCGGCCTCGCCCGCGACGGCGTCGGCGCGTCCCATCAGCCGGCTGCCGAAGCCCCGGCCCTGGAAGGCCGGATGCACCGCGACGTTGACGACCAGAAGGTGATCGGCCTCGGTCCGCGTCTCGATCAGGCCGGCGAGATCCGGGCCGGCCACCAGCAGGTCGAAGCGGTGGTCCCGCAGAGCCTGCGCGTAGTCCGCCCGCATGGGGATCGGCAGGCGGCCGATCACCGGGATCCACTTCGTGTAGGCCGCCTCCACCAGCGCCCGGATCGCGTCCGCGTCCGCGGGCGCACCGCGCCGGAGCGCGACTGACTCGTTCATCTGACCTCTCACGGTTGACCGCGGCGCGTCCGTCCCCTAAAGACCCGCCCGTCGATGGGGCTCCGCACGGGGCCCCGTCGCGTTTTCACGCGCACCCGTGGGCGGGATCTTCCCGCCCTGTCGTCCCGGACCGCGAAGGGCCGGGAAAAGGAGGGCGCGTTCCTCATTCTCGTCACGAGAGGACGCGGAAGATATGTCGAAGCGGATTCAGGCGAAGCACAAGCTCGACCGCCGCATGGGCCAGAACATCTGGGGCCGCCCGAAGAGCCCCGTCAACCGCCGCGAGTACGGCCCCGGCCAGCACGGCCAGCGCCGCAAGGGCAAGATGAGCGACTTCGGCACGCAGCTGCGCGCCAAGCAGAAGCTCAAGGGCTACTACGGCAACATCACCGAGAAGCAGTTCCGCCGCTACTACGCCGAGGCGATCCGCCTGCGCGGCGATTCCGGCGAGAACCTCGTCGGCCTGCTCGAGCGCCGCCTCGACGCCGTGGTCTACCGGGCGAAGTTCGTCGCCACCCCGTTCGCCGCGCGCCAGTTCGTCAACCACGGGCACGTCAAGGTGAACGGCGTCCGCGTCAACATCCCGAGCTACCAGGTGAAGGCCGGCGACCTCATCGAGGTCAAGGAGTCGTCCCGCCAGCTGGAGATCGTCATCGTGGCGACCCAGCTCTCCGAGCGCGACGTGCCGGACTACATCGAGGCCGACCACGCCAAGATGACCGCCCGCGTCACCCGCATCCCCAGCCTGTCCGAGGTGCCCTACCCGGTGCAGATGGAGCCGAACCTCGTCATCGAGTTCTACTCCCGCTGATCCTGTCGCCCCGGCGACCGATGGAGGGGCTGCCCGTTCGGGCGGCCCCTTCGCGTTTCGATACCTCAGTCCCGAAGGCCGGCCTCCGGCACCCGGGACGGGGCGCGGGCCTCAGCAGCCGTGGCAGATCGAGCCCATCGTGTGCCGCATCTTGCTGTCCCAGGCCTTCGAGCGGGCCTCGGCGGCCTTCTGAGCCTTGATCATCTCGGCCTGGCTCACGGGCTGCGGCAGTCCGGTGGCCGCGGCGTTGCCCGGCGGCTTGGTCTGGCTCATGGGGGTGACCCGGCGGCCGCCCACGATGGGGCCGGCCGGGGCGGCGGGGCCTGGGCCCGCGCCCGGAGCCGGGCTCTGGGCCAGCGCCGGCGTCGCCCCGAGCATGAGGCCGAGAAGCAGCGCGGGACGAAGAATTGCCATGGACGTGATCTCCCCGGCGGAGGATCCTGTGCCGGCCCCGCCTCATCTGGCGGCGATCCTACCCGATCACACCTTTAAAATCATGCCGACGGCAGATCCCCGGTGAGCGCCGGTCCGCCCCTGAACCGCCGGGAGGCCGTCGCCGCGGCCCTGGCCCGCCTCGCGCCGCGCCTGCCGGATTTCGAGGCGGAGGCCGCCCTCGACCGGGCGCTGGCGAGCCCCGGCCTCCGTCGGGCCGCCCCCGAGACGGCGGCCCGCCTCGCCCTCGTGGCCTACGCGCGCCACGTCTTCACGGATTACGACGAACTCCTCGCGGAAGGCTACGACCGGGACAGCGCCCGGCACTTCGTCCTCGAAGACCTCAACGCCGCACTCGCCGCCTGGGGCGCCGCGCCGGTCCCCGAGGACGAGCCCGGCGCGCCCGGAGCCGATCCGCGCTGAGGCGGTCGCGCCGGGCTCCGCCATGCTGTAGGAGACCGGCCCGGGGCCGCCCTGCGGCCCGTTCCGGTGCCGCTCGTGGAGATTGGCAGAAGACCATGAAGATCAGCGCGCGCAACGTTCTCAAGGGTACGGTCGTCTCGGTAGAGAAGGGGGCGACCACCTCCCACGTGAGGATCGAGATCAGCCCCGGCCAGGTGGTCACCGCCTCGATCACCAACGAGGCCGTCGAGGCCCTCAAGCTCGTCGCCGGCGGTCCCGCCTACGCGGTGATCAAGGCCTCCGACGTCATGGTCGCCGTCGACTGACGACGGCTCGCGCGCCGCCCTCCTGGACGGAGGGCGGCGCGCATTCACCACGCTCCGGGCCCGGGCGGGGAGCGGCCGCCTTCGCGCCGCCGCCGCCGCCGGATAGGATGAGCCCGGACCAAGGAGTTCCGCGCGTGCAGAAGACCGTGCTCGGCATCGAGACCACCTGCGATGAGACCGCCGCCGCGGTGGTGTCGGTCGACGAGGAGGGTGGCGCTCAGATCCGCGCCAACGAGGTGCTCAGTCAGATCGCCGAGCACGCGGCCTACGGTGGCGTCGTGCCGGAGATCGCCGCCCGCGCCCATGTCGAGGTGCTCGACCGGCTGATCGCCCGCGCCCTCGACCGGGCCGGGACCGGCTTCCGGGACCTCGACGGCATCGCGGTGGCGGCCGGGCCCGGGCTGATCGGCGGCGTGCTGGTCGGCCTCGTCACCGCCAAGACCCTGGCGCTCGTGACCCGCAAGCCCCTGCTCGCCGTCAACCACCTGGAGGCCCACGCCCTCACGGCGCGGCTCACCGACGGCATCGCCTTCCCCTACCTGCTGCTCCTGGTCTCGGGCGGCCACACCCAGCTCGTCGCCGTGCGCGGCGTCGGCGACTACGTGCGCCTCGGCTCCACCGTCGACGACGCCATCGGCGAGGCCTTCGACAAGGTCGCCAAGCTCCTGGGCCTCGGCTATCCCGGCGGCCCCGAGGTCGAGCGCGTGGCCGAGGCCGGCGATCCCGAGCGCTTCGCCCTGCCCCGGCCGATGCTCGGCCGCCGCGAGGCCGACTTCTCCCTCTCGGGCCTCAAGACCGCCGTGCGGATCGAGGCCGAGCGGATCGCCCCGCTGGCCGAGCGCGACGTCGCCGATCTCTGCGCGAGCTTCCAGGCCGCCGTGGTCGACGTGGTGGTGGACCGCGCCCGGGTCGCCCTGCGCGCCTTCTCGGACGTCGCCGGACGCCCGACCGCCCTGGTGGCGGCGGGGGGCGTGGCGGCCAACGGCGCCGTCCGGCGGGCGCTCGCGTCCCTCGCGGGCGAGGCGGGCCTGAGCTTCGTGGCCCCGCCCCTGCCCCTCTGCGGCGACAACGGCGCGATGATCGCCTGGGCCGGGCTGGAGCGCCTGCGCCTCGGGCTGGTGGACGACCTCACCGCCCCGGCGCGGCCCCGCTGGCCGCTGGCGGCCGCCCCGGCCCGCGCGGCGGTCCCGGCCGGATGAGCGCGGCGGACCGGCGCGCCCACTGGCGGGACCTGGTGGAGCGCCGCCTGCCCGGGGCCGCCCGGCCGGACTGGCCGGTGCGGCTCGACCATTGCTTCGCCCGCATCCTCCTGGACCACGCCTGCGGCGGTGCCTGGCGCGACCATGTCCGCCCGCCCGCCCACGCCACCATGCCCCTCGCGCAGCTGGAGCTGGCGATCGCGCTCGGCGAGGCGGTGCTCGCGGGGCGCGCGGATCTCGCCCTCCTCAACCGCCGCTCGCTCGCGTGGCGCGGCAAGATCGCCCTGGCGCCGGTGCCAGCGGCTCTCCGCGACGGCGACCTGACCCTGCGCCGCTGGCGCCCGGAGGACGCGGCGCCGTTCGCGGCGCTCAACGCCGATCCGGCGGTGATGGCCCACTGTCCCCGGACCCGGACCGCGCCGGAGAGCGAGGCCGAGGCCGGCCTCCTCGACCGCCGCTTCGTGGCGGACGGGTTCGGCCCCTGGGCCCTGGAACACGCGGGCCGGTTCGTCGGCTTCGCCGGCGCGATGCGGATCCTGCGGCCCCTGCCCTTCCCGGGCGGCGACCGGCCCGGTTCGACGGTCGAGCTGGCCTGGCGCCTCGCGCGCGACTCCTGGGGCCGCGGCCTCGCCACGCGCGCCGCGCGGCTCGCCCGCGCCGACCTCGCGGAGCGCTGCGGGATCCGCAGCGTCGTGGCCTTCACGGCGGCCGGCAACGGCCGCTCCCGCGCCGTGATGGAGCGCCTCGGCATGCGCGCGGCCGGGACATTCCCGCATCCGGCGGTGCCGGAGGGGCCGCTGCGCGACCACGTGCTCTACCGGCTGGACTGCGCCGACAGGGAGGAAGCGGCATGAGCGCCGAGACCCCGATCAACGTCGTCGGCGGCGGGGCCTGGGGCACGGCGCTGGCCAACGCCGCCGCCGGGGCCGGCCATCCCGTCACCCTCTGGCTGCGCGACGCGGGGGCCGCCGCCGCCCTGCAGGCCCAGCGGGAGAATCCGCGCTACCTGCCGGGCGTGCCGCTCCACCCGGCGATCCGGGCGACGGGCGAGGCCGCCGACCTCGCCCGTGCCCGGGCGACGCTCCTGGTCGTGCCCGCCCAGACCGTGCGCGGCGTGCTGGAATCCCTGCGCGGACCCCTGGCGACGGCCGGGCCGGTCATCCTCTGCGCCAAGGGGATCGAGCGCGGCAGCGACAGCTTCCTCAGCGCGGTGGCCGAGCAGGTCCTGCCGCCGGGAACGCCCGTGGCGGTCCTGTCCGGCCCGAGCTTCGCGATCGACGTCGCCCGCGGCCTGCCCACGGCCGTGACCCTGGCGGCGGCCGATGCCGGCCGCGCCGCCGCCCTGAGCGCGCTGCTGTCGGGACCGAGCTTCCGCCTCTACCACACCGACGACGTGCGCGGCGTCGAGATCGGCGGCGCCGGCAAGAACGTGCTCGCCATCGCCTGCGGGATCGTGGCCGGGCGCGGGCTCGGCGAGAGCGCCCGGGCGGCGCTGATCGCCCGGGCCTTCGCCGAGCTGATGCGCTTCGCCCGCACCTTCGGGGGCCGGCCCGAGACGCTGATGGGGCTCTCCGGCCTCGGCGACCTCGTGCTCACCGCCTCCTCGCCGCAATCGCGCAACTTCGCCTTCGGCCAGCGCCTCGGCGCCGGGGCGAGCCCGGCCGAGGCCGCGGGCGGCAAGCTCGCCGAGGGGGCGTTCACGGCCGCGGCGCTGGCCGGGCTGGCCGCCGCCAGGGGCATCGAGATGCCGGTGGCGGCGGCCGTCGCCGCCATCGTGGCGGGCACCGCCAGCGTCGACGACGTGATCGCCGGCCTGCTGGCCCGTCCGCTGCGCGGGGAGACCGACTGACGCCGGCCCCGCCCCGCAACCCCTGTCACGCCACCGAGGCCGCCGGCACAGCGTGGCCTTGTCCTTGTCCTTGTCCTTGGCCGTGGGTGTGGGCCGCGAAGAGCGCGATCGGCGCCGGCCGACCCAGCAGGTAGCCCTGGGCGAGGTGGCACTGCTCGCCGGCCAGGAAGGACAGCTCCTCGGCGGTCTCCACGCCCTCCGCCACCACGGCGAGCCCGAGGCCGCGCCCCAGCCCCAGGACGGAGCGCACGATCGCGGCCCCCTGCGGGTTGCTGTGGACCGCCCTGATGAACGAGCCGTCGATCTTGATCCGGTCGAACGGGAAGGCGCGCAGGTTCGACAGCGACGAGTAGCCGGTGCCGAAATCGTCCATGGCGATCCGCACGCCGAGGGCCTTGAGCTGGCGCAGGGTGAGGAGCGCCCGGGCCGGATCCCGGATCAGCGCGGTCTCGGTGATCTCGATCTCCAGGCGCTGCGCCCGCAATCCGGATTCGTACAGGGTCCCGTGGACGAACGGGACGAAGTGCGGGTTGTGGAGCTGCACCGCCGAGACGTTGACGGCGATCGCCAGCGGGTTCGGCCAGCCGGCCGCCGCCCGGCAGGCCTCCCGCAGCACCCAGGCGCCGATCTCGAGGATCGCCCCGGTTTCCTCGGCGATCGGGATGAACACGGCCGGCGAGATGCCGCCCCTGGCCGGATGGTGCCAGCGCAGCAGCGCCTCGAAGCCCGTGACCGTGCCGGACTCGATCTGGCTCTGCGGCTGGTAGACGAGCTCCAGCTCGCCCCGCGCCACCGCGTGGCGGAGGTCGTGCTCGAGCTGGCGCCTGTCGCGGATCTCGGCGCCCATGCTGGCGTCGTAGCGCCGGCAGGTGCCGCGTCCCTCGCTCTTGGCCCGGTAGAGGGCGGCGTCGGCGTGGCTCAGGAGCGCGCGCAGGTCCGCGGCGTCGTCGGGATAGACCGCGATGCCGATGCTGGTGGCGATCACCGGGCCGGAGGCGGCCGGAACCGCCGCCAGGGTGGCGAGGATCCGCTCGGCCAGCCGCTCCGCCTGTCCCTCCGCCTGCGGCGTCAGGATGGCGAACTCGTCGCCGCCGAGCCGCGCCATCAGCTGCTCGGGATCGAGGAGACCGCCGACCCGCAGCGCGAGGTCGCGCAGCATCGCGTCGCCGGCGGCGTGCCCGAACAGGTCGTTGACCTCCTTGAAGCGATCGAGGTCCAGGCACAGCACCGCGAGCCGGCCGCCCTGGGCGTCCGCGGCGCGCATCGCGCGCTCGAGCCGGGCGTGGAAGCTCGTGCGGTTGGCGAGGCCGGTGAGCGCGTCGTGGTGGGCGAGGTAGTGGATCTCGCTCTCGGCCCGGCGCCGGGCACGCAGGTCGCGCACCGCCACGGCGTGGTGCGGCAGGCGCCCGTACTCGGCGACCGGGCGCATGATCACCTCGACGGGAATGGGGGCGCCCGCCGCCGGGACGAGTTCGGTCTCCAGGGGCTGGTCGGCCGTCCCCAAGCCGGGCACGAGGTCCGGCAGGTAGGCGCTGAGGTTTCGGCCCGTCAGGAGGGCCGCCTCCAGGCCCGCGAGCCGGGCGAAGGCCTCGTTGGCGCTGACGATCTCGCCGCCGCGGCAGACGACGAGGCCCTCCACGGCCGCGTTGGCGAGGCTGCGCAGGCGCTCGCGCTCGAGATCGGCCCGGCGGCGCTCCCGCAAGTCGACCACGAGGGCGGCGCCGGCGAGCAGCAGGATCAGGAAGCTCGCCACCGCCACGGCCGCGGCGAGCCACCCGCTCCGGAGCGCGCCCGAGGGGATCGCCACGGTGGGGTCGGGATGGAGGGTCACCGCGCCCATGCCGGCGAAGTGGTGGCCGCAGATCGCCAGGATCAGCAGCGCGGCGCCGCCGTACCGACCCCGGACGGTGGTGGCCGACAGGCCGACCACCAGGGCGGCGGCGCCGAGCCCCGCCCCGAGGCCGACCGAGACCACGACCAGCGCGGGAGTCCAGGCGAGGTGCCCCGCCACCTGATAGGCGGCCATGCCGGTATAGTGCATCGTCGCGATGCCGCCGCCGACCACGGCGCCGCCGAGGCCCGCCTGGACCGCCCGGCCGGACGCGGCCAGGGCGAAGCCGAGCCCGGTGATCGCGACGGCGTCCACGTAGGAGAGGAGCGTCAGCCCGACGCCGTAGCCCGACGGCAGCCCGGGCTCGAAGGCGAGCATCGCCAGGAAATGCGTCGCCCAGATCCCCGATCCCCCGGCGGCGGCGGCCACCGCGACCCAGACGTAGCGGCCGCGGCCGCCGGTCCGGCCGGCATGGGTGAGAAGCTCGATCGCGGTGCCGCTCGCCAGCGCGCAGACCAGGGCCGCGAGGCCTGCCAGCCACAGGTTGTGTTCACCGATAAAGCAACCGATGACTGAGATCATGTATGCAACCGGGAATTGGTGCGTGACGCGCTATACGGCTATTTGCATGCAAAATTTAATATTTGCCCCAGGCTTGCGATAGCAGAGCTGCGGCGTTCTACGCGGGTTCTGCTTGACCGCAGGTCCCGCGCGCGGCCGGGGCCGGGCCGGCCTGTTCCCGGGAGGCGAAGCTGGGCTATGGCGGGGCGCGCCGCCCGGCCGGGCGGTCTACTGGGACTTCAGCGATGGCGTACTGGCTGTTCAAATCCGAGCCCGCGACCTGGTCGTGGAATCAGCAGGTCGCGGCCGGGGAGGCCGGCACGCACTGGAACGGCGTGCGCAACCACCTCGCCAAGAAGCAGCTGATGGCCATGCAGGTCGGCGAGGAGGGCTTCTTCTACCACTCGAACGAGGGCAAGGCGGTGGTGGGCATCGTGGCGGTGATCCGCGCCTACTATCCCGACCACACCGACGAGACCGGCCGCTTCGGCATGGTCGACGTCAGGGCCGTGCGGGCGCTGCCGAGCCCGGTCACGCTCGAGGCGATCAAGGCCGACGCGGCGCTCGCCGACATGGTGCTGGTCAACAATTCCCGGCTGTCGGTGCAGCCGGTGACCGAGGCCGAGTGGGCGCGGGTCTGCGCCCTCGGCGGTCTCGGCTGAGCCGGGCCGCGCGGCCCGACGGGCCGCTCAGGCGGCGCGGTTGAGGGGGCCGCGCACGGGGCCCACGAAGTCCGGCTCGACCTCGACCGGCGGCAGCGTGTCCATGACCCGGGCGGCCGGCAGGGTCACCACCACCTCGGTGCCCTCGCGGGGCTTGGAGGACAGCTGGAACTGCCCGCCGTGCAGCTCCACGAGGCCCTTCACGATCGGAAGGCCGAGGCCGGAGCCCTGCTCGGCGGTCTTGATCGCGAGCGAGCCGCGCCCGAACGAGGACAGGACCGTGCCGAGCTCGTCCTCGGGGATGCCCGGGCCGCTGTCCTTCACCGAGACGTACTGCCCGCCCGAGGCGGTCCAGCCGACCTTCAGCCAGATCTCGCCGCCCGGGGGCGTGAACTTCACGGCGTTCGACAGGAGGTTCAGGACGATCTGGCGCAGAGCCCGCTCGTCGGCCCAGAGCCGCGGCAGCGAGCCGTCGACGAGGTCGTGGAAGGTTTGGTTCTTCGCCTTGGCCCGCAGGCCCATCATGTGGCGGCACTCCTCGACCACGTGGGCGAGCTGCACCGGCTCCTCGTTGAGCTCGTAGCGCCCCGCCTCGATCCGCGACAGGTCGAGGATCTCGTTGATCAGGTTCAGGAGGTGCATCCCGCTGTCGTGGATGTCGTGCGAGTACTCGCGGTAGGACGGCGCCGTATGGGTGCCGAACACCTCGTTCTTCATCACCTCCGAGAAGCCCAGGATGGCGTTGAGCGGTGTGCGCAGCTCGTGGCTCATCGTGGCGAGGAAGCGCGACTTGGCGAGGTTGGCCTCCTCGGCCCGGCGGCGGGCCTCGTCCGAATTGGCCTTGGCCTGCTCCAGCTCGCCGAACACCGCGTCCTTCTCGGCGCGGGAGCGCAGGGCGCCCACCGTCGAGGTGTAGAGGCGGCGGGACAGGCCGAGGAAGAAGACCTGCGCGCCGCTGGCCATGACCACCAGCATCAGCAGGTCCATTCCGCGGGAGAAGGCCGCGAGCGAGGCGGTGGCGAGGGCCAGCGGCACCAGGGCGGCGACGGCGGCGAGCGGCACCGTCGCGGCCAGCATGGTGGTGACCGCGGAGGCGATGACGAGGCCGAACAGCGCGAAGGTCCAGCCGCCGGTGGTTCCCAGCCCGATCATGGCGGCCCACGACAGGCTCTGCAGCACCTCGCCGATCAGGAAGCGGCGGCGCCAGCGGGCGAGCGGGATCGTCGCCGGGTCGGCGCGGAGGAAGCGCCGGCTCAACGTCGTGTTGAGCGAGATCATCAGGACCACGCCGAGCGCCCAGATCGCCGCCACCGGCGGCGCGATCCAGAAGGTCGACGCCGCGGCCAGCGCCGCCGCGAACCCCACCAGCGGGATGCCCGCGCCGACCCGGTACTGGGCGTAGTGGCGCAGCAGCTCGTAGTCGAAGGCCCGTTCGAGGCCGGTCCGCGAGGTCAGCTTCTCCCGGGCCGAGCGGATTTCCCGGGCGACCCCGCGGCGGCGCGCCGCCTCCTCCGTCGAGGGGCCGCGACCGCGCTGGACCATCTCGACGGTGAGATCGGACATGCGCGTCTTCAAACTCGGCTCGAATGCGCGGACGGGCGGCGGTGGCGGGGAAGCACTCCGTGAGGATGGGGCGGATATGTTAAGAAGCGGCTGCCGACATCCCTGCAATCTTAAGCATCGCGGGCTGTATCGAGACTGTCGTGCCGCCGGATCGACGTGCGGTGCCGCACATCGTGTCGGGGCCCGCGCCCGCTAGTCTCGGGTGGAGGCCCGCCGGCCCGAGCGCGGTCGCACGCCGCGATCCGGGGCGCCCGGACACGCGCGTCGAGTAGAGGGTCGCCGACCATGCCGAATCTCACCGTCAACGGCGTCGCGCACGCGATCGACGCCGATCCCGACATGCCCCTGCTCTGGGTGCTGCGCGACCGGCTCGACGCCACCGGCACCAAGTACGGCTGCGGCATCGCGCAGTGCGGCGCCTGCACGGTCCACCTCGACGGCCAGCCGGTCCGGGCCTGCCAGACGCGCCTGGGCGATGTCGGCACCGCGCAGGTGACGACCATCGAGGGCGTGTCGGGCCGGGTGGCCGAGGCCGTCCAGGCGGCGTGGCGCAAGCTCGACGTGGTCCAGTGCGGCTACTGCCAGTCCGGCCAGATCATGTCGGCGATCGGCCTGCTCTCGGGCAACGCCAAGCCCACCGACGCCGACATCGACGGCGCCATGGACGGCAACATCTGCCGCTGCGGCACCTATCAGCGCATCCGCGCGGCGATTCACGAAGCCGCGCGCAGCCTCGCCTGATCCGTCCCGGCGCCCACCTTCCCGCCCTTCCCCGCCCTCCCCCGCGGTCCCGACCGGAGCCTCGCCGCCATGCTGAACGCCCGTCGACCGAGCCCCCTCCCCGTCCGCCCCAGCCGCCGCGGCCTGCTCGCGGGCGCCGGCGCCCTCGTGGTCGCGTTCCGGCTCGACCCGAAACCCGCCCGCGCCGCCGCCGGCCCGAACCTCGCCGACGTGAAGGCGCAGCCCAACGCCTTCGTGCGGATCGGCGCGGACGACACCGTCACGGTGGTGATCAAGCACCTCGACATGGGCCAGGGGAACACGACCGGGCTCGCCACGATCCTGGCCGACGAGCTCGGCGCCGACTGGCGACACGTCCGCACCGAGTTCGCGCCCGCCGACGCGGCGCTCTACAACAACAGCCTGATGGGCCCGATCCAGGGCACCGGCGGCTCGACCGCGGTGGCCAATTCCTGGTTCCAGCTGCGCAAGGCGGGCGCGGCCGCCCGCGAGATGCTGATGGCCGAGGCCGCCTTCCGCTGGAAGGTGCCGGTCTCCGAGATCACGGTCGCCGACAGTCTCGTGCGCCACGCTCCGTCCGGCCGGCAGGCCCGGTTCGGGGAGCTCGCGGCCTCGGCCGCCTCGCTGCCGGTGCCGTCCGAGCCGCGGCTCAAGGACCCGAGCGAGTGGACGCTGATCGGCCAGAAGGTGCCGCGCCTCGATTCCGTCGCCAAGACCAATGGCACGGCGGTCTACTCCCTCGACATCCGCCGCCCGAACCAGGTCACGGCCCTCGTCGCCCGGGCCCCGCGCTTCGGCGCCACCGTGAAGAGCTTCGACGCCGCGGCCGCCCGGAAGGTCGCGGGCGTCCTCGACGTGGTGCAGGTGCCGACCGGCGTGGCGGTGATCGCCCGCGACACGTGGTCGGCCATGAAGGGCCGCGAGGCGCTGACCGTCGCCTGGGACGACAGCACCGCCGAGACCCGCTCGTCCGACGCGATCCTGGCCGAGTACCGCGAGCGCGCCAAGGGTCCCGGCCTGACGGCCTCCGAGCGCGGCGACCCGCAGGCGGCGCTCAAGGGCGCCGCCAAGGTCGTCGAGGCCGAGTTCACCTTCCCCTACCTCGCCCACGCGGCGATGGAGCCCCTGAACGCCACGATCGAGAAGGGGGCCGACGGCGGCTACGACGTCTACGCGGGCTTCCAGTTCCAGACCGTCGAGCAGGCCACGATGGCGGCGATCCTCGGCGTGACGGCCGACCGGGTCCGGCTGCACAGCAACTGGGCCGGCGGCTCGTTCGGGCGCCGGGCGACGCCCACCGCCGACTACCTCGCG
The DNA here is from genome assembly GCF_900107945.1 of Methylobacterium sp. 190mf. NCBI lineage: Bacteria > Pseudomonadati > Pseudomonadota > Alphaproteobacteria > Hyphomicrobiales > Methylobacteriaceae > Methylobacterium > Methylobacterium sp. 190mf. Next base: position 58,831 of record NZ_FNVI01000006.1, on the reverse strand, counting down.
GAAGCCGCCACCGTCTTCAAGGCGTCCGGCGAGAAGGCCCCGCTCCACCTCGTCTGGACCCGCGAGGACGACATGGCCGGCGGCTATTACCGCCCGACCGTGCTGCACAGGGTCCGGGCCGGCATCGACGGCAAGGGCGCGGTGGTCGGCTGGGACCACGTGATGGTCGGCAAGTCGATCATTATCGGCTCGCCCTTCGAGGCGATGATCGTCAAGAACGGCATCGACGCCACCACCGTGGAGGGCGCCTCCGACACCGCCTACGCGCTGCCGGCCTACCGGTTCGGCGTCCATAACGGCCGCGAGGGCGTGCCGGTCCTGTGGTGGCGCTCGGTCGGCCACACCCACACGGCCCACGTGATGGAGGTGATGATCGACGAGCTGGCCCACGCCGCCAACGTCGATCCGGTCGCCTACCGGCTCTCCCTCCTGACCCAGGCGCCGCGGCTGTCCGGCGTGCTCAAGCTCGCCGCCGAGAAGGCCGGCTGGAGCGCCAAGCCGCAGGACCAGGGCCGCGGCCTCGGGGTGGCGGTCCACGAATCCTTCGGCTCCTACGTCGCCATGGTGGCCGACGTCACGGCGCACGACGCCGCGATCCGCGTCAACCGGATCGTGGCGGCGGTGGATGTCGGCGTTCCGGTCAACCCGGACGTGATCCGCGCGCAGGTCGAGGGCGCGGTGGGCTTCGCCCTGTCGGCGGTGCTGCGCAACCGCATCACCCTCAAGGACGGGCAGGTGCAGGAGCACAATTTCGACGCCTACGAGCCGACCCGGATGAGCGAGATGCCGAAGGTGGAGGTGCACATCGTGCCGAGCCAGGCGGCGCCCACCGGGATCGGTGAGCCGGGCGTGCCCGTGCTCGGGCCGTCGATCGCCAACGCGGTCTTCGCCGCGACCGGCCGGCGCCTGCGCTCGCTGCCGCTCGACCTCTCCGGCGTGAAGGGCGCGTGAGGAAACGCACGTTCCGCCGGCCCGGATCGGCGTAGGAAGGGTGGGCCTTCCCCCCAAGGCAAGAGACCCGACTGACGACGGCGCGGCGCGACACCGCGCCGTTTCTTTTTCGCGCGCCGCGACGCCATCTCCGGGCCATGCCCGCCTTCGACGACACCGCCGCGCGCCTGCGCGCCTGCCGCCTCTGCCGCGACACGCCGCGCTACGGGCCGCACCTGCCCCAGGAGCCCCGGCCGATCGTCCAGGGCTCGGCCACGGCCCGCCTCTGCATCGCCAGCCAGGCCCCCGGCACCCGCGCCCACCGCACCGGGCAGCCCTTCACCGACCCGTCGGGCGTGCGGCTGCGCGCCTGGCTCGGCCTCGACGCGGCGCGGTTCTACGATCCCGCCCGGGTGGCCATCGTGCCGATGGGGTCGTGCTTCCCCGGCCTCGACGCCAAGGGCGGCGACCGGCCGCCCCGCCGGGAATGCGCCGAGCGCTGGCGGGCGGAACTCTTCTCCGGCCTGCCGGATCTGGAGCTGATCCTGGTGATCGGCCAGTACGCGCAGGGCTGGCACCTCGGGCGGATGGAGGGCGGCCTCACCGGGACGGTGCGGCGCTGGCGGGAGATCCTGGCCGAGCCGCGCCGCCCCCGGGTGCTCCCCCTGCCCCACCCGTCCTGGCGCAACAACGGCTGGCTGAAGCGCGAGCCCTGGTTCGAGGCGGAGCTGCTGCCGGTGCTGCGCGCCGAGGTGGCGCGGGTGATGGCGGGGTGATGGCGGGATGAGGGGCCTCGTCCAGGCAGCGACGACATGCGCATCCCATATCCCTCGGGACTGAAGGGTCGCGCCCGTCTTTGCGAGCGCAGCGAAGCAATCCAGCGACACATCAAATCCGAGACCGGCGCGCCGCCCTGGATTGCTTCGCTGCGCTCGCAAGGACGGCGCGCGAGGCGGGGCGCGCACGGGAGGTCGGGGACGGCGTCGCCCGGACCCGCCCGCATTGACAGGCATCGCCGGCGCGTGATCCGTGCCGCGACCCCCGAAGGACGCGCCGATGACCGAGATTGCCGACCCCCGCGACCGCCTGATCGTGGCCCTCGACCTGCCGAGCGTGCAGGCCGCCGAGGCGCTGATCGACCGGATCGGCGACGCCGCGACCTTCTACAAGATCGGCTACCAGCTCGGATACGCGGGAGGCCTCGCCCTGGCCGAGCGGCTGGCGGCCCGCGGGCTCAAGGTCTTCCTCGACCTGAAGCTCCACGACATCGGCAACACCGTCGAGGAGGGCGTGCGCTCGGCCTCGGGCTCCGGCGCCACCTTCCTCACCGTCCACGCCTACCCGCAGACCATGCGGGCGGCGGTCCGCGGCCGGGGCGCGGGACTCAGGATCCTCGCCGTGACGGTGCTCACCTCCTACGACGACGCCGACGCCGCGGAGGCCGGCTACGGCCTGCCGGTGGCGGAGCTCGTCGCCAAGCGCGCCGCCCAGGCGGCCGAGATCGGCATCGACGGCCTCGTCTGCTCGGCCGCCGAGGCGGGCGCGGTCCGGCACGTCGTCGGTCCGGACCGGCTGATCGTCACCCCGGGCATCCGCCCGGCGGGCGCCGCGGCCGGCGACCAGAAGCGGGTCATGACGCCGGGCGATGCCCGCCGGGCCGGGATCGACCACGTGGTGGTCGGCCGCCCGATCACCGGCGCCGCCGACCCCCGCGCGGTGGCGCGGGCGATCGTGGCGGACCTCGCCTGATCCGAGCGGGATTGCCTTCGGGCGGAGCGGTCCCACTTCGCTCCGCAGGGCAGGAGACGCAGCATGACCAAGGGCTACTGGATCGCGCGGGTCGATGTCCGCGACGCGGAGGCCTACAAGGACTACGTGGCGGCCAACGGCGCGGCCTTCGCCAAGTTCGGCGGCCGGTTCCTCGTGCGCGGCGGCGCCCACGAGGCGGTGATGGGCCCGGCCCGGTCCCGCAACGTGGTGATCGAGTTCCCGAGCTACGCCGACGCCCTCGCCTGCTGGAACTCCGACCTCTACCAGGCCGCCAAGGCCAAGCAGCGCGGCGGCGTCGAGGCCGAGATCCTGGTGATCGAGGGCTATGACGGGCCGCAGCCCAGCGCCTCCGAGCCGGCGCCGGAGGCGGGACCGGCCTCCGAGTAGGCGGCGCGCTACGGGAGCGACCCGCGCGGCGCGAGGCTCCGCAGCAGGAACGCCGTCATCGCCGCCATGGGCGGCACCGGCTGGAGGGTGGAGCAGCCCACCAGCAGCGGGTGGGTGTAGCGGGCGATGGCGACGTGGACGCAGGCGGCCGCCTCGGCGGGATCGGCCGCCTCGAACTCGCCCCGCGCCACCCCGTCGCGGATGATCCGCTCGAACCCGGCGGTGATCCGGGCGACGTGGTGGCGGCAGACGTCCCAGCTCTCCGCCATCGCCGCCTCGATCATCTCGTGCAGGCGGGGAAACGTCTCGCAGCGCCGGGTGGAGTCGCGATGCAGGGCCTCGATCGCCGCCGCGAGGCGCGCGGTGGCGTCGAGGCCCGGCCGGTCGGCGATGCCGAGGATCACCGCCTCGCTCTCGCCGATCAGCCGCTCCAGCACCGCCTCGTTGATCGCCTTCTTCGACTCGAAGAAGCGGTAGACGTTGGCCGGGCTCATCTTCAGCGTCCGGGCGATGTCGGCCACGGTCGTCTTCTGGTAGCCGATCTCGCGGAAATACGTGCCCGCCGTCGCGAGGATGCGGCTCCGCGTGTCGGGCGCGCACTCCTCCGCGAGCGAGCGGGTCGTATCTTCGAGGGACATGCGACCTCACTAGGCCATGCGGCGGCGGGGCGTCAAAGACGCGAACCCGGATCGGGTTCCCCTGCGGCGGCTGCGCGCGCCCGGAACCGGCCCGGGCGGCGCCCATTGCCCAGGCACCCCGCCGCGACGGCGGCGTCAGCGAGAGATCCGCGATGCGCTTCACCGACACCCGCGCCCTGGTCACCGGGGCCGATTCCGGCATCGGGCAGGCGACCGCGGAACTGCTCGCCCGCGCGGGCGCCGACGTGGCCATCACCTATCACAGCGACGCGGAGGGCATCCGCGAGACCGCCGCGCGGGTGGAGGCCGCGGGCCGGCGGGCGCTGGTGCTCCAGCTCGACGTCGGCGACCCGGCGGCGGTCACGGCGGCCTTCGACCGCATCGGCAGCGAGTTCGGCACCCTCGACATCCTCGTGGCCAATGCCGGGCAGGCCATGAGCGGGATGCCGGTCGCCGAGATGGACGACGCGGTGCTGGAGCGGATCCTGCGGGTGAACCTCATGGGGCCGCTGTTCTGCGCCCGCCCCTTCATCCGGATGCGCCGGGCCCAGGGCGGCAACGGAAAGATCGTGTTCGTCTCCTCCGTGGCCCAGCACCTGCCCACGCCGGAGAGCGCCCCCTACGGCATGTCGAAGGCCGGGCTCGGCTCCCTCTGCCGGTCCCTGTCGCGCGAACTCGCGGAGGACCGGATCAACGTCAACAGCGTCGCCCCGGGCCTGATCGAGACGCCGATGACCGCCGACCGGTTCGAGAAGCCGGAGGTTCTCGACGAGTCCCTGGAGCGGATCCCGTGGCACCGGGCCGGCCAGCCCGAGGAGATCGCCCGGGCGATCCTCTACCTCGCCTCGGAGGACGCCGCCTACGTCACCGGCCACACCCTGGTGGTCGATGGCGGCCTGACGATGCAGTGGGGCGGCGCCTGAGCGGCGCTCAAAACGACGAAGCGCGGCGCAGGGGTCACCCCCGGCGCCGCGTCGAAGGGTCTGCGATCTGCGGCTCGCGCGTGACCGCGCCTCAGGAACCGAACTGCGAACCCAGGCGCTCGAGGTACTCGGCCAGATCGACGCCCCCGACGCGCTTGCCGTAGTCGAAGCGCATGCCCTGGCGGATGTCGACGCTCGCGTCCCGCGTGGTCAAGGTGAAGGGACGGACGCAGACCCAGGCCCCGTCGCGGCGGTGCTCGAAGTAGCCGAGGATCTCGTGCTTGGCCATAACCTTTCCTCCGGAACCCTGTTCAGGAACATAACGGTCTCACCGGCCACCGGTTCATGCGCCGCGACTGTTTTTCGCGTGCGCGGCCGCACGGATCGAGTGTTCGTGAGCCGGGGTGGCCGGCGGAGCCGGGCCGAGAACTCGCCTTGAGCTTGGCCATTACAGATCGGATGCTCGGGCGCGGCGGGAGGGCGCGTGGCCGGCTCAGTGCCAGCGGTCGAGGATCTCGGCGGTCGTCATCGTCTCGACCTGGTGGCCGTACCGCATCCGGTACATCAGCAGGAGGGCGTCGTGCGCCTCGTCGCAGGAACTGCACAGGCCGTCGGTGGCCAGCACGATCCGGTAGCCGAGATCGACCCCGCCGAGCACGGCGGCCAGCACGCAGACGTCAGTCTCGGCGCCTGTGACGATCAGCGTGTCGACCCCCCGCGCGCGCAGGCGCGCGTCGAGACCCGTCTCGAGCCAGGGCGAGTAGACGGTCTTGTCGACGATCTCGGCGGGCGGAGCCAGTCGGGCGAGGTCCGGGACGAGGTCGATCAGGCCCGGGTCGAGGCGCTCCCGGGTCATGCCGGCCCAGCGCCGCGAGTAGGTCGCCCAGGTCCCGCGGCCCTCGCCCGGCCGGGCGGCCGGGATGAAGCGGGTGAAGAGGGTCCGCTCCGGATGCGCCGCCGCGAGGCGGCAGACATGGGGCAGGACGCGATTCATCCACGGGGTCTGCCAGTCGGTGGGCTCGGCGAACATGCGCTGCATGTCCACGCAGAGGTGGACGCATCCCCTCCCCAGGGCCCCGCCGGCGGTTTCCGGCTCCGGCCGGGGACTGTCCGTCGATGGGCGGCTTCCGATGTCCATGGGCGCGCGATCAGACTGGGTCAGCGTGGCTCGGGTAGCGGGCGAAAGTGGTACGGGAGGCCGTCCCCGCCCGGTCTCGGGGCGGGGACGGCGGGACCTCAGCGGTCGGCCTTGGCGCCGGATACCGTCAGGGAGAGATAGCGCTCGGTGGTCGGGCGGATCAGCTTGCGCACCGCCTCCGCCATGGCCTGCTCCTCCTTGAGGGACTGCTCGAACGCCGTCCGGTGGCCCTGCTTGCCGGCGGCGTCGCCGATGGTGAGCAGCGACTCGTAGGCGGCGATCTCGAAATTCTCGAAGGCGTGGTTGGCGTAGGTGTTCTTCAGGATCTCGTCCTGGGCCGGCGTGTGACCCAGGGCCATCATGTTGCCGACGAAGCCCAGGAAGCCCTCCTTGAGGGTCGAGGGGCTGTCGCCCAGGCTCTGGAGCGCCTCCTCCAGCCGGTGGCGCTGCCCGTGCGTCTCCTCGATGTGGCGGCGCAGGGCCTGCTCCATCTCAGGATAGCGCTCCAGGCGCTCGACCTGCCGCTCCATGATCTGCAGCGCCTGCATCTCCACAGCATGGGTGTTCTTCAGGGCCGTGACGTAGATCTCGCGGGCGTCCATGGTCATGGCGTTCACCTCTCAGCAGTTGCGAGCGCGGGGCTCATTCAACCGGCAAACACGGGTGCCGCACGGCCAAGTTCCGGTCGGAAGGTCGCAGGCGGGGGGCCGCCGCTCCCGGACGGGCCGCACGAGACCGGCCGGCCGGCGCCGGTCGACGAGGCCGGGGCGGCGCGCATCGAGCGGACGATCCGCGACCTCCGGCAGCTGCCCCGCTCAGTGCAGGCCGCCGCTGCGCTCGGCGCGCTGGCGCTCCGCGAGGCGCTTGCCGATCTCGAGGAGCAGCGTCTCGGTCAGCGCCACGAGGGCGGTGTCGCCGACCACCGAGACCGTGTTGTGCAGCGACAGGCAGAGGTCGGCGGTGCGGCTGAGGGCGTCGTCGATCGTGTCCCCGTCGCGCTCCGCGAAAGCCGCGCCGGCCGCCTTGCTGTCCGAGATCTCGACGATCACGCCCCGTCCGGTGGTCGGTCGCCCGTCCTGGTCCAGGTAGAAGTGCCCGCGGGTGAACAGCCACCGCAGCCGCCCTTCCGGCGAGCAGACGCGGTACTCCGCCGTGTAGGAGCCGCCGGTCCGGACGCAGTCCAGAATGACCTGCGAGATGTGGGGCTGATCGTCCGGATGGACGGCCTTCAAGAGCTCCGCGAGGCTGACCCCGACCCGCGACCGGGCCGGGCTGATGTTGAACAGCAGGGCGCTCACCGGATCGGCCCGCGCCTCGTCCCGGAGGATGTCCCACATCCAGAAGCCGACGCCGCCCGAGGCTTCGAGCGCCGCGACGAGCGCCGCCTCGGATACGACGTCGTCCGCGTGGTCCATCCGAGACCTCCCCGATCTCACCGCAACCAGAGGCGACGCTGCGCGACGATTGTGATCCTGCAAAATCCGTTATAGCCTAATACAAATTCCCGTAAAGATCTTGTATTCAAATATATGTGTTGTCTCGCCGTGCCCGGTTCGCCCGACCTAGGCTTCCATCAGAGTTGAGCGGCGGACTCGAAGGGAATTTTCTTCTGCTGGCCGCCGCGACGTGCCGTCCCTCCACTGGCCGACACCTGACTCCGCCGGCGGGGACGGCGCGACGCCCCGCGTCCAAGCCCCGCATGCAGGCCCCGCGTCCTGGCCGAGGGGCCCGGGACGTCCCGGTCCGGGCCGGAGCTTGCGCGCCCTGCGCGTCCGCGTGAGCGCTGGACGCGGTTCGTCAGCGCAGCGAGCGCATCAAATGAGGGCGACCGGCGAGCGGGCCGACGCGATCAAGGACGGGTTGGTTCTGCCGACCTCCACGTCCGCTGCCTGGTGGGCCCCACATCTTGTCGGGACGCGGACGTGGATGCAGAGCCGCGCGCGGGCCGGCCCGTTCCTCCGATCCGCAGGGTCTCCGCGCGGACCCATCCGCCGCCGCGCCGTGAACCCATAGCCCCCTTCGTCCCGGCGGCCTGTGCAGTAATGGCGCAACTTGCGCCATCTTGTGCAGCTATTTATCCAGATGAATGATTGACGAATCCGACTCTATCGGCTCAGATAATGCGCCTGATGGCGTTCGAACCGGCTCTCAGGTGTCGTCTGGCTCGGGTCGGCAAGGTTCGGTCCCATGAGCTACATGTTCAAGGTCCCCTCCGGCGCCGTGGCGGGGGCGATCGCGCAGCAGATCACGTCACAGGGCTACGCGGTTCTCGAGGACTACGTGAGCCCGGAGGACCTGCGCGTGGCGCAGGCTTTCGTCGCGCGGGCGGTCGCCGCGAAGGGCGGTGAGTACGCGGGTTTCACCGGGACGAAGGATCTCGGCGGCACGTTCCTGGCCGCCCTGCCGGACGACCCGACCTTCAACGCCCTGTGCCGCGGCATCTACGAGAGCGCCGTGGGACGGCCCGCGCCGGATGTCGGCTACTACCAGATCCTGCGCTGTCTGGCGGGACATGGCGCCAGGACGCACTCGATGCGCTTCCACTTCGACTCGTACGTGCTCACGGCCCTCGTCCCCGTCACGATGCCGGACCACGGTACTCCGGGGCGCCTGATCATCCACCCGAACACCCGCGCACTGCGTCGGAGCTACCTCCGCAACCTCGTCGACAAGGCGCTGGTCGACAATCCGCTCGCGCAGAAGCTCCTGACCCGCGCCTACGACCGCGGCAGCGACCGCGTGATCCGCCTGTCGCTGAAGCCGGGAAGCCTTTACTTCTTCTGGGGCTACCGCTCGCTGCACACGAACGAGCCCTGCGCGTCCGACGCGATCCGGGCCACGGCCCTGCTGCACTACGTCGATCCGCACGCGGGCAGCCGGCTCAAGCGGGTGCTGCGGCGGCGCTAGTGTCGGCCCTTCCAGGGCACCAGCACGCGCTCCAGGCCCCGCATCCCGAGCTCGAACAGGCCCGCGAACAGGCCGATCAGCAGGATGCCCATCACCACCACGTCGGTGCGCAGGAAATTGGAGGCGTTGAGGACGAGCTGGCCGAGCCCGGCCTGGGCCGCCACCATCTCGGCGGCCACCAGGGTGGTCCAGCCCACGCCCATGCCGATCCGCAGGCCGATCAGGATCTCCGGCAGCGCCGCCGGGAAGACCACGTGGCGCAGGACCTGCCAGCGGCTCGCCCCGAGGGCGCGCGCGGCGTTGATCTGGTCGACCGAGGCGGAGCGCACCCCCGCCCGCGCGGCGAGCGCCACCGGGGCGAGGCAGGCGAGGAAGATCAGCAGCACCTTCGACAGCTCGCCGATCCCGAACCAGATGATCATCAGGGGCAGGTAGGCGAGCGGCGGCAGCGGCCGGTAGAACTCGATCGGCGGGTCGAGGATGCCCCGGGCGATCCGGCTCGTGCCCATGGCGAGCCCGGCCGGGATGCCCACCAGGGCGGCGAGCGCGAAGGCGCCGAGGACGCGCAGGAGACTGTCGCCGATGTGGAGCCCGAGCGGGGCGCCGTCGATCTCCCCGCGCCAGGCCTGACCGAAGGCCGCCAGGACCGCCTCCGGCGGCGGCAGGAACAGCGGCTTCACCCAGCCGGCACGGGTGGCGACCAGCCAGAGGCCGAGGGCTGCCAGCACCGTGGCGGCGCTGACCGTCGGCACCAGGATCCCACCGCGGCGGCGGATTCCGGTGCGCGCCAGCGGGGCCGCCGCCGGAGCCGGGGCCGGGGCCGTGTCCGGGATCACGTCCGGGACCGCGTCCGGGACCGCGTCCGGGACCGCGTCCGGCGCGGCGCGGGGCAGACCGCTCATCGGACGGCCTCCGGTGCCGCGGCGGCGCCGCTCCGGATGCGCGCGAGCACGCGCTCGCGCACGGCGATGAAGGCGGGGTCCGACTTCACGGCCCGGGCGTCGCGGCCCTCGACGAACGCCCGGGAGAAGGGCAGGTCCAGCGTCTCGACGATGCGGCCGGGCCGCGGGCTCATGATCACCAGCCGGGTGGCGAGGAACACCGCTTCCTCGACGTCGTGGGTGATGAAGAAGGCCATCTTGCCGGTCCGGTGCCAGATCCGGAGGATCAGCTCCTGGATCTGCTCGCGGGTGAAGGCGTCCAGCGCGCCGAGCGGCTCGTCCATCAGCAGGGCGCGCGGGTCTCCGGCGAGCGCCCGGGCGAGGCCGACCCGCTGCTGCATACCGCCCGAGAGCGCGTAGACCTTCCGGTCGGCGCAGTCGGGCAGGCCGACGAGGTCGAGCGTCGCCAGGGCGATCCGCCGCCGCTCCGCCCGGGGCACGCCCCGCATCTTCGGTCCGAAGGCCACGTTCTCGGCGACGTCCAGCCAGGGCATCAGGGCGTGGCGCTGGAACACCACGCCCCGCTCGGCTCCCGGACCCCGGACCGGCGCGCCGTCGAGGAGGATGCGGCCCTCGGTGGGCGCCAGGAATCCCGCGATCGCCGAGAGCAGGGTGGTCTTGCCGCAGCCCGAGGCGCCGAGCGCCACCACGAACTCCCCGGGACCGATGGTCAGGTCGATCCCCGACAGCGCGGCGACCGCGTCGGCGCCCTGCCCGTAGCGGACGCTCAGGTTGCGGATCTCGATCATGGGCCCTCCGGTCCGGGGACAGGCTATTTCCGGGCCGCGTCCACGACCTCCGTCGTGACGAACCGGGCGTAGTCGGGCGCCAGCGCCTGCACGCGCCCCTGCGCCTTCAGGAAGGCGGCGGTCTCGGTGAGGGCCTTGGCGGCGCCGCCGCCGAGCCAGGCCGGGGAGGCCTGCGCCTCCAGGGTCGGGAACCGGTAGGCCGCGAGGCTCGCGGGCACCTCGGCGGGCGCCGAGCCGCTGATCCGGGCCACCGCCGCCACCTCCGGCGCGTCGGCGCCCCAGGGCCTGGCGGCGTAGGCCGCGTCCTGGGCGGCGATCAGCCGGATGAGCGTCACCAGGAAGTCCCGGTTCCGCGCCGCCCAGGCCCGGTCGACCACGAGGCCGTCGAAGGTCGCCTTGCCCCGGCGGGCGAGGTCGCCGGCCGAGACCACCACGGTGCCGGACTTCTTCACCCGGGCGAGCACCGGGTCCCAGATGAAGGTCGCGTCGATGTCGCCCCGCTCCCAGGCGGCGGCGATCTCGGGCGGCCGCATGTTGAGGATCCGGACATCGGCCTGCGTGAGCCCGGCCTCCGCCAGGGCGGCGATCAGCTGGTAATGCGCGGTCGACACGAACGGCACCGCGACCGTCTTGCCGCGCAGGTCGGCCACGCCCGTCACGCCGCTGCCGGCGCGGGCCACGAGCTGCTCGGCGTCGGCGATCTCGTCGAGGATCCAGAACAGCTGGATGTCGAGCCCCTGCGAGGCGGCCGCCGCGATCGGGCTCGACCCCGCCTCGCCGATCTGGACGCTGCCCGAGGCCATGGCGCGGATCACGTCGCCGCCGCCGCCGAACTTGCGCCAGTGGATCGTGTAGCCGGTCGCCTTCTCGATCGCCCCGGAGGCCATCAGGGCGCGGAACGGCACCACCATGTCCTGGTGGGCGAAGGTGACCTCCCGGTCGGCCGCGCGGGCGGTGCCGGGGAACGGCGCGCCGAGAACCAGGGCGGCCAGGGCGGCCAGCGCGACGGCGCGGCGGTGCGGACCGGCAGATGTCATGAGATGTCCCCCATTCGGCCGGCCCGGTGCGGGGGCGACTCGGGCGGCCGGGCGCAGGGTCGACCGAGCTCGGCCACGAAGGCAAGGGCCCGCGCCCTGCCCGGGTCGCGCCCGGGATCCGCCTCGCGCCGCGGCCCCCGCGGCGGTGCGCGGGTCCCGGGCAGCCGCCCGCGGCGGTGCGCGGACCGCGCGCGCCGGAATATCCATCTCCCCGGACGCGCGCGATACCCGGTGCCGTTCTCCGAACCGCCCTCGCCGGAGGCGCCCGCCATCGTCGTCCCGGAGTCGCGGCCCGGCGGGCGCCCGCCGCCGCGGGACCGCCGGCTGGAAGATCGTTCCTCGCCGCCGCGTGCCTGGGAGACGAGAATTTGGGCGTGCAAAACCCGCGGGCCGGCTCCGGCGGCGCCCCCGCTCAGGCCGCGCGCAGCGCGGCGATCTCGTCGATCGTGGCGGCCGCCTGGGCCCGGAGCGCGGCCAGCAGCGCGGTGACGTCCTCGCCCGCGCGGCAGGCCGTCTCGAAGGCCCGGCAGGTCGCGGCCAGATCCAGGAAGCCGATCATGCTGGCCGCCGACACCATGGCGTGCGCGTCCCCCATCAGCCGCGTCCGGTCGCCGTCGGTCGCCGCCGGCCCGAACCGCTCGGCGAGCTCCTTCGCCAGCATCGCCAGGAGGTCGCCCATGCGCGCCTGGCCGACCATCGCGGTCATCTCGTCCAGGGTGGCCCGGTCGATCGTCCCCGCGCGGCGCGGCGGCTCGGCGCGAGGGGCCGCCCACCGGTCGATCGCGGCGAGCAGCGCGTCCGCGCGGAACGGCTTGCCGATATGGTCGTCGAGCCCGGCGGCGCGCAGCTCGGCCACCTGCTGCGGCAGGACGTTCGCCGTCATCGCGAGGATCGGCAGGCGGCCGGCGGCGCCGCCCAGGGCGCGGATCCGCCGGGTCGCCGCGATGCCGTCCATCACGGGCATCTGCACGTCCATCAGGACGACGTCGTAGGACCGCGCCTGGACGGCCGCCACCGCGGCGACCCCGTCGGCCACCACGTCCACCGCGTGCCCGGCGCGCTCCAGGATCATCCGGGCGAGGTCCTGGTTGAGCGGCACGTCCTCGGCCAGGAGCAGGCGGCGGCCGGTCGCGCGGGCGATCGCCGAGGCCGGCGCGGTCGCGCGGGCCGGCGGGACGGCGGCGGGCAGGTCGGCCTCGAACCAGAAGGTCGAGCCGTGCCCGACCGTGCTCGCGACGCCGATCGTCCCGCCCATCAGCGTGACGAGGGATTTCGAGATGGCGAGCCCCAGCCCGGTGCCGCCGTACTCGCGGCTGATCGAGCCGTCGACCTGCGAGAAGCGCCGGAACAGGCGGTCGCACTTGTCGGTCGGGATCCCGATGCCGGTGTCGCGGACCGCGAAGCGCAGCCGCGTCCCGCCGATCGCGTCCGGGCTGACCCGGACCGACAGGTCGATGCCGCCCGACGCGGTGAACTTCACGGCGTTGTTGAGCAGGTTGAGCAGGATCTGCCGGAGGCGGTCCTCGTCGCCCTCGACCCAGTCGGGCAGGCCCGGGCCTTGGGCGAGCGTGAGGGCGAGCCCCTTGCGCTCCGCGGAGGGGCGCACGATCGACACCGCGTTGTCGATCAGCGCCTCCAGGGCGAAGGGCCGGGGCACGATCTCGATCTGCCCGGCCTCGACCTTCGAGAAGTCGAGGACGTCGTTGACCACGGTCAGGAGCGCGGCCCCGGCGGTGCGGATGCGGTCGGCGTTCCGGCGCGCCGACGGTCCGAGATCCGTCCCGTCGAGGAGCAGGTCGGCGTAGCCGATCACCCCGTTGAGCGGCGTGCGGATCTCGTGGCTCATGGCGGCGAGGAACTCGCTCTTGGCCGCGCTCGCCCGCTCCGCCTCCAGGCGCGCGGCGTCGGCCGCCGCCTTGGCGGCGAGGAGCGCCGCCTCGGCGGCCTTGCGGGCGGTGACGTCGATGTTGAGGCCGATCATCCGCCGCGCCTGCCCGGGCGCGCCGCGCCCGACGCCGTTGATCCAGCGCACCCCGCCGTCCGCGGTGGGGACCCGGAACTCGATCGAGAAGGTCTGCCCGGCGGCCGCGGCCGCGGCCGCGGCCGCGATCCGCAGCGCCCGCTCGCCGTCGGTGCGGTCGATCAGGGCGAGCCAGTCCCGGGTGTCGAGGGCGTGGTTCCGGTCGGTCTCGATGCCGTGGAGCCGCGCGCTCTCGGGGGACCACTCGATCCGGCCGCTGTCGAGGTCGAGGTGCCACGTCCCGGCATGGGCGGCCTGCTGGGCGAGGTGCAGCAGGCTGCTGGCATCCTCCACGGCGCGCCGGGCGGTGACGATCTCGTCGATGTCGAGGGCGGTGCCGAGCATGCCCACCATGCTCTCGCCCTGCCAGATCGGCAGGAGCACGATCTTGTGCCAGCGGTAGGCGCCGTCGTGCCGCTGCAGGCGGCCCTCGACCTCGTAGGGCGCGCGGCGGGCGGGCGCCTCCGACCACAGCCGCTCCATCCGCTCCGTGTCGTCGGGATGCGTCCGGGCGATCCGGGCGGCGCGCGTCGGGCCGATCGGGCCGTAGTAATCCTCGAAGCGCCGGTTGACGTAGGAGGCGTCGCCGGTCTCCGTGCTGGCGATCCAGACGAGCTGCGGCAGCGCGTCGGCCAGGGCGCGGTAGCGGGCCTCGCTCAACCGCAGGGCGTCCTCCGCGGCCTTGCGGGCGCTCACGTCGCGCAGGGTCGCCACGTAGCCGTCCGGGGCGCCGGTCGCCCGATCGTGAGTCAGGCTGAACGAGATCTCCACCCAGACCCAGTGCCCGTCCCGGTGCCGGTAGCGCTGGGAGGTCAGGGCGCGGGACGCGCGGCCGCCGGTGAGGTCGTCGAGGACGCGGCGGTACGCGCCGACCTCGTCGGGATGGACGAAGTCGAGGGGATGGGTGCCGATCAGCTCCTGCGGGTCGTAGCCCAGGACGGCGCGCACCGCCGGCGAGACGTAGCGGCGGCGGGCGGTCAGGTCGGACCAGATGATGATGTCGGTGGCGTTCTCGGCCAGCAGCCGGTAGCGGCGCTCGCTCTCCTCCAGGTCCCGCTCGGCGATCCGGTTCTGGGTCACGTCGCCGAAGGTCAGGACCGTGCCGCCGTCCGGCAGGGCCGCGCACCGGACCTCCAGGATCGGGCCGCCGGGCAGGCGCCAGTCGAACAGCGGCGGCAGCCCGGCGCGCGCGCCCGTTCCGAGACCCGGATCGGACCCGGCCGCCGCGCAGTCGCCGCGGGCCCGCTGGTAGGCGCGGATGTCCGGGAGGGCGACGCCCGCCCGCAGGACGTCGTCCGGCAGGTCGAGCAGGTCCGCGGCGCTCCGGTTGAACGCGCGCACCCGCTGGTCGGCGTCGAGGACGACGAGGCCCTGGTCCAAGCTGTCCAGCGTGCCGCGCAGGATCATGTCGGTCTCGCGCGCCCGCCGCTCCGACCGGACGAGGTCGGTCACGTCGAGGATGAGGCCGTGCAGGGCGACGAGCGCGCCCTCGGGCCCGAACTCGGGCAGCCCCTGGATGATCGCGTCCAGCACGGTCCCGTCCGGGCGGACGATGCGGGCCCGCGCCTGGTAGGGGATTGCCGGCCGGCTTCCTCCCAGGATCCCCTCGAGCCGCGCGACCAGGGCGGCGCGGTCGTCCGGATGATAGCACGCGACGTGCTCGGCGAGCGGCAGGTCGCACGCGCCGGGCGTCCCGAGCAGCCGCGCGAGACTCGCCGATCGGGTCACCCGGCGGGTCCGCGGATCGAGACGCCACTGCCCGAAGCCGGGGCCCCCGTCCCAGGGTGCAGGCTCGCCCGCGGCCCGGTGCGGAGCGGGATCCGGCGGCGCGGCCGGGCGGGTCGCGTCAATCTGCATCGGCCCCAGGGTTCCCCACCACCGGCGCGGACCGCGCCCGGGCGCGCCCTCGGCACGCATCGGGGCGAACCTGCTCGCGCGACGGTTGCTGATTCCTTGCCGGCACCGTGCGGCATTCGGCACCTGTCCGGCCGGCGATCACGATCGCTTGAGGGGCCGGCGCGCGGCGTCCCCGGCCGGGTGCGGGGACGGGTGCGGGGACGGGTGCGGCCCTACCGCACCAGCCGCTCCACGATCGCCCGCACCTGCGCCCGATCCGCCGGCTGCGGGTCGACCGAGCGGTGGATCGTCAGGCCCTCGATCATGGCGTCGAGGGCCTTGGCGGTCTCCGGCGCGAAGTGCCGTTCCAGGGCGGCCCGGCTCTTGGCCATCCAGTCCTGCATGACCCGGCGCAGCGGCGGGTTCCGGGCCGCGAAGGCGTAGAGTTCGTAGCTCAGCAGCATCGTGCGCGGGCTCGCCCAGAGGTCGCTCACGATCAGGTCGACCACGGCCTCGCAGGCCTCGTCGACGGTCGCGGCCGCAGCGAGCCGGTCGGCGAACCGCGCCGAGACCGTGTCGGCGAGCCCGGTGAACGCCTCCGTCAGCAGCGCGTCGAGGCTGTCGAAATGGTAGGTCATGGAGCCCAGCGGCACGTCGGCCGCCGCCGCGACCCGGCGGTGGGTCGTGCCGGCGACGCCGTGCTCGGCGACGACGTCGAGGGTCGCCCGGATGATGCGCGCCCGGCGATCCGGGTCGAAACGGCGCTGGGCGGCGGGCAAGGGGACCTCCTCGGATCCGGTTCAGGGCAGCCGGGCCGTGACGCGCGCGGCCTTGATATGTACATCTGTACGCATAGCTAGGGTCCGACGCGGCCGGAGGGAGGTCCCCACCATGAACACAGAGATCGTGAAGACCCAGAAGCAGAGGATGCTGGCGGGCGAGCTGTACTGTGCCGACGACCCGGAACTGGCCGCCGACAACCGGCGCATCTCGGAATGGATGGACCGGTATAACGCCGCGCAGTCGCGGAGCCAGCCCGAGCGGCAGGCGCTCCTGGAGGAGGCCTTCGCGCGGGTCGGCCCGGGCTGCAACATCCGGCCGCCGTTCCACTGCGACTACGGCTACAACATCAGCCTGGGCCGCGGCGTGTTCCTGAACTTCGGGTGCAGCATCCTCGACGTGATGTCGGTCACGATCGGCGACCTGACGCAGATCGGCACGGCCGTGCAGATCCTGACCCCCGATCATCCGCGCGACCCGGCCCAGCGCCGGCAGATGCTGGAATTCGCCCGCCCGGTGGTGATCGGCGCCAATGTCTGGATCGGCAGCGGCGCGATCATCCTCCCCGGGGTCACGATCGGCGACGACGCGATCGTCGGGGCGGGCAGCGTGGTGACGCGCGACGTTCCGGCCGGCGCCACCGTGGTGGGGAACCCGGCCCGGCCGCGGCCGTGAGGGGGGTGAGGGCTCGCGGGGCACGCGCTCCGTGCGGAAGCGGTCCGGCCGCGTGGGCCCTCCGTCGAGCGTGCCGGAGTTCCCGTCCGGGCCGGAACTCCCGTCCGGGCCGGAACTCCTGTCCGGGCCGGACCTGCCGGGGACGCCGACGACCGGTCGCGGCCGATTCACGCGGCCGCGCGGCCAAGCTGAGCGGCCCCGCGGCGTCGCTGCCGCGGGCCGGGTGGGGCCGATGCCGGGATCGAGGCACCGGGATATCGAGGCACCGGAATCGAACGGCCGGCGCGGCCCGTCCCCTGGCCTGCCGCGCCCGCGTTCGGGCGCGACGTGGCGGCTGGATCAGTCCTTGCGGATCGGGGCCGCCGGAGCGCCTGTCTCGCCGAAGCCGAAATCGGCCAGCCGGTAGGAGAGCTGCGCGAAGCCGCCGTAGCGACCGGTCTCGAACTTCATCGGGCTGGGCGGCGAGAACAGGAAGGCCGTCGTGTGCGCCTTGTCGGCCTGGAGCTGCCAGTAGCGGCCGCCGACGCCGACGCTGACGGACGGCGTCAGGTCGTACGAGATGATCCCCTCCAGGAAGTAGCCGTCGCCGCGGCCGCCTTCCGGCCCCGGATTGATGTCGGGCCGCAGCCAGTGCCGGTCGACGCCGCTCAGGCTCACGACCGGCAAGTAGGCGCCTTCCAGGCTCAGCCGGACCCGGTCGAACCGCGCTTCGCCGATCACCCCGACGCGCAGCGCGTTCCACTGCATGCTCTCGCCCAGCGTCTTCATGCTGGTCGGGTAGGGTCTGGCGCAGGGAGTCCCGCCTGCCACCTGACGGCAGCCGTAGCCGTTATACAGTTCGGACGCGAACTGGTAGCCGAGGAAGCCGCCGAGCTTGTACCCGTCCCGGCGCAGCACGTCGTAGCCGAGATCGATCACGCCGTAGCCGATGTCGCCGTCCTTGATCGGCGACAGCGTCTTCGAATAGCGGCGCAGGGCGGGCGGGAAGTCCTCGTCGGCGAGGCGGCCGCCGGTGACGCCGCCCGAGCCGAGGAAGCCCTTGGCGAACAGGCCGGTGGGGTTGTGCTCGAGCCGTGCGAAGCTCTCGCCGGCATGCGCCTGGGTGTTGTTGTAGGTCAGGCGCGAATTGAGCTGGCCGGGCGCGTCGGGGTCGCCGAGCTTCTCGCGCGGTGTCCCGGAGCTGAAGACGTAGCGCAGGCCGCCCTCGAAATCCCAGGTGGCCGGGCCTGCCGACGCGATCGGGGCCAGGGTGGGAAGCCCGGCTCCGAACCGGTAGTTGAGGCCGACGCGGGCCAGGAAGCCGTCCGTCGCGACCCGCGTGCCGGCGTGGTAGCCGGTCAGCACGGGGTACGACGGAGCCGGGAGGATCGCCCGGGAGCCGAGATCGTAGTAGAGACCCTCGACCTTGGCGGAGAGGTGCTCGCTGAAGGCGTGCTCGATGCCGGCGCCGGCCACGTAGCCCATGCGCACCGCGCCCTGGCGCCCGTCGAACAGCGGGAAGCCGGCCAACGACAGGTTGTTGTCGGTCCGGACCGTGCCCGCGGCGAGGCCGCCCGTGGCGTAGACGAGGGTGCGATCGACGGCGAAGCCGATCCTGCCGCGCAGGGTGGCGAGTTCGTCCAGCCTCTGGCCGGAATGGGCGACGCTGCGGCGATAGAAGCCGCCGCCCGCGGCCGGAAAGGCGCCCTCGCGGCGATCGTAGCCCCACAGCCGGGTGAATTGGTAATCCGCGGCGGCGCCGGCGACGAAGCCGGAATTCACCTGCCAATCGTAGCCGACCTCGGCGCCGCCGACGAAGCTCCCGTCCGAGGCCCGCTTCGATGGAATGACCGGGCAGTTCCGGGCTCCGGGCTGCCCGTCCGGACCTGTGCAGACGAACTGCGTGGCCCGATCGAGGGTCCCGTAACCGGCGAACAGGCCGGCATGCGCTCCGGTCCAGGAGAAGATCGGCACGGCCGTCGCCGCCGGCGGAAGGGCCCGCCGCGGGAGGTCCGCCGCCATCGCGGTCTGCGACAGCAGGAACAGGAGAAGTCCAGAACTCGAGATGCGGTACATGTAGTGTCCCCCGCCGCGCGTCGTCGAAGGCATGAGCGTCAAGGTCTCTTCGCCGGTAAGGCTTCGGATGCCGAAGCGGAGCTTCTGCTGATCTCGCGCGGTTCGCATGATGCGTTCTTATGATTAGGTCATGATGTCTCGATTCTGAAGCGTGGATTTTCGAGATACTTCCTCAAATTTGACTGACTATGCAATCGTTGATGCGAGAATGATATTTTATTGACTTCGTGTATTTTACAGACTTAGTATCTTGATAGTGTATTCGAGTCATTGTCAGCGGAGATGTTGCTCTGATCTTCGGTCGTGCCGCGGCTTGGTTCCGTTCGCTTTTGCGGCCGGGTGATGCGTTCGTGCATCACCTGTGCCCTGCCCGGTCCAACCCAGGGCGGCCACGGGGCCCGGCCGCCGGCCCGACGCGATGCCCGTCGCGATACCGCTCCGGCGCGTTCCTGGCGGGGCGGCCCGGTCCGGGGAACCATCCGGGCGGCCCGAGCCTTCCTGGGCGGGATTGCGGGCGGATCCGGCCGCGAGTCCCCTGGAAACGCCCGCCCGTCTTCCCGGGCGGCGAGAGAGGAAACCTCACGTGCGTTCAATGATCATTGCCGCTGCCCTGCTGGCGGCTCTCGGTTCCGCCGTCGCGATCCCGGCCTCCGCCGCGCCGATCGGCCCCGGCACGGGCGTGTCGGCGCCCGCCGGCATGGTCTCGACGGTCCAGATGGATCCCGTCGAGCGCCACATGATGCGCCGTCGCATGGAGCGCCGGATGATGCGCCACCGGATGGAGCGCCACATGATGCATCGGGAGATGCGCCGCGAGATGCGCCACCGCGAGATGCGTCGCGAGATGATGCGCCGCATGTGACGCGCATCCGCGCCGGGGCTGCGTCCGCCCCGGCGCGGGCCGGGGCAGAGCCGCGAGGCGGGCTTCCCGCGTCGCGGAGGCTGGGCTCGGGCTGGCCGGGGGTGCCACGTCCGAGGCGATCGAACCATCCGCGCCCCGACGCGTTTCTGGCCACCGACAAGGGAGGATTGGTACGATGAAGGCGATTCTGGCAGCGGCCGCGGTGAGCCTCGGCATTCTGGGCGTGGTCGGCCCGGTCTCCGCGCAGCCGCGCCCCGACTACGACGATTACGGCGGCCGGGGCTACCGCGACCGCGGCGACTACGATTACCGGGACCGCGGCTACCGCGACCGGGACGATTACCGCGGCCGCGCCAATTACGGGTTCGACGAGCGCGAGTACCTGCGCTGCAACCCGGATGTCCGCCGCGCCGTGGCCAACGGCCAGATGGAATCGGGTGCCGCCCACTACAAAGTGTTCGGGCGTCGCGAAGGCCGGCGGCTGAGCTGCTGACCCGATCGGCCGGCTTCCGGCCGGGCGCGCCTATCGCGGGCGTGCCCGGTCGCGCAGCAGGTTGATGATGAGGGCCGTCCAGCCGGTCTGGTGCGCGGCGCCGAGGCCCCGCCCCGTATCCCCGTCGAAGAACTCGTGGAACAGCAGCGGCTCCTCGGCACCCGGCGCCGGGGCGATCGGCGGCCGGGTCCCGAAGGCAGGCCGGCGCCCGGTCCCGTCCTTGGCGAACAGTGCGATCAGGCGGTCCTCGAGGGCGTCCGCGACGGCGCTGAGCGTCAGCATCGCGCCCGAGCCCGTCGGGTACTCCACTAGGAAGTCGTCGCCGTAATAGGTGTGGAAGCGCCGCAGCGCCTCGACGATGAGGAAGTTCATCGGCATCCAGACCGGGCCGCGCCAGTTCGAGTTGCCGCCGAACATGTTCGAGGTGGAATCGGCCGGGTCGTAGCGGACCGTGAAGGAGGCGCCGAGCTCGTTGAGCACGTAGGGCGCGTCGCGGTGCACCTTCGACAGGGAGCGCACGCCGTAGGGCGAGAGGAACTCGGCCTCGTCGAGCATGCGGCGCAGCAGCGCCTTCATCCGGTGGCCGCGCAGCAGCGACAGCAGCTTGCGGTCCTTCACGCCCCCCTCGGTCCAGCGGGAGACCAGGCGGGCGAGGTGGGGCCGGTTCTCCAGCACCCAGTTCAGGCGCCGGGCGAAATCCGGCAGCCGGTGGAGCACGGAGGGCTCGATCACCTCGACGGCGAAGAGCGGGACCAGCCCGACCATGGAGCGGACCCGCAAGGGGAGCATCCCGCCGCCGGGGATGTCGACCTCGTCGTAGTAGAATTCGTCGATTTCGTCCCACAGGCCGTAGCCCTGCCCGTCTCCGCCCGACCCGCCCATGTCGGTCATGGCCTCGGCGATCAGCAGGAAGTGCTCGAAGAACTTGGAGGCGGTGCTCTCGTAGACGTCGTTGTGGAGGGCGAGCTCCAGGGCGATGCGCATCATGGTCAGCGCGTACATCGCCATCCAGGCGGTGCCGTCGGCCTGGTGCACCACCCCGAAGCCCGGGGGCGGGCGCGAGCGGTCGAACACGCCGACATTGTCGAGCCCCAGGAAGCCCCCCTGGAACACGTTGCGGCCCTGCGCGTCCTTGCGGTTCACCCACCAAGAGAAGTTGATCAGGAGCTTGTGGAACACGCCTTCCAGGAAGGCGAGGTCGCCGCGCCCGCCCCGCCGGTCCCGGTCGATCTCGAACACCCGGTAGGCTGCCCAGGCGTGGACCGGCGGGTTGGCGTCGCCGAACTCCCACTCGTAGGCCGGGAGCTGGCCGTTCGGGTGCATGTACCATTCGCGGGTGAGCAGCAGGAGCTGCTTCTTGGCGAAGTCCGGGTCCAGCAGGGCGAGCGGCAGGCAGTGGAAGGCGAGGTCCCAGGCGGCGAACCAGGGATATTCCCAGGTGTCGGGCATCGACAGCACGTCGGCCGCCGCGAAGTGGCGCCACTGGCCGTTGCGGCCGCCCGCGCGCCCCCGGGGCGGCGGCGGCTGGAGCGGGTCGCCCTCCAGCCAGCGCCGCACGTCGTAGCTGTAGAGCTGCTTCGACCAGATCAGGCCGGCGGCGGCCTGGCGGAAGATCGCGCGGGAATCCGCGCTCGCGATGCCGTCCTGCAATTCCTCGTAGAACGCGTCCGCCTCGGCCACCCGGCGGCGGACCAGGGACCCGTCGTCGACGGCCCGGGCGCGCGGGCCCGCCGAAAGCCGCAGGCGGATCCGGGCGGTCTCCCCGGGCGCCAGCCGCAGCGCGTAGTGCAGGCCGAGCTTGGTGCCCGCGTCCCGGCGCACCGAAGCGGGATCGCCGTCGACGATCGCCGCGTGGAGACCGTCCTTGAACGGCCCCGCGGCGTCCGGCTGCCCGCCGTGCAGCCGCAGGTTGGTGTCGTTCTCGCAGAACAGCAGGTCCGGCGTACCGTCGAAGGCGAGCCGGTACGGCCCGAGCCGCTCGTGGGTGCAGACGGCGCCCCCGTCGGGCGCGCGGGCGATCCGCGGGCGCGCCTGCCCGGCCTCCCACGACCACGTGTTGCGGAACCAGAGCTGCGGGACGAGGTGGAGGTCGGCGGGCTCGGGCCCCCGGTTCAGCGCGGTGATCACCGCGTGGACGTCGTCGGCGTCGGCCTTGGCGTACTCCACGGTGACGTCGAAGAACCGGTCCCCGTCGAAGACGCCCGTCTCCTCGATCTCGTACTCGGGCTGCTCCCGCCCGCGCCGACCGTTCTCGTCGACGAGCTCCGCGTAGGGGAAGGCCGCCTGCGGGTAGCGGTACAGCATCTTCAGGTAGGCGTGGCTCGGGACCGCGTCGAGGTAGTGGTAGACCTCCTTCACGTCCTCGCCGTGGTTGCCCTCCTGGTTGGTCAGGCCGAACAGCCGCTCCTTGAGGATGCGGTCGCGCCCGTTCCAGAGGGCGAGGGCCAGGCACAGGTTGCCGCGCTCGTCGCAGATCCCGGCCAGCCCGTCCTCGCCCCAGCGATAGGCGCGCGAGCGGGCGTCCTCGTGCGTCAGGGCGGCCCAGGCGTTGCCGCAGGGGCTGTAATCCTCCCGCACGGTCCCCCATTGCCGCTCGCTGAGGTAGGGGCCCCAGAGCGACCACGCCCGGTCGCCCCGTCCCTGCTCGGCGATCCGGCGGCGCTCGGCCCAGTCCACCGACGCGTCTCGACCCTCGCCCCGATCCCTGTCCCGATCCCCGTCCCGATCCTCGTCCGCGCGCGGCCCCATCAGCCGCGTCCCGGACGCGGGCCCGGTCGGCCGGGGCTGGGGGTGCGGCGGGGACGGGAGGCGGTCATCGGTCACGGCGGTTCGCTGCGGATGCGCCGGCCCGATGCATCATCGGCGCCATCCCGACCCGTCGGGCCTTCGGGCCGCCGCACGGCTCCGTGAGCGCCCGCCGGCCGATCGCGCGCCCGCGCCGGTGACCGTCTCGGCCCACCCCCAAACCTTGACCCCGGTGAAGGTGAGCGACAGGATCGCGCCGGGTGATCTGCGACTCGACGCGCGGGGATCCGCGTTGATCTATCCGAATTCAGCGTTCGTCGGCGATCTGTCCGGCCACATCTTGGGGGAAAGATGACGCGACTATTGATGGCCGGCCTGGCCGGGCTGCTGTTCATGACCGCGGCGCAAGGTCAGGAGGGCGGCGCGCCGGTGAAGATCGGCGTCGCCGCGCCCATGACCGGGCCGAACGCGGCTTTCGGCGCCCAGATCCGGAACGGCGTGAGCCAGGCGGTCGAGGACATCAACAGGGCCGGCACGCTGAAGGGCAGGACGCTGACCGTCACGGTCGGCGACGACGCCTCCGACCCGAAGCAGGGCGTCTCGGTGGCCAACAAGTTCGCCAGCGACGGCGTGAAGATGGTCGTCGGCGACTACAATTCCGGCGTCACGATCCCGGCCTCCGACGTCTATCTCGACGCCGGCATCATCCAGGTCACGCCGGCCTCCACGAGCGTGAAGTTCACCGAGCGCGGCATGTGGAACACGTTCCGCACCTGCAGCCGCGACGACCAGCAGGGCGCGGTGGCGGGCAGCTACCTGGCCGCGCACTTCCCGGGCAGGAAGATCGCCTTCGTCCACGACAAGACGCCCTACGGCAAGGGGCTGGCCGACGAGACGCTGAAGGCGTTCAGGGCCAAGGGCGGCAAGGAGGTGCTGTTCGAGGGCATCAACCCGGGCGAGAAGGACTACTCGGCGCTCGTCTCCAAGATGAAGTCCGCCAACGTCGACGTCGTCTATTTCGGCGGCGTGCACACCGAGGCCGGGCTGATCATCCGGCAGATGCGCGATCAGGGCCTCGCCGCCCGCATGATGAGCGGCGACGCCATCCCCGACAAGGAATTCGTCCAGATCGCCGGCCCGGGCGCGGCCGGGACCCTGATGACCTTCGCGCCGGACGCCCGCAAGAACCCGAACGCCAGGGGCGTGGTGGCGGCGTTCAACGCCCGGGGCATCGATCCCGAGGCCTACACGCTCTACGCCTACGCGGCCGTGCAGGTCCTGGCCAAGGCGATGGCCGAGACCGGCTCCAGCGACGGGAAGACGCTCGCCGACTGGCTGCACCGGGGCAAGCCGGTGGACACGGTGGTCGGCCCGATCGCCTACGACGGGAAGGGCGATCTCACCCGCCCCGACTACGTCATCTACGAGTGGACCAAGGGGCCGGACGGCCGGATCGACTATGCCGGGCACGAGGTGACCCCGTAGGCCGGTCGGGCCCGGAGGCCGCCGCCTTACCTAATTGGATGAGGGCGGCGATCTCAACGTGGCCGCCGCGAAGGCCTTATGCTCCCGCCCGACTGCGCCGCGGTCCGGGAGAGGGAGCCTTCATGTTCGACTTCAGCCAGCTCCGGTGCTTCGCCGCCGTGGCGGAGGAGTTGCATTTCGGGCGTGCGGCCGCCCGGCTGAACATGACGCAGCCGCCGCTGTCGCGGCAGATCCAGGTCCTGGAGCGCGTCCTCGACGTGCAGCTCCTGGAGCGCACCAGCCGCACGGTCCGGCTGACCGCCGCCGGTCGCAGCTTCCTGCCCGAGGCGCAGCGCATCCTGCGGCTCGCCGAGACCGCGACGCACGTCACCCGGCAGGTCGCGGCGGGGCGCGCGGGCGTCCTCAAGTTCGGCTTCACGGCGGCCTCGGCCTACGACTTCCTGCCGCGCCTCGTCACCGCGTTCCGGCGGGCGCTGCCGGACGTGACGCTCGCGCTGCGCGAGATGGTCAGCAAGGACCAGATCGAGGAGCTGCTCGCCGGCCGGATCGACGCCGCGCTGGTGCGCCCGCCCGTGACGCACCCGGACCTGATCGCCGTCCGGGCGCTGGCCGAGCCCCTGGTGGTGGCCCTGCCGGCCGGGAACCCCCTGGCCCTGCGCGACGGGCTCACCCCCGCCGATCTCGGGCGCGAGCCGCTCATCGGCTACGCGCCCAACGAGGCGCGCTACTTCCACGACCTCGTCCTGGGCCTGCTCGCCGAGGCCGAGATCCGGCCCCCGACGGTCCAGCAGCTCACGCAGATCCACTCGATCCTGGCCCTCGTCCGGGCGGCGCTCGGCATCGCCCTGGTGCCGGCCGCCGCCGAGCGCCTGCGCTTCGAGGGCGTGGTGTTCCGCCCCCTCGTCCTGCCGGCGCCGCGCCCGGTGGAACTGCTCCTCGCGTGGCGGCGCGACGCGGACGACCCCCTCATCGCCCAGCTGGTCTCGATCGTGGCCGAGATGCCGCCCGCGTGAGCCCGCACGGTCGATCGATGCGCGATCCGCATCGATCGATCCAGTGTTTGGCTTTGACCTCGCGGCGGAAGGCTGCGCGTGATGGGGCGGACGGCGCGCAGACGCCGCGACGCCCCCAGGGAGGATCGTGATGGACAGCCTCACCAACCGCTTCAAGGCGGCCCTCGCCGAGGGGCGCCAGCAGATCGGCCTGTGGTGCAGCCTCGCCAGTCCCATCTCCACCGAGGTGGTCGCCGGGGCCGGGTTCGACTGGCTGCTCCTCGACATGGAGCACTCGGCCAACGACCTCCGGGACATCTACGCCCAGCTCCAGGCGATGATGGAGGGCGACACGCACCCGATGGTGCGGGTGCCGAGCGACGACCCGATCACCATCAAGCGGATCCTCGACGCCGGCGCCCAGTCGCTGATGATCCCCAACATCGACGACGCCGCGCAGGCCGCCCGGGTGGTCGCGGCGACGCGCTACGCGCCCCGCGGCATCCGCGGCTTCTCGCAGGCGCCCCGCGCCGCCCGGTTCGGCCGGATCAAGGACTACCACACCCGCTGCGAGGCCGAGATCTTCGTGGCGGTGCAGGTCGAGTCCCGCCGCGCCCTCGACAATCTGGACGCGATCGCCGCCGTGGAGGGCGTGGACGGCGTGTTCATCGGGCCCGGCGACCTCTCCACCAGCCTCGGCTATGTCGGCCAGCAGGGCCACCCGGAGGTGGTCGCCACCATCGAGGCGGCGGTCGCCCGGGTCGTCCGGGCCGGCAAGCAGGCCGGCATCCTCACGCCGAGCGAGGAGCTGGCCCGCCGCTACATCGCGGCCGGCACCCGCTTCACAGCGGTGGGCTCCGACATGGGGCTCCTCGCCCGCAGCTCCGAGGCGCTCGCCGCCCGCTTCCGCGCCTGAGCTCCGCAACGGGATCGTACCCATGAACATCGGATTCATCGGCCTCGGCATCATGGGCACGCCCATGGCCGGACACCTGATCGCGGCGGGCCACAGCCTGTTCCTCAAGACCCGGCGCAGCGTGCCCGAGGCCCTGCTCGCGGCGGGCGGCACCGCCTGCGCCACCGCCGCCGAGGTGGCCGAGCGCGCAGACACGATCATCCTGATGCTGCCCGACACCCCGGACGTGGAGCAGGTCCTGTTCGAGACGGATGGGGTCGCCGAGGGGCTGTCGCCCGGCAAGACCGTGATCGACATGAGCTCGATCGCGCCGCTCGCCACCAAGGATTTCGCCGCCCGGATCGCCGAGCGGGGCGGCGCCTATCTCGACGCGCCGGTCTCGGGCGGCGAGGTCGGGGCCAAGAACGCCGCGCTCTCGATCATGGTCGGCGGCGAGGCCGGGACCTTCGCGCGCGCCGAGCCCCTGTTCGCCGCGATGGGCAAGACGGTGACGCATGTCGGCCCGGTCGGCTCGGGGCAGGTCGCCAAGGTCGCCAACCAGATCATCGTCGCCCTGACCATCGAGGCGGTGGCCGAGGGGCTGCTCTTCGCCTCGAAGGCCGGCGCCGATCCCGCCAAGGTGCGGCAGGCGATAACCGGCGGGCTGGCCACCTCGCGGATCCTGGAGCTGCACGGCGCGCGGATGATCGAGCGGACCTTCGATCCCGGCTTCCGCATCGGCCTGCACCAGAAGGACCTGAACCTCGCCCTGGACAACGCCCGGACGCTCGGCCTCAGCCTGCCCGCCACGGCGCTGGCGCAGCAGCTGTTCTCGGCCTGCGTGGCCCAGGGCGGCGCGGCCTGGGACCACTCCGCCATGGTGAAGGCCCTGGAGGCCCTGGCGAACCACGCGGTCGGCGACGCCGCCTGATCCCGACAGGAGCCCGGACGGGCGCGAGACGGAAGGAGCATCCGATGCAGGCCGAGATCGAAGCCCCGACCCGCCCGCAGCCGGCCGGCGCGGGGGCCGCAGGGGCCGCCGGCGACGTGCCGCGCACGATCCGCCTGAGCGACAGCGACAACGTCGCGATCGTGGTCAACGCCTTCGGGCTGCCGGCCGGCACGGTCTTCCCGGACGGGCTGGAACTCGTCGAGTTCGTGCCGCAGGGCCACAAGGTGGCGCTCACCGACATCCCGGAGGGCGGCGAGGTCCGCCGCTACGGCGAGGTGGTGGGCATCGCCACGCAACCGATCCCGCGGGGCGCCTGGGTGGAGGAATCCCGCGTCGCGACGCCGGTCGCCCCCGCCCTCGACGCCCTGGAGATGGCCACCCGCGTGCCGGCCCCCCTGCCCCCGCTCGAGGGCTACACCTTCGAGGGCTATCGCAACCCGGACGGGTCGGTGGGTACCAAGAATATCCTGGCGATCTCAATCAGCGTGCAGTGCGTCGCCGGCACCCTCGACGTTGCGATCCGGCGGATCAAGCAGGAGCTGCTGCCGCGCTACCCCAACGTCGACGACGTGGTCGGCCTGACCCACGCCTACGGCTGCGGCGTCGCCATCAACGCTCCCGAGGCGGTGGTGCCGATCCGGACGCTCCAGAGCCTCGCGCAGAACCCGAATTTCGGCGGCGAGGTCATGGTCGTCGGCCTCGGCTGCGAGAAGCTCGTCTCGGAGCGGCTCCTGCCCGACAGCGGCGCGGCCGGCGACGGGGTGGTGCGGCTGCAGGACGAGCGCCACCGCGGCTTCTCGGCCATGATCGACAGCATCCTGACCATGGCGGAGGCCCGCCTGGAGGTGCTGAACCGCCGGACCCGCGAGACCTGCCCGGCCTCCGAGCTGGTCGTCGGCCTGCAATGCGGCGGCAGCGACGCGTTCTCGGGCGTCACCGCCAACCCGGCGCTCGGCTTCGCGGCCGACCTGCTGGTCCGCTGCGGCGCCACCGTGATGTTCTCCGAGGTGACGGAGGTGCGCGACGCGATCCACCTCCTCACCCCCCGGGCGAAGAGCCCGGAGGTCGCCGCGGCGCTGGTCCGCGAGATGGCGTGGTACGACGCCTACCTCGCCAAGGGCGAGGCCGACCGCCGGGCCAACCCGTCGCCGGGCAACAAGAAGGGCGGCCTCAACAACATCGTGGAGAAGGCGCTGGGCTCGGTCGCCAAATCGGGCACGAGCGCGATCTCGGGGGTCCTGGCGCCGGGCGAGCGCGTCCGCGAGAAGGGCCTGATCTTCGCCGCGACCCCGGCGAGCGACTTCGTCTGCGGCACGCTGCAGCTCGCCTCGGGCATCACCCTGCAGGTCTTCTCCACCGGCCGCGGCACGCCCTACGGGCTCGCCCAAGCGCCGGTGATCAAGGTCGCCACCCGCACGGAGCTGGCCGAGCGCTGGTCCGACCTGATCGACCTCGATGCCGGCCGCATCGCCACAGGCGCGGCGACGATCGAGGAGGTCGGCTGGGAGCTGTTCCACCTGATCCTCGACGTCGCGAGCGGGCGCAAGCGCCCCTGGTCGGACCGGTGGGGGCTGTTCAACGACCTGACCCTGTTCAACCCCGCGCCGATCACCTGAGACTCACCGGCGGGACGGCCGGACGGTCGGGCGGGGCATGCGTCCCGCCGCGTCGTCAGCGTGGCCGGACTCTGCTAGGCAGCCGGCACCGCCATGACGCTGCCGATTCCCTCCCTCCGGACCCTGCTCTTCCGCCTGCACTGGGCGCTCGGCCTCACCGCCGGCCTCGTCCTCGCCCTGATGGGCCTGACCGGGGCGCTGATGAGCTACGAGGAGGCGGTCACCGCCTTCGCCAACCGCGACCGGCTCGAGGTCGCGCCCGCCGGGCGGACGGCGCTGCCCCCCGCGGCGCTGGCGGCGCGGATCGACGCGCAGGCGGGCGGCCGCGTCGCCAACGTGCTGACCCTGTCGGACGACCCGCGCGCGAGCGTCCACGTCCGCTTCGCCCGCGACCCCGAGACCCGCGCGCGGCCGCCCGCCGCCTACGCCGACCCCTACGACGGCGCGCTGCTCGGCCCGGTGCGGCTGGAGGGCGCCTTCACGACGGTGCGGGACCTGCACCGCTGGCTGCTGCTGCCCGGCGGGTCCAAGGGCTGGGGCCGCACCGTGACGGGCGCCTGCACCCTGGCGCTGCTGGCCTTCCTGGCGACCGGCCTCTACCTGCGCTGGCCCCGGATCCACCGCTGGCGGATCTGGCTGAAGCCGGCCCTGTCGCGGCCCGGCCGGCCGCGCTGGTGGTCGCTGCACGCCGTGGTCGGGACCTGGCTCCTGCCGGTCTACCTAGTCATCGCGCTGAGCGGCCTGACGTGGTCCTACCCGTGGTTCAAGGACGGCGCGACGCGGCTGCTCGTGGGCGCCCCCGACGCCGCGAAGCCGGCCGGCCGCAGGGCCGCCGGAAAACCGGCCGATCCCGCCGCCGACGGCGCGGCCGTCGACCGCGCCTGGGCGGATTTCCGCGCGCGGACCGGCGCGGAGGCCGGGACGGCGGTCCTGACTTTGCCGGGCGCCGACACGAAGGCGATCCGCATCCGCTGGCTGCCGAAGGGCGTCGACGCGCCGAGCGCCCGCAACGAGATCCGCTACGATCCCGCCACGGGCGCGCTGCTGGCCTCCGAGCGGGCCGCCGACGCGCCGCTGGGCCGGCGCCTCCTGGACAACGTCCTGGAGGTGCATCGCGGCCGCTTCTTCGGCGACCTCGTCGCGCTGCTGTTCTGCCTCGCGGCGCTGGCCATGCCGGGCTTCGCGGCGACCGGCCTGACGCTCTACGTCCTGCGCCGCCGCGCCGGCGCCCGCCGCAGGACCGTCGCGGCCGGGGCGCCGGCGGGCGCGGTCCGCACGGCGAGCCCCTGACGGCGGGCCTCCGGCGGCGCCAGCGTTCGATGACACCCACCCCGTCGCGCGGACGTCGGGGCGGCGATCCGCGCCCCGACGGGCCCGGCCGCTCGGGCGATGCGGCCCGCCCGTCAGAGCCGGGCGGTGATCGTCGCCAGCACCGTGAACGGCGCCCCGGGGGTGTTGTTGGTCGCGTTGGTCGGCGCCTCGATGTAGCGCGCGTTCGTCAGGTTGCGCATGTTCACCGACAGGCGCCAGTGGGCGTCGAAATCGTAGTACACGAGCGCGTCGAGCCGGTTGTAGGCGCCCACGGTGAAGCTGTTGTCGAGGTCGCCGTAGCGTCGGCCGACATGGGTGACGCCGAAGCCGAGCCCGAGCCCGCGCAGCGGGCCGTCCTGGAACGCGTAGGTCGTCCACAGGCTGCCGCTGAACACCGGCACGCCGGTGAGCCGGTTGCCGACCGCGAAGGTCGTGTCCTTGGTGATCCGCGCGTCGATCAGGCCGACACTGCCGATGATGCTCCAGCCGGGCAGGATCTCGCCGGCCAGGTCGGCCTCGACACCCCGCGACCGCTGCTGGCCGGTGATGACGGAGAAGGTCGGATTGCGCGGGTCGGTGGCCGCGACGTTGTCCCGGACGATCTGGAAGGCGGCCGCGCTCAGGGTCAGGCCGGGCGTGAGATCGACCCGGGTGCCGGCCTCGACCTGCTCGCCCGTGCTGGGCGGGGGGCTCGCCACGTTCAGCACGCTGGCGGTCTGCGGCAGGAACGACGTGGCGTAGCTCGCGTAGAAGGTCAGCGGCTCGAACGGCCGGTAGATCAGCCCGACCCGCGGCGAGGCGCCGAACAGGGTCTGCTCGGGCGGCTGGGTCCGCGAGGCCGGCTGGCGGTTGAAATAGTACTGGCTGCCGAGATCGAACCGGGCGCCGACGACGAGCTGCAGGCCCGGCGCCAGCACGATCTGGTCCTGGACGTAGAGCCCGAACACTTCCAGCTTCTGCTTCAGGTCGGCCTGGAACTGGAGCGGCTGGAAGGCCGCGCCGAACATCGGGTTGAGGAAGCTGACCGGGGCGAGGTTGCCCTGCTGGGAGAAGGCGTGGCGGAAGCCGTTCGAGTACTCGAACCCGAGGAGCGCCGTATGGGCGAAGCCGAAGGTGTCGAACTTCATCACGGCCTCGGTCTGGCTGTCGACCGCGGCGAAGCGCGAATTGACCGTGGCTTCGCGCCGGCTCAGCAGCGTGCCGGCATTGTTGACCGATAGGGCACGGGCGGCGAACACGTCGAACGTGCCCCATTGCCCGGCGATGACCTGCCGGAGCGTCAGGTTCTCGTTGACGTCGTGCTCGGCGCGCATGGTGATCGTGTTGAACGCGCCGAAGTAGCGCGAGGACGGCTCACCGTAGAACCGGCCGATGTTGTCGAGCGGGACGCGGCCGCGGAAGGCCACCAGCCCCTCGTCGTACTGGGTGTGCTGGTTGGTGAATTCCGAGTTCACGTAGACCCGGGTGTCGGCGCTCGGCGTCCAGCTGAAGGCCGGCGCCACGAAGACGCGCCGGTTGGTGTCGCCACCGTAATTGCGGAAGGTCGGATCCTCCTGGGCGGCGAAGCTGAGACGCGCGGCGAGGCCCTCGACGGCGGGCAGCGCGCTCGACACGGAGCCCTGGAACCGCCGGAAGCCGAAGCTGCCGCCCTGCACGCTCGCGTCGGCCGTGGGCTCGAAGGTGGGCCGGCGGGTCACGATGTTGATGACGCCGCCGGGATCGCCCCGGCCGAACAGCACGGAGGCCGGGCCCTTGATCACCTCGACGCGCTCGGCGTCCACGAGGTCCCGTGTGACCGGGTAGAAGTTGATGGCCGGGTCGACCAGCACGCCGTCGACGGCGAAGACCTGGGTGGAGAAGCCGCGGATCAGGTAGTTCTGCGACCGTCCCTGCACCGTGCTGCCGAGAACCACGTTGCTGACGTTGGTCACGGCATCGGTGAGCCGCAGATCCTGCTGGTCGGTGATCACCGAGCGGGACACGACGTTGATCGATTGCGGCGAGTCGCGCACCGGCGTGTCGGTGCGCGTGGCGGTCGCCGAGCGCGTCGCCCGATAGCCGGTGACGGGACCGTCGGCCCGCTCGCTGACCGGGCCCGTGCCCGCAACGCTGAGTTCGGAGAGCACGACCTCGTCGGCGGCCGGGTCGGATTGCGCGCGGATCTCTGTCGGCGCGAGCAGGAGGAGCGACGTCGCGAGTCCGGTGCTGCAGATATTCAGGCGCGACCGGCAGTATTTGATGCGATCGACGACGTCGATCCGGGCGGCGGGCATGATTTAAAATCGTTCTCAAGAGCGACGTATCGACGCGGTGCGGTGTTTCTAGAGTGCAAACGCCGTCGTTTCTCAACGCCGATCGGGAAAGCCGCGGGTGACGCGCGCATCCTCTGCCCGGATGTGGCGCGGAAGGCACGCTTTGAGGGGCAATGCTTTGAAATCATTCAAAGATGCCAACTACAGAGTGTGTAATGCGTGCCCTTCGCAACCGGCTGAATCCCGGGCCGCGGGCCGACTCACGCCGTCGCGTCTGTCAGGGGACCGGGCGTGATCGCGCGGGATCGCCCGGGAGAACGGCCGGCCGGCCCGCGCGAGGGGGGAAACGCGGACCGGCCGGCGTACCGCGCGCCGTGTCCGACGCGCGATCGTCGATGGCGGTTCGACCGGCGCGCCGCCGGTGCGTCCCGAGGGCGCGGCGGCGGCGGTGCCGGGATCAGCGGCCGGCGTGTCGGCCTGCGAGCGGCGGGGCCGGCAGGCGACCGTCGAGCCCGGCGTCGAGGAGCGCGTGGAGCTGGGCGATCGCCGCGGCGACGTCGTAGTCGGGCAGCGCGGCCCGGCCGACGACGATCCCCTTCATCAGCGGCGCGAGCAGGGCGTAGAGCCCGGCCGGATCGCATCCCGGCGCGGTGGCGAGCGCCGCCAGGGTCGCCACGAACCAGTCGCGGCTCTCCGCCTCGGTCCGCGCCGTCATGGCGGCGATGTCCGGGTTGCGGGTCGATTCCGACCAGATCTCCACCCGCAGGGTCGCGGCCTCGCGGGTGATCGACGCGAAGTAGCGGGCGATGATGCCCAGCAACGTCCCGCGCGGATCGCCGCTGCCCTCCATCTCGGCGACCAGGAGCGTGCCGCGCTCGCGCTCGCGCTCCACCAGCCCGAGGACCAGGGCCTCCTTGGATTCGAAGTAGCGGTAGAAGTTGCCCGGACTCATCGCGGCCTCGCGGGCGAGGTCCTGCATGGTGGTGCGATGGAAGCCGTTGCGCGCGAAGCAGGTCTCGGCGGCGTCGAGGATGTGCTCGCGCCGGGCGGACGGGTTGCCGCGGGCCTCCGCCGCCCTGTCCGCCGCGACGGTCACGATCCCGGCTGCGCCGTGACGGCGACCGGGGCGACGCGGCTCTGGTCCTTGCCCAGGCTGGCGACGGCGCAGGATTGCGGTCCCTGATGCAGGTCCGCGCAGATCCGGGCCTGCCAGCCGTCCGGGCCGGCGCCCGTCCAGTTGATCAGGGCCAGCCAGGCGAGGGCCAGGACGGCGCCGAAGGTCAGGTTGGCGGGGGTGCAGACGGCGCGGACGAGGGCGAGGGCGCCCGGGCCGCGGGCGCCGAAACGCTCGGCATCGAGATCGGACCAGCGGCCTTCGAGTGTGAGAGCCATCGCGCGCTCCTGTTTGCCCCACCCTTATAATGAACGTTCATTCTCATGTCAATGAACGTTCATTCTCATCGGGGGCGATGGGTTGCGACGACAGCGCACCGCTGGGACGGGGATATGCGAGGGCGGGGATCTACCGGGCGTGCCGGCGCGAGCGCGGCCGGGTCTCCGGCGGCGGTTCCGGTTATCTCGGAACGGCCGTCCGGATCCACGCATGGGCGGGGAGTTCCTCCGGGGCTCGGATCCCTCGCGCCGCGGCCCGGCCGCCCGGGATCGGCGCGCGGCTCCGGTCAGGGCGGGGCCGGGCCGCGACCCGCATTCCGCAACCCTGCCCGCGACCCTGCCGCCGCGGCCTCGCGGTCCCGGCGCGTCCGGAAGCGCCGTCCCGGACGCGCGCGGCCTTTCATCAGCCGAGCGTGGCCGGCTTGAGGGCGCCGGTCCGCTCGTGGAAGTCCGGGCCGTTGGTGGTCCGCGCCACGTGGCCGGCGCGGATCAGGTAGTCGCCGAAATGCTCGCCCGGCTGCCGGCCCTTCGCGTAGTCGGCGAAGAGCGGGTCGAGGGTGTCGCGGATCTCGGAGGCCGCCACGTCCTCCCGGTAGAGCTTGCTGAGCCGCGAGCCGTCGTGGGCGGCGCCCAGGTAGAGGTGGTAGCGCTCGGGGCCGCGGCCGACGAGGCCGATCTCCGAGATGAACGGCCGGGCGCAGCCGTTCGGGCAGCCGGTGGAGCGGATCGTGATCTCCTCCTCGGCGAGCCCGTGGGACGCGAGGCTCTCCTCCAGCTCGGTCATCAGGTCCGGCAGGTAGCGCTCGCTCTCGGCGAGCGCGAGGCCGCAGGTCGGCAGGGCCACGCAGGCGATCGAGCTGCGCCGCAGCGCGCTCGCGCCCCGGGTCAGGCCGTACTCGTCGACCAGCGCGTCGATCTCGGCGCGCTTCTCGGCCGGGACGTTGGCGATGATGACGTTCTGGTTGCCGGTGAGGCGGAAATCGCCCTGATGCACCTCGGCGATGCGGCGCAGGCCCGAGAGGAACTGCGCGCCGCCCGCGATGTCCTTGATCCGGCCCGAGGGCACGTAGAGGGTCAGGTG
The DNA here is from genome assembly GCF_900107945.1 of Methylobacterium sp. 190mf. NCBI lineage: Bacteria > Pseudomonadati > Pseudomonadota > Alphaproteobacteria > Hyphomicrobiales > Methylobacteriaceae > Methylobacterium > Methylobacterium sp. 190mf. The sequence continues at coordinate 23,969 of NZ_FNVI01000006.1, read as the reverse complement.
GTGGCGGCCGTCGTCGCCCTCGACCCAGCCGTAGCGGTCGCCGTTGCCCGTGAAGGTGAAGGGCTTGGGCGCGCCGAGCTTCTTGCCGGCGCGCTTCTCGACCTCGGCCCGGAAGGCGTCGAGGCCGTAGCGCTCGATCGTGTACTTGAGCCGGGCGTTCTTGCGGTTCTTGCGGTTGCCCCAGTCGCGCTGGACGGTCATCACCGCCTCGGCGACCTTCAGGGCGTCCTCGGGCTTCACGAAGCCCATCACGTCGGCGGTGCGCGGGAAGGTGTCGGGCTCGCCGTGGGTCATGCCCATGCCGCCGCCCACCGTCACGTTCCAGCCGGTGACCTGGTTCTTCTTGTCGAGGATCGCGATGAAGCCGAGGTCGTGGGCGAAGATGTCGACCTCGTTGGAGGGCGGCACCGCCACGACGGTCTTGAACTTCCGCGGCAGGTAGGTCCGGCCGTAGACCGGCTCGACCTCGGCCTCCTCCTCGCCGCCGACCACGCGCTCGCCGTCGAGCCAGATCTCCCGCCACGCGCTGGTCTTGGGCAGCAGCGAGTCGGAGATGTCCTTGGCGAGCTGGTAGGCGGCCTTGTGGGCGCCGGTCTGAGCGGGGTTCGTCGCCGCCATGACGTTGCGGTTGACGTCGCCGCAGGCCGCGATCGTGTCGAGCAGCGCGCCGTCGATGGCGGCCATCGTGCGCTTCAGGTTCGACTTGATCACGCCGTGGTACTGGAAGGTCTGGCGCGTGGTCGCGCGCAGCGCCCCGCCCGCGTAGGTCCGGGCGATGTCGTCGAGGATCAGCCACTGCTTCGGGGTGATGACGCCGCCGGCGATGCGCAGGCGGATCATGAAGCTGTAGGCCTTGTCGAGCTTCTTCTTGGTCCGCTCGGGGCGCAGGTCGCGGTCGTCCTGCAGGTACATCCCGTGGAACTTCACGAGCTGCCCGTCATCCTCCGAGATCGCCCCGGTGGCGTGCTTCAGGAGGCCGTCCGCCAGGGTGCCGCGGAGGTAGCCGCTGGCGATCTTGATGTGCTCGTTCGCGGCGAGTTTCTCCGCGCGCGCGGCCTCGGCGTCCGTGATCGGGCGCGCGGTCGGCGGGGTCTCGTAGACGCGCTTGGCCGGGGCGGTGATCGGGCCGGGGGCCGGGGTCTCGGCGGCGTCGCGGGGGCTGTGGTCGTCCATGGGGTGAATCCGTCTGTCTGAACGCGTCTTCCTCCCCGATCGGGAGGTGGCGAGCGGAGCGAAGCCGGTGCAGGACTGGAACCGGATCCGCGACCCGCCCCCTCTCCCGTGCGGGAGCGGGTCGGCGTGAGGGGTGCGCCCTCTCCGGAAAGACCTGATCCCTCACCCTGTCCCTCTCCCGCCCGGGAGCGGGGACCTGCGTCCCGCCTGTCTCTGCCGCATCTCGTTGAAGGCCCCCCGCGGTGCGGGGAGCGGTGTGTCCTCAGTAAACGTCCTGCTGGTAGCGGTGGCTGCGCTCCAGCGCCGCGACCTGCGCCTCGGCTTCGGCGGCGCTGAGGCCCTTCGCGCTCTGGTACGCGCCCACCACGGCGGCGCGCACGTCCTTGGCCATGGCCTTGGCATCGCCGCAGACGTAGAGATGCGCGCCCCCGTCCAGCCAGGAGACCAACTCCTGCGCGTGCTGGGTGATCCGGTCCTGCACGTAGACCTTCTCCGGCTGGTCCCGCGAGAAGGCCACGTCGATCTTCGTGAGCGACCCGTCCTCCAGGGCGTCCTGCCACTCGAGCTGGTACAGGAAGTCGTGGGTGAAGTGCCGGTCGCCGAAGAACAGCCACGACCGCCCCGGGGCCTCCACTGCGCGGCGCTCCTGCACGAAGGCGCGGAACGGCGCGACGCCGGTGCCCGGCCCGACCATGATGATGTCGGTGGCCGGATCCTGCGGCAGGCGGAAGTGGCGGTTCGGCTTCAGCCGCACCCGCAGCTTGGCGCCGTCGCGGATGCGGTCGGCGACGTGGACCGAGGCGACGCCCGAGCGGGCGCGGCCGTGGGTCTCGTAGCGCACCGCCGCGATCGCGAGGTGGACCTCGTCGCCCACCTCCTTGCGCGAGGAGGCGATCGAGTAGGCCCGCGGCGGCAACGGCCGGGTGATGGTGCCGATGTGATCGGCCGTGAGCTTCGCCGGGTAGGTCTCCAGCAGGTCGATCAGGTGGCGGCCCTCGATCCAGGCCTTGGCCTCGCCGCTGTCGATGAGCGTCTGCGCCTCCGCGTGGCCGGTCGCCTTCACGAAGCGCTCGATCGTGGCGGCCGAGAGCGTGGTGATGTCCCGCTCGGCGAGCAGAGCCGTGCGCAGGGCCTCGTCGCCGGAGAGCCCGGCGGCGTTCAGGATCTCGTCCACGAGCTGCGGGTCGTTCTCGGGATAGATCTCCAGCGAATCGCCGGGCTCGTAGGCCGGCGCGCCGTCCTCGAAGGCGAGCGCGAGGTGGATCGTCTCCTTGTCGGAGCGCGACGAGTTGAGGTTCACGTGCTCGACGACCTCGACCACGACGGGCTCGCGGCTCGGCTCGGCGTCGTCGTCCTCGCCGGCGCCGGCGCGGGCGAAGTCCACCGCCACGACGTTGTCGGGCTGCTCGGCCGGGGCGAGCGCCTTCAGCGCGCCCTTGATCCAGTCGGCGGCGGGCTTCTCGAAATCGAGGTCGAGGTCGGCCCGCTCGGCGGCGCGCTTGGCGCCGAGCGCCTCGAAGCGCGCGTCGAGCGCCTTCCCGATGGCGCAGAACTCCGCGTAGGACGTGTCGCCGAGCGACAGGACCGCGAACTCGACGCCGTCGAGGCGCGGGGCGCCCTCCCCCATCAGCTCGCCGTAGGCCCGCACGGCCCGGGCCGGCGGCTCGCCCTCGCCCCAGGTGGCCGCGATGGCGATCAGCTTGCCGGCCTTGGGCAGGGTCGCGACGTCGAGGTCGGCGAAGTCCACCACCTTCGGCTTGAAGCCCTGCTTGCGCGCGAGCTTGGCGACGTTGCCGGCGAGCGCCTCGGAGTTCCCCGATTCGCTGGCGTAGATCACCGTCAGCGGCGCGGCGGCCTTGGGCGGGGCGGCCGGTACCGCGGCCGGCTGGCCGCCCGCGGCGTCGAGGCCCGCCAGGAAGCCGGCGAGCCAGGCGCGCTGCGTGGGGCTCGCGGTGCCGAGCACCGCGTCGAGGCTGGCGCGCTCGCCGTCCCCGAACGGGGCGGTGCGCGGGAGGAGATTCTGGCGGGACATCACGGGACCATGTCGGGGCCGGCGCGGCCGGTGTCAATCGAGAAACGTTCGTTTTGCAGAACGGGTGGCGTATAGGACATCACGTTCGCTGCACTGCGAAAAAAGAGAATATCATTCTCCAACCACGGCGAGGACGGGGGCCGTCCCCGGCAGGTGCCGCCCGTTCTTCGGGGGCGCCGGCAGCGGCAGGGCCGTGGTGGATTTCACCTTCTCCATCGCGAAGCGGGAGGTGACGTTCTTGAGCGGCAGCACCGCGATGAGGTGCTTGTAGAAGCTGTCATAGGCCTGCATGTCGGCGACGACGACCCGCAGCATGTAGTCCACGTCGCCGGCCATCCGGTAGAACTCGAGCACCTCCGGCATGGCCGAGACGGTTGCGGCGAAGCGCTGCAGCCACTCCTGGGAATGGTCCGCGGTCTCGATGGAGACGAACACGGTCAGCCCGAGGCCGAGCTTCACCGGATCGAGCACCGCCACGCGCCGGTCGATGACCCCGTCGGCCTCCAGCTTCTGGATGCGCTTCCAGCACGGCGTCTGGGACAGGCCCACGCGCTCGCCGATCGCCGCGATGGAGAGCGTGGCGTCCGTCTGCAGCAGGGCGAGAATCTTCAGATCGATCGCGTCCAAAGCTGTCTCCGTGGGCTTCCGCCGCGCGCGGGGCGCGAGCGCATATACGTGTCTACCGGGACCAGTGAGAAGAATCTTTTACCTCGGGCCCATGCTGCCCGCGCCGGAAGCTGTGCGCAACCGCACGCCGAACCGCCGGTCCGACCCCGCCAAGCGCGCCGGGGCGCCTTGACTTCGTTCGGTATAGCGAACATTTCGACCGTTCGACAACAGGCACGGCGCTGGCCGTGGCCTTTCCACCACGCGAACCCCGGGACATGGCGCGATGACCCGTCCGGACCGACAGGCGGCCGACTCCCTCGCGGAGCGGCTGTCCGGGCTCGACCTTCCAGGCCGCCTCCACCTGATCGCCGCCGAGATCCCCGGCCGCCTCGTCTTCACGACGAGCCTCGGCGTCGAGGACCAGGCGCTCACCCACGCGCTGGCCATGGCGGGCCTCGCGAAGGGTCGCGTCGAGATCGTCACCCTCGATACCGGCCGCCTCTTCGCCGAGACCTACGACACGTGGACCGAGACCGAGTCGGCCTACGGCATCCGAATCACCGCCTACGCCCCCGAACGCGCGGCCGCCGAGGATTTCGTGCGGAGCGAGGGCATCAACGGCTTCCGGCGCTCGGTGGCGGCCCGTCAGGCCTGCTGCGGCTTCCGCAAAGTCGAGCCGCTCGGCCGCGCGCTCGCCGGCGCGAGCGGCTGGCTCACCGGGCTGCGGGCCGGCCAGTCGGCCAACCGCGCCGAGACGCCGCTCGCCGCCTTCGACGCGGAGCGCGGCCTGATCAAGCTGAACCCGCTGGCCGACTGGTCGCGGGAGCAGGTCGACCGCTTCGTGCGCGACAATTTCGTGCCCTACAACGTCCTGCACGATCGCGGCTTCCCGTCGATCGGCTGCGCCCCCTGCACCCGCGCCGTGAAGCTCGGCGAGCCCGAGCGGGCCGGCCGCTGGTGGTGGGAGCAGGAAGACAAGAAGGAGTGCGGCCTGCACGTCGGACGCCCCGGTGCGGCCGTGCAGCCGGGCCAAGAGCCCGCGATCCTCGAGCCCGCCGCCTTCGAGACCACCCCGAATCAGACAGCCCGCCAGCCGGAGTTCGCCCGATGAGCGCCGCCCTCGCCGCCGTGCAGCCGAGCGCCCCCACGCCCGCACCGACCGCCGCCGACCGCCTCAGCCATCTCAAGCGGCTGGAGGCCGAGAGCATCCACATCTTCCGGGAGACGGTCGCCGAGACCGAGAACCCGGTGATGCTCTACTCGATCGGCAAGGATTCCTCGGTGCTGCTGCACCTCGCCCTCAAGGCCTTCGCGCCCGGGCGGCTGCCGTTCCCGCTGCTCCACGTCGACACGACATGGAAGTTCCGCGAGATGATCGCCTTCCGCGACGCCCGCGCGAAGGAGCTCGGCCTCGACCTCCTGGTCCACACCAACCCGGACGGGCTCGCCCGCGGTGTCGGGCCGGTGAGCCACGGCTCCGAGGTGCACACCGACGTGATGAAGACGCAGGCCCTGCGGCAGGCGCTAGACAAGCACAAGTTCGACGCGGCCTTCGGCGGCGCCCGCCGCGACGAGGAGGCGAGCCGCGCCAAGGAGCGGATCATCTCCCTGCGCACCGCGCAGCACCGCTGGGACCCGAAGCGCCAGCGCGCCGAGCCCTGGCACCTCTACAATCTCAAGAAGAAGCGCGGCGAGTCCCTGCGCGTCTTCCCGCTGTCGAACTGGACCGAGCTCGACATCTGGCTCTACATCGAGCAGGAAAACATTCCGATCGTGCCGCTCTACTTCGCTAAGGAGCGGCCGGTCGTCGAGCGCGAGGGCCAGCTCATCATGGTCGACGACGAGCGCCTGCCGCTCGCGCCGGGCGAGACCCCGCAGCAGCGCCTCGTGCGCTTCCGGACGCTCGGCTGCTACCCGCTCACCGGCGCGGTGGAGAGCGACGCGGCCTCGTTGCCCGAGATCATCGGCGAGACGCTGGCGGCGCGCACCTCGGAGCGGCAGGGCCGGGTGATCGACAAGGACGGGGCCGGCGCCATGGAGCGCAAGAAGCAGGAGGGCTATTTCTGATGACGCTCCACCAGGCTCCCACGGCCTTCACCGACCGGGCCTCCGGCTACGCGGCGTTCCTGACGGCCCACCGCAACAAGGCGGTGCTGCGCTTCATCGCCTGCGGCTCGGTGGATGACGGCAAGTCGACCCTGATCGGGCGGCTCCTGCACGACACCAAGCAGATCTTCGACGACCAGATCTCGGCGCTCCAGCGCGACTCGCGCAAGCACGGGACGCAGGGGCAGGAGATGGACCTCGCGCTGCTCGTCGACGGCCTTCAGGCCGAGCGCGAGCAGGGCATCACCATCGACGTCGCCTACCGGTTCTTCTCCACCGACAAGCGCTCCTTCATCGTGGCCGACACCCCCGGCCACGAGCAGTACACCCGCAACATGGCCACCGGCGCCTCGACGGCGGACGTGGCGGTGATCCTGGTCGACGCCCGCCAGGGCCTGACCCGGCAGACGCGGCGCCACGCGCTGCTCGTGTCGAATCTCGGGATCCGCCGCGTCGTGCTGGCGGTGAACAAGATGGACCTCGCCGGCTGGGCGCAGGGCACCTTCGACGGCATCGTGTCGGGGTTCTCGGACTTCGCCCGCGGGCTGAATTTCTCCGAGGTCAAGGCGATCCCGCTCTCGGCCAAGAACGGCGACAACGTCGTGGACGCGGGCGTCGCGGCGCCCTGGTACACGGGCGGCACCCTGCTCCACTACCTCGAGACCGTGCCGGTCCGCGCGGAGGCACTGAACGCGCCGTTCCGGATGGCGGTGCAGTGGGTCAACCGGCCCAATTCCGAGTTCCGCGGCTACAGCGGCCGGATCGCCAGCGGCCGGGTGCGGCCGGGCGATTCGGTGACGGTCCAGCCCTCCGGCCGGACCTCCACGGTGGCGCGGATCTACACCGCCGACGGCGACCTGCCCGAGGCCGGCGAGGACGAGTCGGTGACCCTGGTGCTGGCCGACCAGATCGACGCCTCCCGCGGGCAGGTGATCGTGGCCACCGACGCGCCGATGCGGGTCACCGAGACCCTCGACGCGCGCCTGTTCTGGGCGGCCGAGACCGATCTCAGCCCGGGCGCGAGCCTGCTCGCCAAGATCGGCACCGCCACGGTCACCGCGACCGTGGAGCGGATCGCCTCGCGGATCGATCCCGAGACCGGCAGGCCCGGCCCGGCCGAGCGCCTGTCGGCGAACGACATCGCCGACGTGAGCCTGCGCTTCGACCGGCCGGTGGCGGTGGACCCGTACGCGGAGAACCGCGAGACCGGCAGCCTGATCCTGATCGACCGCGAGACCACCGATACGGCGGCCCTCGGGCTGGTCCTGGCGCCGAAGGCGGGGGCCGCGCAGGCGGCGACGCCCGGTGCGAAGCCCGCGGACGGGGGCGGCTTCCTCGCCCGTCTCGGTCGCCTGTTCGGGCGCTGAGGACGGTCCCAGCACCCGGGCCGTTCACGGGTGATGGCTGCGACAGTGCCGTCCTCGCGAGCGGAGCGAAGCGATCCGGCCGGCGCGACGACACCTGCCGTCGCGCTGCCCTGGGTCACGTCGCTGCGCTCGTGATGACGGTGCGGGTCGCACCGCTCGGACGACGGATCAGACCAGCCTGAAGCGCAGCTCACCGAGCCCTTCCAGCTCGGACACGACCTCGTCGCCGGGTTTCAGCCACGCGCGGTCCTTGCGCGGGATCTTCTCGCCGAAGATCACCCCCTGCGGGGTCCCGGTGTAGAAGATGTCCCCCGGCTTCAGGGTCATCACCCTCGACGCGAAGCTGATCAGCTGGCGGCAGTTGAAGATCATGTCGTCGGTGCTCCAGTCCTGGCGCACCCGGCCGTTGACCAGCGTCTTGAGCTTGAGGTTGTTCGGGTCCTTCACCCGGTCGGCGGTCACCAGGTAGGGGCCGAGCGGCGCGAACCCGTCCGAGGTCTTGCGATCATGAACTGCGAGGTCAGCGTCTGGAGGTCCCGGGCGCTGAAATCGTTGCCCGTGCAGTAGCCGGCGAGATAATCGAGGGCGTCCGCCTCGGACACGTTCCGGCACTCGCGGCCGAACACCATCACCAGCTCGGTCTCGTAGTCGAATTCCCGCGCCGCCTGAGTCGGCAGCGCGATCGTGCCGCCGTGGTGGTTCAGGGCGTTGTTGTACTTGTTGAACAGCGGCGGGTCCTTGGGGATCGGCGTGCCGGTCTCCTCCGCGTGGTGGCGGTAGTTGAAGCCCATCATGATGATCTTCTCGGGCCGCGTGACCACCGGCGCGTAGGCGACGTCGGCTTCCGCCAGCACGAAGCGCCCGTCGGGCGCGGCCTCGACCGCGTCGATCAGGGCGCGCAGGGCCGGGCCGCGCCCGTTCTGGAGAAGGTCGTCCATGTCGGCGGGGACCGGCATCCCGAGCGCCCGGCCGGCGGCCTCGACGTCGAGAACGCCGTCCTTCGTCTTCACGCCCAGGGCGTAGCCGTCGCCGCGGCGCATGTTGAGGAGGACCATGTCGCGGGGCATGCCGAAGGGCGGCGCCCCCGCCGGCGTGGATTTCGGAGCCGCCGTGCGCTCCTCGGCGGCCCGGGCCGGCGCCGCGGCGGCGGCGGCGAGGCCCGCGGCCGTGGCGGTCAGGAATTCGCGTCGGTTGCCCATGCTGCCTCTCCTCCGGTCGGCCCGTCTGGTCGCGGGCGTGAACCGGGGGGAGCCTGCACGGCCGGCCTCGCCGCCGCCAGCGCCCGCGGCGGGGGCGAGTGACGGCTCAGGCCGCCTGTGAGGCGGCGCCGAGTCCCCAGGCCCGCGCCAGCAGCGCGTAGGAGTCGTGGCGCGCCGCCTGGTCGGGGATCGCCGAGACGATCATCAGCTCGTCGGCCTGCGTGCGCGCGACCATGTCGGCGAGCCGGGCCCGCAGGGTCTCGGGGCCGCCCACGTGCAGGCGGTCGCGGCCGCGCTCGATCTGCACCCGCTCGCCGTCGGAATACGGGTAGTCCAGCGCCTCGGCGAGGCTCGGCAGAGGCCGGTACTCGCCGCGCTCCCGCCGCAGCGTCGCGAGCCGCGCGCTGGAGGCGAGGCGCTCGGCCTCCGCGTCCGTGGCGGCGCAGATCGCCGCCACCGCCAGGATCGCGTGGGGCTTCGCGCCGAGCCGCGTCGGCCGGAACCGGGTCCGGTAGTCCAGCATCGGCGGCTCCGCGGGCATCCCGGAGAAGTGCTGCGCGAAGCCGAAGCCGCAGCCGATCTCGCCAGCGAGGCGGGCGCTGTAGTCGGAGGAGCCGAGCAGGAAGATCGGCGGCAGCGGCACCCCCGCGGGGCTCGCCTCGATCCGCGCGAACGGGTGCCCCTCCGGAAAGCCGCCGTCCCAGAACAGCAGCTCCTGCAGGCGGTCGAGGAAGTCGTCCCCGCCCTCCCCCGGCGCTTCCCGGCGGCGCAGCGCCCGCGCGGTGAGGCCGTCGGTGCCGGGCGCGCGCCCGAGACCCAGGTCGATCCGGCCCGGGAACAGGGCCTCCAGCACCCGGAAGCGCTCGGCCACCATCAGCGGCGCGTGGTTCGGCAGCATGATGCCGCCCGAGCCGACCCGGATGTTGCGGGTCGCGGCGGCGATCTGGCCGATCATGATCTCGGGCGCCGGGCTCGCCACGTTGGGCAGGGCGTGGTGCTCGGCGAGCCAGTAGCGCCGGTAGCCGAGGTTATCGACGTGGCGGGCGAGGGCCAGCGTGTCGTGCAGCGCCCGCGCCGGGGTCGAGTCGGCGCTGACGAAGGAGAGGTCGAGGACGGAGAGCGGGGTCATGCCGGGTGAGATGGGGGTCTGGGCCGGCCGGTGCGAGGGCAGTTCGTCAGGACGGGGGCTCCTGAGCTTCTTCCGTGGTATCGCCTGGATAGACCGCCTCGAAATCGCGGCCGCCATAGAAGATATTGAGGATCCTCACGGATCCACGTTCCACGCGATAGGCGATCACAGCCGATCTCTCGAACGCCACCGTTCGCAAGCCTTCCAAGAGATCGTCACGGGGTCGGCCCGCATGCGGTGCGTGGCCGATTCGGTCGCACCGATCCTTGATCCGCTGCGTGAAGCGCTGCGCCGTCGCGACGTTCTGACTCCGCTGCAAGACCGTTCGGAAGATGCCGGCCAGATCGGCCTGCGCTTGAGGGCGAAACGCGACAGGCAGTCTACGCACGGCGGGTGTCGTGCCGCGCTTCAGCGAACATCCTGTCGAGATCCTCTTGAACCTCTTCGATGCTCAGATCCGGCCGCGGATCGTCCAGGGAACGCCGGATGCGGGCGCGGATGTCATCGAGACGCTCGGCATCCTCGCGTCGCTGGCGTTGCAGGGCGTGCACGGCCTCGTCGAGCAGCGCGTCCACCGAAGCGTACTCACCGGCCTCGACGCTCTCCCGCACGGCGCGGAGCGTGTCCGGTGCCAGGGTGATGCTGATCGTCTCGCCCATCGGCAGGGCCTCTCGTTCCGTCCCGATTCCGAGGATCATAGCAGAAACGTCGCTCCCGCGCGCCGCCGCGGCGTCTCGCGCTTGCCGGCTCAGCGTCCCGGGCCTAGGGTCCGCCGCGCCGCGGGGAAGCGGCGCCTGACCGCAAAAATCCGGAGCACCGCACGCCATGGCTCTCCTCGCCGACGTCCTCTCGCGGGTGAAGCCGTCCGCGACCATCGTGATGACCCAGAAGGCCAGGGACCTGAAGGCCTCCGGCGTCGACGTCATCAGCCTGTCGGTGGGTGAGCCCGACTTCGACACGCCCGAGCACATCAAGCAGGCCGCCATCGCGGCGATCCACCGGAACGAGACCCGCTACCCGCCGGTCTCCGGCATCGTGCCCCTGCGCGAGGCGATCGTGCGGAAGTTCAAGCGCGAGAACGGGCTCGACTACAAGGTCTCGCAGACCATCGTGGGCACCGGCGGCAAGCAGGTGCTGTACAACGCGTTCCTCGCCACGCTGAACCCCGGTGACGAGGTGGTGATCCCCCGCCCCTACTGGGTGTCCTACCCGGAGATGGTCGGGCTGTGCGGCGGCACGCCGGTCTTCGCCGACACCGACATGGCCAACGGCTTCAAGCTCCAGGCCGAGGAGCTCGACCGGGTCCTGACCCCGAAGACCAAGTGGATCGTCCTCAACTCGCCGTCGAACCCGTCGGGCGCCGCCTATTCCCGCGCCGAGATGAAGGCGCTCACCGACGTGCTGCTCCGCTACCCGGACGTGCACATCCTCACCGACGACATCTACGAGCACCTCACCTACGGCGACTTCGCGTTCGTCACGCCGGCCCAGGTCGAGCCGCAGCTGATCGAGCGGACGCTGACGATGAACGGCGTCTCGAAGGGCTACGCCATGACCGGCTGGCGCATCGGCTACGCGGCCGGGCCGGAAGCGCTCATTAAGGCGATGGACTTCGTCCAGGGCCAGCAGACCTCCGGCGCCAGCACGATCGCGCAGTGGGCGGCGGTGGCCGCCCTCGACGGGCCGCAGGACCACCTCGCCACGTTCCGGGCCGCCTTCCAGGGCCGGCGCGACCTCGTCGTGTCGATGCTCAACCAGACCAACGGGCTGACCTGCCCGACGCCGGAGGGCGCGTTCTACGTCTACCCGTCCTGCGCGGCGCTGATCGGCAAGCGGACCGAGGCCGGCAAGACCATCGAGACCGACGAGGACTTCGTCATGGAGCTGCTCCAGGCCGAGGGCGTGGCGGCGGTCCACGGCTCGGCCTTCGGCCTCGGCCCGAACCTGCGCATCTCCTACGCGACGTCGAACGCGGTGCTGGAGGAGGCCTGCCGGCGCATCCAGCGCTTCTGCGGCTCGCTGCGGTAGCGGCCCCGAGGTCCCGGAGGCGTCCCGTGCCCACGATCGCGGTGATCGCCCCGGGCGCCATGGGCAGCGCCGTCGGGGCCCGGCTCGCCGGGCACGGCGCCCGGGTACTGACCTCCCTGGACGGGCGCGGGGCGGCGAGCCGCGCCCGGGCCGCGGCCGCCGGCATGGCGCATGCCGGGGACGGCGAGCTCGCCGCCGCCGATCTCCTGCTCTCCATCGTGCCGCCCGCCGACGCGGAGGCGCTGGCCCGCCGGCTCGCGCCCGCCCTGGCGGCGGCCCCGCGCAAGCCGGTCTACATCGACGCCAACGCCGTCAGCCCGGAGACGGTCGGGCGCGTCGCCGGGATCGTCGCGGCCACCGGCGCGCCATTCCTCGACGGCGCGATCCTGGGCCTGCCGCCGAAGCCCGGCGCCAAGGGGCCGCGCGTCTACGTCTCGGGTCCCGAGACGGCCCCGGCCCTGGTCCTGCGCGACCTCGGCCTCGACCTGCGCGTCTGCCCCGGCGCGGTCGGCGCCGCCTCCAGCCTCAAGATGAGCTATGCCGGCCTCAACAAGGGCCTGACGGCGCTCGCCGCGCTCGTGATCGGCGCCGCCGAGCGCGCCGGCGCCGGGGAAGCGCTGCTGGCCGAGCTCGCCGAGAACGAGCCGTCGCTGCTGGCCCGGTTCGCCAGGGGGCTGCCCGACATGGTGCCGAAGGCCTATCGCTGGGCGCCCGAGATGGAGGAGATCGCCGGGGTCCTCGGGCCCGACGCGGCCGGGCGGCAGGTCTTCTCCGGCTACGCCGCGCTCTACCGGCGCCTCGCCGCGGAGGACGGCGCGGACGAGATCGCCGCGCTGATGCGCTTCGTCGCGCCCGCGGCGGAGCACTGATCGCCGCGGGGTCCCGGAAACGGCCCCGCCTCTGTTGCCGGCTCGGCTGTCACCCTCTACACGGGCTGTCCCCAGCGGCCGATGCGCCTGAAGGTTTCGCGAGCCCGCTCGGGCCTGCATGGCGGCGGGGTCGGCAGTGACGGGACGGTCCGGACCAGTTCTCTGGGCCGTTCCTGTGAGGCTCAGTGGGCCGAGTCGCTGCAGGAGTGTCGGGAGCGCGGGGAACAGGAACCGCGGGTCCGGCGCATGGCCCACATGATTTCCCACCCGATTCCGCCCGCGAGACGGGTCGCGGGCGCGGGTCCCTGACCCGTTCCGGGACAGGGGCGCACGGGGCCGTTGCGGCTTCGTTCACGCTCCCGCGCGATGATGCGTCCGGGCCGGGGATCCGGTTCCGCGTAACCGCGTTCTCTCGGGCCTGACGACCATGCGAGCCCTGCTCACCAGCGGCATCAAGGCGATTCTCGGCATCGCCGCGCTCTCCACCGCCGCGCACTGGACCCTCCGGGTCCAGCGCGAGTCCGCCGCCCCCGCGGTCGCGACGGCGAGCCTCGCCGAGCCCGCCGCGACCGGCTCCATCGAGCCGCGCCGGGTCGAACGGGCCGCCGCGCTGGCGCCCGCGCCGGTCGCCGCGGCGGCGCCTGTTCCCGCTGCGCCCGCGCGCGCCGCCGCGGGGCTCGACCAGTCGCACCTCGCCGCCCTGATCGCCGGCGCGACGCCGCCCAAGCCGAAGCTCGCCAAGGCCGCCACCAAGACGGCCTCCGCCGAGAAGGCCCCCGTTGCCGAGAAGGTCGCGGCGAAGCGCTGAGCCGCCGCCGTCGCGGGCGACCGTGCCGGCTGCATGGTTCCCCTGCGCGCCGGCCGGTACCCGCACGGCACCGGGCGTGGCAGGGATTTCGGCCTCTACCGAGATTGGTCAGGCATGAGCACGCAGGTCGCGACCTCCGTCCCCGACGACAGCGCCGCGCCGCGCGCCGCTCCGGAGGCCGACCTCGCCGGCCGCCGGCGGATCGTCGGCATCGCCCTGATGTGCGGGGCCGTCGCCTTCTTCGCGAGCCTCGACGCCTGCGGCAAGACCCTGGCCCGGGCCGGCGTCGATCCCCTGGTCACCACCTTCATGCGCTACGCGGCGAGCGTCGCCATGATCTCGCTGTTCATCAACCCGGTACGCACGCCGGGCGTCGTGAAGAGCCGGCGCCTGCCGCTGCAGATCGCGCGCTCCCTGCTGCTCTTCGCCTCCACGGCGCTCAACTTCCTGGCCCTGCGCTACCTGCAGCTCGCCGAGACGATCTCGATCCAGTTCGCCGCGCCGCTCACCGTGGCGCTGCTCGCCGGGCCGCTGCTCGGCGAGTGGTCGTCGCGGGCGCGGCTGGCGGCGATCGGCGTCGGCTTCCTGGGCGTGCTGGTGATCGTGCGGCCGGGCGCCGGCGGCATGCATCCGGCCGCGCTGCTCTGCGTCGCCAACGTGGTGGTCTACGCCTTCTACGCGATCATCACGCGCAAGCTCGCGGCCTACGACTCGACCGCCACGACCATGTTCTACACGGGCCTCGCGGGACTCGCGCTGATGGCCCCGCTCCTACCGTGGATCTGGACGAGCCCGGCGAGCCTGACCCACTGGGCGCTGCTGTTCGGGGTCGCGCTGTTCGGAACGCTGGGCCACTGGCTGCTGGTGATGGCCCATGCCCGGGCCCCGGCCAACGTGCTGGCGCCGTTCATCTACACGCAGCTGCTGTGGTCGGTGACGCTCGGCTTCCTGCTGTTCGGCGACGTTCCGAGCCGCTGGACCGTGGCGGGCGCCATGATCGTCGTCGGCTCCGGCCTGTACCTCCTGGCGCAGGAGACGATCCGCCGGGAGGCGCGGCCGGCCGCCTGAGGCGACCGGCCGGACCCTGTTACGGGACCCTGTCAGCGGCCGAGGCGCTCCTGGCGCTCCATCCGCTCCTCGCGGCGGTTCTCGCGCGCCCGGCGGGCCGGGTCCGGATCGGTGCCGAGCACGCCGCCGACGGTGCCGGTCGCCGCGCCGACCGCGCCGCCGACGACCCCGCCCACGGGGCCGGCCGCGGCCGTGCCGTCCTCGACGCCGCGCTGGGCGCCGCGCGCCGTGCCCTGGGCCTCCGCGGCGCCCGCGTAGGCCAGCGGCGCGAGGGCGAGGGTCGCGATCAGAAGCTTCTTCATGGGGCTACTCCCGGATGTCTGTCCGAATCGGCTCCGCGCCGCCGCGGCGGGCGGAGGGTGTGTCGGTCAACGGTTCAGACGCCGATTGGTCCCATCCGCGGTCACGGGCGCGTGATCCGCGCTGCCGCTGGCCTCCGGCCGGGGCGGCTGGTAGAGAACCCGTCATGCACGCTTCGCGCGCCCTGCGCGGCCCCGGCCGCCCGATCCGAATTACCGGCCCGGCCTCCGCCTGAGGGCCCGCTCCAGCGCGGCCGCGCGGAGGTCCGGGATCCTCCTGCCGCCCGACCCGATTCCGCCGGCCCGACGCTGCCGGCCCGACCGCCGATGCGAGATCCGATGACCGCCCCCGAGACCGCGCCCGCCCGCGACTATTCCAAGACCCTGTTCCTGCCGCAGACCGAGTTCCCGATGCGCGCTGGCCTGCCGGTGCGCGAGCCGCTGTTCATCGAGCGCTGGAAGCGGATGGACCTCTACGGCAAGCTGCGCGCCCGCGGCCAGGGCCGGCCGAAATTCGTGCTCCACGACGGGCCGCCCTACGCCAACGGCAACATCCACATCGGCACGGCGCTCAACAAGATCCTCAAGGACGTGGTGGTCCGCTCGCAGACCGCGCTCGGCTTCGACGCCAACTACGTCCCGGGCTGGGACTGCCACGGCCTGCCGATCGAGTGGAAGATCGAGGAGCAGTACCGCGCCAAGGGCCGCAACAAGGACGACGTGCCGGTGATCGAGTTCCGGCAGGAATGCCGGACCTTCGCGGCCCAGTGGCTCGACGTGCAGCGCGAGGAGTTCAAGCGGCTCGGCGTCACCGGCGACTGGGACCATCCCTACGCCACCATGGCGTTCCCCGCCGAGGCCGTGATCGCCGACGAGCTGATGAAGTTCTCGATGAGCGGCCAGCTCTATCGCGGCTCCAAGCCGGTGATGTGGTCGGTGGTCGAGAAGACCGCGCTGGCCGAAGCCGAGGTCGAGTACGAGGAGCACGTCAGCGACACGATTTTTTGCGCGTTTCCGATCCGGTCCGGCGCCGAGGGCGATCTCGCGCAGGCGCGGGTGGTGATCTGGACGACCACTCCGTGGACGATCCCGGGCAACCGCGCCGTCGCGTTCTCCAAAAAAATTGCCTACGGCCTGTACCGGGTCACGGAGGCGCCGGCCGACAACTGGGCGGTGCCCGGCCAGACCTACCTGCTCGCCGACAGCCTCGCCGCCACGGTGTTCAAAGCCGCCCGGGTCGAGGCGTTCGCGCGCGTCGCCGACGTGAGCCCGTCGACGCTCGCCGGCCTGACCCTGGACCACCCGCTGGCGAAGCTCGGCTACGGCTTCGCCGTGCCGATGCTCGACGGCGACCACGTCACCGACGAGTCCGGCACGGGCTTCGTCCACACGGCGCCGAGCCACGGCCGCGAGGATTTCGAGCTCTGGATGGCGAGCGGCCGGCTGCTGCGCGAGCGCGGCATCGACGCGACCATCCCCTACACGGTCGACGCCGACAGCGTGCTCACGGAGGCCGCTCCGGGCTTTACCGGCACCCGCGTGCTCACCGCCAAGGGCGAGAAGGGCGACGCCAACAAGGCGGTCATCGCCGCGCTGACGGAGGCCGGGGCGCTGATCGCCCGCGGGGTGCTGCGCCACCAGTACCCGCATTCCTGGCGGTCCAAGAAGCCGGTGATCTTCCGCAACACGCCGCAATGGTTCATCGCCATGGACCGGCCGGTGGATTCGCTGGGCAACCGGACGCTGCGCGAGGTAGCGCTCCAGGGCATCGACGACACCCAGTGGGTGCCGACGCAAGGCAAGAACCGCATCACCGGCATGGTCGCCAACCGGCCGGACTGGGTGGTCTCGCGCCAGCGCGCCTGGGGCGTTCCGATCACCGTCTTCGTCCACCGCGACACCGCCGAGATCCTGAAGGACGACGCCGTCAACGCCCGCATCCGCGACGCCTTCGCGGCCGAGGGCGCCGACGCGTGGTTCCGGGACGACGCCGCGCAGCGCTTCCTGGCGCCCGACCACGACCCGGCCGCCTACGAGAAGGTCACCGACGTCCTCGACGTCTGGTTCGATTCGGGCTCGACCCACGCCTTCGTGCTCGACGATCCGGAGGCCTTCCCGGGGCTTTCTGGGGTGAAGCGCGTCCGCGACGGCGGGCAGGACCGGGTCATGTACCTGGAGGGCTCCGACCAGCACCGCGGCTGGTTCCAGTCCTCGCTGCTCGAATCCGCCGGCACCCGCGGCCGGGCGCCCTACGACATCGTCCTGACCCACGGCTTCGTGCTCGACGGCAAGGGCCTGAAGATGTCGAAGTCGAAGGGCAACGTCGTCGCACCGCAGAGCGTCATCAAGGATTCGGGCGCCGACATCCTGCGCCTGTGGGTCGCCGCCTCCGACTACACAGATGACCTGCGCATCGGCCCGGAGATCATCAAGACTTTCGCGGAGACCTACCGGAAGCTCAGGAATTCCCTGCGCTGGATGCTGGGCTCGCTGGCCCACCGAGTCCAGGGCGACGACGTGGCCTACGCCGACATGCCGGAGCTGGAGCGGCTGATCCTGCACCGGCTCGCCGAGCTCGACGGCGAGATCCGCGAGGCCTACGCGGCGTTCGACACCAAGCGGGTGGTGGCGCTGCTCAACGGCTTCATGACCGGCGACCTGTCGTCCTTCTACTTCGACGTGCGCAAGGACGCCCTGTACTGCGATCCCGTGTCCTCGGTCCGCCGGCGGTCGGCGCTGCAGGTGATCGACGAGGCCTTCCGCCGGGTGACGATCTGGCTCGCCCCGGTGCTCGCCTTCACCGCCGAGGAGGCGTGGCTCGACCGCTACCCGTCCGAGGACGGCTCGGTGCATCTCCAGACCCTGCCGGAGACCCCGGCTGACTGGCTCGACGCCCCCCTCGCGGAGCGCTGGCAAAAAATCCGGCGGGTGCGGCGGGTGGTCACCGGCGCCCTGGAGATCGAGCGCGCGGCCAAGCGCATCGGCGCGAGCCTGGAGGCGGCGCCGACGGTCTACGTGGCGGATCCGGAGCTTCTCGCGGCGCTCGAGGGCTGCGACTTCGCCGATACCTGCATCACCTCGGACATCGCCGTTGTGGCGGGCGAGGGCCCGGCCGAGGCCTTCCGCCTCGACGAGGTACGCGGCGTGGCGGTGGTGCCGAGCCCGGCCGCGGGTCGCAAATGTGCCCGCTCCTGGCGGGTCAGCCCGGAGGTGGGCAGCGACCCGGACTACCCGGACGTGACGCCCCGCGACGCCCAGGCCCTGCGCGAGTGGGACGCGGCGCATCCGGAGGCGAGCGCGGCGTGAGGGCGTTCCGCGTCGTCGGCGGCGCCACTCCCTCTCCCCGCCCGCGGGGAGAGGGGGACGCCGGCCCGGGCCGAGTGCGCCGCCCGTGACGCCGTTCCGCGCCGGCCTCCTGGCCCTCGTTCTCACCCTGGTCCTCGATCAGGCCAGCAAGCTCGGCCTCTATTTCGGCACCGACCTCGTGCTGACGCAGCCCTGGCGGCTGGCGCCCTTCGCCGACTTCGTCGTGGTCTGGAACCGGGGCGTCTCCTACGGGCTGTTCCAGCAGGAGGGCGGGATCGGCCGCTGGCTCCTCGTGGCCCTGTCGCTGGCCGCCGCCCTCGGCCTCGGGATCTGGATGCGCCGGGCCACGTCGCGGCTCCTCGGGATCGCCCTCGGGCTGATCGTCGGGGGGGCGCTCGGCAACGCCATCGACCGGGCCGCCTACGGCGCCGTCTTCGACTTCGTCCACCTGCATGCCGGCGGCTGGTCCTGGTACGTGTTCAACGTCGCCGACGCGGCGATCGTGGCCGGCGTGATCGGCCTGATCCTCGACAGCCTGTCCCCGGACGGCCGCAGGGGCCGGGCGTCCCCCCCGCAGGGCGACCCGGCGCCGCGCCTGTGATCCCTGCAACACACAGGTCCTCCCGCGTCCCCCTCCTGGCGCGACGCAGTCAAGGCGCCATACGATCGCCGGAAACCGGTCTCAGGCCGGGACCTGTCGGATCGGGCCGCGCCGCGGCCTTCCCAGAGCCGGACGCTCCGTCCGGAACCCGTGAGGCAGCATGACCGGGCATCGCAGGCTTCGTCCCCTCCTCTCCGCCGCGGTGGCCCTGGCTCCGCTCTGCGTCGTCGGTGCCGCGCACGCGCAGGAGCGCGGCGAGTTCATGCGTGACGCCCTGTCGGGCATCGGCCTCCTGGAGAAGCGCCAGGATCCGATCGACTATCACGAGCGGCCGCCACTGGTGATGCCGCCCAAGATCGACGGCAAGGCCCTGCCGCAGCCGCGGGCGCGCTCCACCAGCACCGCCTGGCCGAAGGATCCCGAGATCGTGGAGCGCGAGCGCGCCGCCGTGGAGCGGCGCAATCCCAAGGGCTCCCAGGCCCAGGGCCGCTACGACGACAACAACGCGACGCTCTCCGTGGAGGAGATGCGCGGCGGCCGCCGTGCCGGCGCGGGCCTGACGACCACCGCCGAGCGCAAGCCCGGCGACAACAACCGCGACGACAGCCTGCTCAGCCCCTTCGAGCTGCTCAAGGGCAAGAGCGCCAACGCCGAGCCCTCCGACATCGAGCCGAGCCGCGACACGCTCACGGACCCGCCGACCGGGTACCGGCAGTCGCCCAAGCAGCTGGCCCGGCCGCCGTCGAGCGACCCGATCAACAACGCCAGCCGCGAGCGCGAGGAGTCGGATCCCCGCGCGTATCTCCGTCAGCGCGCGCAGCAGTGACGGGGGCGCCGTGTCGCCGTTGCAACGGCGCCGCGGCGTGGCAACATGAGATGATCGTCCCGGTGCGGTTCTTGCGCCCCGGTGACCAGGACGGCCCCGATCCGCGCGCGCATCCCGACGCGGGACGCTTCGATCCGGGGCCGGCAGAAGGAAAGCGGAATGCACCTGTTCAGGAAGGCGACGCCCACCCTCTTCCCGCTGCGTCCGGGCTCGCCCTACGGCGGCAGCGCCGGCCGGGGCGAGGCCGCGCCGTTCGGGCGTTCCGAGGCGGGCGGACCGGAAGTGACGGCCTTCACCCTCGACAACGGCCTCGACGTGGTGGTCGTCCCCGACCACCGGGCCCCCGTCGCCACCCACATGATCTGGTACCGCAACGGTTCGGCCGATGATCCGCTCGGCCAGTCGGGCATCGCCCACTTCCTCGAGCACCTGATGTTCAAGGGCACCGAGAAGCACCCGGTCGGGGCCTTCTCCAAGGCGGTGTCGGGCCTGGGCGGCCAGGAGAACGCCTTCACCAGCTACGACTACACCGCCTACTTCCAGCGGGTCGCCCGGGATCACCTCGGCACCATGATGGAATTCGAGGCGGACCGCATGAGCGGCCTCGTCCTCGACGACGCCGTCGTCGCCCCCGAGCGCGACGTCGTGCTGGAGGAGCGGCGCATGCGGGTCGAGACCGACCCCTCCGCCCAGCTCTCCGAGGCGATGGCGGCCGGCCTGTTCGTGCACCATCCCTACGGCATCCCGATCATCGGCTGGATGCACGAGATCGAGGGCCTGAACCGCGAGCACGCGCTGGCCTACTACAAGCGCTTCTACACCCCCGAGAACGCCATCCTGGTGGTGGCCGGCGACGTCACGCCCGACGAGGTCCGGCGCCTCGCCGAGACCACCTACGGCCGCGTGACGCCCCAGGGCGCCCGGCCCGAGCGCCTGCGGGCGCGGGAGCCGGAGCCGAAGGCCCTGCGCCGCGTCGCCGTCGCCGACCCGAAGGTCGAGCAGCCGACCCTGCAGCGCCTCTACCTGACCCCCTCCTGCATCACCGCCCGGGACGGCGGCTGCCACGACCTCGAGCTGCTGGCCGAGGTGCTGGGCGGCGGCTCGACCTCCTACCTCTACCGCAAGCTGGTCATGGAGACCGGCCTCGCGGTGAATGCCGGCGCCTGGTACATGGGCTCGGCGATCGACGACACCCGCTTCTCCGTCTACGCGGTGCCCGCCGAGGGCGTGCCCCTGGAGAAGCTGGAGGAGGCCGTCGACAGGGTGCTGCGCCGCGCCCCCGCGGAGGCCCTGGACGCCGAGGCGATCGAGCGCGCCAAGACCCGCCTCGTGGCCGAGACCGTCTACTCCTCTGACAGCCAGTCGTCGCTGGCACGCATCTACGGCTCGGCGCTGGCGATCGGCGAGACCATCGAGGAGGTCCGCCGCTGGCCGACCGACATCGAGGGGGTGACGCAGGCGCGTCTCAAGGGCGCCGCCGAGCGCTGGCTGACGCCGGCCCGCTCGGTCACCGGCTACCTGACCAAGGCGCAGGATCCCGACGCCCCGGTCGCGATGGCCGCCGAGTAACCCCGGGTGCGTCCCGCCGGGCCCGTGACGGGTCCGGGCGGGGCGCTCTGCCGAACGGGAGCCCTGGCCCGCTCCGCCGTCGCCCGAGATAGAGACACGAGGTTCCCATGAGCTTGGCCGAGACTCTGGTCGAGACCACCGCCCAAACCGTCAGCTCGCCCACCACGGCGCTGCCGGTGACGACCGCCGCCGGCATCGAGGCGTGGCACGTCGAGTCGCCGGTGGTGCCGATGATCGCCCTGGCCTTCACCTTCGAGGGCGGCGCCGCCCAGGACCCGGCCGGCAAGGCCGGCTGCGCGCAGATGCTGGCGCGGCTCCTCGACGAGGGCGCCGGCGACCTGACCTCCGACCTGTTCCAGGAGCGGCTCGCCGCCCGGGCAATCGAGCTGTCGTTCCACGCGGGGGCCGACGCGGTCGGCGGCTCGCTGAAGATGCTGGTCAAGCACGCCGACGAGGGCATCGCGCTCCTCGCCCTGGCGCTGGCCAAGCCCCGCCTCGACCCCGACGCGATCGAGCGCGTCCGCGCCCAGATCATCGCCGGCCTGCGCTACCAGCAGAACGATCCGGGCGTGCTGGCCTCCCGCCGCTTCTTCAAGGAGGCGTTCGCCGGCCATCCCTACGCCCGCCCGTCCTCCGGCACCGTGGAGAGCGTGACGGCGATCACCCGGGACGACCTGCTGGCGATGCACGCCCGCATCATCGGCCGCGGCCGGGTGAAGGTGGCGGCGGTCGGCGCCATCGGCGCCGAGCAGCTCGCCGAGGGCCTGAACCGCGCCTTCGGAACCCTGCCGGAGGCCGGGGCGCTGAAGGCGGTGCCGCGCACCGAAGTGCACGATCTCGGCAAGCGCATCGTCGTCGACCTCGACGTGCCCCAGTCGGTGATCCGGTTCGGCATGGCCGGCGTGCCGTGGCGCGACCCGGACTTCATCCCGGCCTACGTGCTGAACCACATCCTCGGCGGCGGCGCCTTCACGTCCCGCCTGTTCCAGGAGGTGCGCGAGAAGCGCGGGCTGGCCTACTCGGTGGGGACCTCGCTGGTCAGCCACCGGTCGGCCGCGATGACCTGGGGCTACACCGCCACCAAGAACGAGCGCGTCGGCGAGGCCCTGTCGGTGATCGGCGACGAGATCGGCCGGCTGATCACGGACGGCCCGGACGACGACGAGCTGCAGAAGGCCAAGGATTACCTGACCGGCTCCTACGCCCTCGGCTTCGACACCTCGACCAAGATCGCCCACCAGCTGGTGCAGATCGCCTTCGAGGAGCTGGGCATGGACTACATCGCCCGGCGCAACGCGATGGTCTCGGCCGTGACCCAGGCGGATATCCGCCGGGCCGCCGCCCGCACCTTCGCGGACGGCAAGATGCTGGTGGTCGCCGCCGGCCGGCCCGTGGGGCTCTGAGAAGCGGGTCTCGGGACCGCGGTTCGGCGAAATCCGCCGCGCCCGGGTACCGATCGCCGCGTAGCGGCCGCGCCGCCGGTCCGGGGCGCGGCGCCTCTCGGGCGGCGATCGCTGCGGGCCGACCGCGGCGCGGCCCCGGAGGAACGGGTGCCGGCCGCCCGATCCGCGAGCCGCTCGCGAAGCCGCCGCCGCCCCCCACCTGAGGCGCGACGCGGCGAACCCCAGGACCGACATGCAGCTCACCGGCATCCACCACCTCACCGCGGTGACCGCCCGCGCGGCGGAGAACGTCGCCTTCTACACGGGCACGCTCGGCCTGCGGCTCGTGAAGAAGACGGTGAACCAGGACGATGTCTCGGCCTACCACCTGTTCTACGCCGACGGGCTGGCGAGCCCCGGCACCGACATCACCTTCTTCGACTGGCCGGCGCCCCGGGAGCGGCGGGGCTCCGGCAGCATCACCCGCACGCACCTGCGCGTCCCGGGCGAGGGCGCGGTCGCGTGGTGGCACGCGCGCCTGCGCGAGGCCGGGATCGTCGAGGCCGAGCCCGCCGCGCGCGACGGGCGCCTCACCCTCGATTTCGAGGATCCGGAGGGCCAGCGCCTCGCCCTGGTGGACGATGGCGGGACCGGGCCGGAGCATCCCTGGGACGGCTCGCCCGTGCCGGCCGCCTACCAGATCCGCGGCCTCGGCCCGATCCGGCTGTCGGTGCCGGACCCGGCCCGCACCGCCGCCGTGCTGACCGAGGTGCTCGGCCTGCGCCGGGACCGCGCCTTCGAGACGGGCGACGGCCCGGTGGAGGTCTACGCGATGGGACCCGGCGGCCCGGCCGCCGAGCTCCAGCTCCTGGCCGACCGGTCCGCGCCGGCCCGCCAGGGCGCGGGCGCGGTCCACCACGTCGCCTTCCGCATCCCGGACGGGGATTACGAGGCCTGGGCCGACAGGCTCCGGGCGGCGCGGGTGCCGAGCAGCGGGCCGGTGGACCGCTACTACTTCCGCAGCCTCTATTTCCGCGAGCCCAACGGCATCCTGTTCGAGATCGCCACCGACGGGCCGGGTTTCACCGCGGACGAGCCCCTGGAGACCCTGGGCGAGCGCCTGGCCCTGCCGCCGTTTCTGGAGCCGCGCCGGGCCGAGATCGAGGCCGGGCTCGCGCCGCTCCGGCCCGCCGCCCCCCTCTGAGGGCGGCGCGCGGGGCCCGCTCTGCGGCAACCCTCCCATGTCCGGAACGGCGCTGCGGAGCGTCCGCGAAGACGCTAAATCTTCGAACGATTCCAGGCCGTTCACTTCTTTCGCCAGTGTGATCCCGGCACGCCTTGACGGACGTGCTGCAACTGCGAAAGAAGCGGCGCGCGTGTGTTTGCAACCGGATCCGGGCGGGTTCCCTGCCGAGGATCCACCCCCGCCCGAGCGGGGCGGCGGGGATCCCCCGCACCACGGGCCCCGAATCGTCGGGGCCGTGTGCCGAGCGTCAGAGGATTCGAGGACTGATCCGTCGATGAGCAAGTTCTACGAGGAGCGCGTTCTGTCGGTCCACCACTGGACCGACAACCTGTTCTCGTTCCGCACGACGCGG